>CALWKZ010000025.1 GCA_944381385.1 uncultured Anaerotignum sp. | reverse complement strand
GAGCAGGAAACTGTCATAAAGGAATATGAGGAAGAAGGCATGACCACCACGGCGGTGGAAAGTCTGGAAAAGGAAAACGCGCTGCTGCGGGAATTTGCAGGATTGACGGAAATGACAGGAGAAGGTATTACCGTAACCATGCGGGACAGCAGCCTGAATGCCGGCGGTGACAGAAACGCCTATTTGGTCCATGCGGAGGATATTCTGCAGGTAGTCAATGAGCTGAATGTAGCGGGCGCTAAGGCAGTCAGCGTCAATGGCCAGAGAGTAGTGGCCCAAAGCGGCATTACCTGCGCCGGCACGGTGATTACAGTCAATGGCGTGCGGCTGGCGGCTCCTTTTGAGATCCGGGCCCTGGGAGACAGTACGGTGCTGGAATCGGCCCTGCGTTTTCCCGATGGGATCGTAGATGATCTTTCTTTGTGGGGCATCGAGATCACCATTAAGGCGGGAACAGATGTGACAGTCCCGGCCTACAAGCAGACGGTGCTTTGGCAGACGGAAGGAGAGGACGCTTCATGATACTGCCCTTTATTGGATTGATTTTGGGAATCGGCATCGGCGTTGCCAGCGGCATCGTCCTGCCTTATGGATATTCGGCCTATGTGGCCATCGGTATCCTGGCCTGCCTGGATTCTGTGCTGGGCGGCGCCCGGGCAGTGTGGGAGGAGAAATTCCAGCTGCCTATTTTTGTAACGGGTTTTTTTGGCAACTGTGTGATCGCCATGGGGCTGATCTGGCTGGGAAATCGGCTGAGCATCGACTTTTCCATCGCGGCTATCCTGGTGTTTGGCACAAGGATTTTCCAGAATTTTAGTCAAATGAGAAGATTATGGTTGAATAAAAACAAAAAAGGGGATATGATAGGTAAGGAATAAAAAATGAAGGTCGAATGAAAGTTAAAAAATACGAAAAAAAATATGAATAATTCGGATTTTCTATGGCATTTCATATTTTTTTCATGTATAATTACTTTATATTATGGATTTTGGTAGGAGGGGATTTTTTTGCTCGAATTTGATATCCCAATGAGCAATATGGCGCAGATAAAAGTAATCGGTGTAGGCGGCGGCGGAAACAATGCTGTGGACCGTATGATTGATGATGGTTTGGACGGCGTGGATTTTATTTCCATTAATACAGATGGACAGGCACTGGCAAAGTCCAAATCCGATACAAAGATTCAGATTGGTGAGAAACTGACAAAAGGCCTTGGTGCCGGCGGCAATCCTGAGATCGGTGAAAAATCCGTAGACGAAACACAGGACGAGATCGCCCAGGCACTGAGAGGTTCCGATATGGTATTTATTACAGCCGGCATGGGCGGCGGCACAGGTACCGGCGCGGCACCCAAGATCGCGGCGATTTCCAAGGAACTGGGCATCCTGACGGTAGGTGTCGTAACAAAGCCCTTCAATTTTGAAGGCAAAAAGAGAATGAGCAACGCCGAAAAAGGCATTGCGGAACTGAAGAAAAACGTAGATACACTGGTTATTATTCCTAACCAGAGACTGCTGAGCATCATCGACAAAAAGACAACTTTGACAGAAGCCTTCAAAAAGGCCGATGAGATCCTCAGACAGGGCGTACAGGGCATTGCGGATCTGATTTCCAAGCCCGGTGTCATCAATTTGGACTTTGCCGATGTACGTACGGTTATGGCGGACAAGGGCGTTGCCCACATGGGCATTGGCCGTGCTTCCGGCGAAAACAAGGCGGAAATCGCTGCAAAAATGGCGATCCAGAGCCCTCTGCTGGAGACAACCATCGAAGGCGCAAGAAGCGTACTGATCAATTTCAGCGGCGATATGAACCTGGGTCTTATGGAAACAGAGGAAGCTGCGGATCTGATCAGAGAATCCATCGATCCCGAAGCAGAAATCATCTTTGGTACCACCATCAACGAAGAGCTGCAGGATGAGGTTGTGGTTACTGTTATCGCTACCGGCCTGGAGGACGATATCCCTGCGGTGCCTGAAATGCCCAGACGGACCATGGTGCGCAAGGAAGAAGAAAAGCCCGTTGTTTCCGAGGAAGCGGCTGAAACGGAAGAAACCGAAGAGGAAAGCCGTCCCGCAAGAAGATTCGCGGAGCTGGATGATTTTGAGTCTGAGATCAAGATTCCTGATTTCCTGACAAGAAAGAAATTCTAAGAAAAGTACATAAAACGGACAAGGCGTGTGGAAACCCACGCCTTGTTTTTGTACGGTGAGAAATATATAGGCAGAGAAAAAACCGCGGAAATACAGGCAGGGCCTTGTACTTCCGCGGTTTATTTTGATGGAAAATTTTTGAATCAAGATGCCCGTGTTATCTGGTAATCATGGAGTCGATCATGCTGCTGATTTTATCCCGGCTGATTTTTTCCAGAATGGCTTTTTTCACGAACTCATCCTTGCTGTATCCATATTCTGTTAAATATTCCGTCAGCATTGCCATGGTTTCCACATCCAGCGTGACGGAGAGTTTTTTGCCCGCAGGCGTTTTTTTAGCCGTACTTTTTGTCCCGGTCTTTTTTTCGGCCATGAGGAAACACATCCTTTCAAAAAATATCCTACCATATTTTTTGTGAAGAAAAAAGAATATAGGCTCATGTTTTTTCGGAAAAAAGGACATACTAATTCCGCAAGACAGAGAATGAAGGAGGAAATGAACATGGAAAAATGTAATGAATGCATCAAATGTACTGTGGACAACTGCAAACACCACCACAACACCAAGAATTACTGTACCCTGGCGTCTATCGAGGTAGGCACACATGAGGCGAACCCTACTAAAGATCAGTGTACAGACTGTCTGTCCTATATGAAGAGATAAGACCGCCGGTTCGGAGCAAAGCGGTCGGCAGAAGAAGGAACAGGAAGCGGAAGGGCATGGCCCATACCGCGGCCTGTTCTTTTTTTGTGGGAGACGCAAGAAGGAAATTGTGCATTTTATCTATTTACATGAGTGGGTGGAATCCATATAATAAATTTAGAGTTCTCTATAATAAATTTAAGTTCATATAAAGAAATGAAGGTGAGGATATATGCGGGGGTTCCTATCTGCGGAAGAGGCTGTGAAAAAAATACCGGACGGCGCCAGAATCGCTGTCGGCGGCTTTCTGGGCTTTGGCTGTTCGGAGGAAATTCTGAAGGCCATCCGGAAAAATTATGACATGACGGGCCATCCCAGAGATTTGACACTGATCAAAGGCGTCAGCATTGGCGACAAAGGAGAGAGAGGCGTCAACCGTCTGGCGGCAGAGGGCCTTTTGAAATGCGTCATCTGCTCCCACTTTGGACTGGAGCCGGAAATCGCGAAAATGGCGGCAGAAAATAAATTTTTCCTGTATATGCTGCCTCTGGGAACCATTACAGATTGGCTGCGGGCGGTAACCAGCCACAGTCCGGGCCTCATGACCTATGTGGGGCTGGGCACCTTTGTGGACCCCAGAATAGAAGGCGCCAAAGGGAACGAGCTGACTAAGGAAAAAGGCGGTGATATCGTTTCTTTGCTGGAGATCCATGGGAAGGAATGTCTGTATTATGACACAGCGCCGCTGGATGTCTGCGTGATCCGCGGCACCTACGCCGATGAGGACGGAAATATCACCCTCAGCAGGGAGGCCATTCACGGCGACCAGTTCGAGATCGCGGCGGCGGCCTACAGCAGCGGCGGCACAGTGATCGTGCAGGTGGAAAAGGTCGTGAAGCGGGGGACTTTGGACCCCAGAGACGTGAAAATACACGGATTTATGGTGGATTATGTGGTCGTAGCGAAACCGGAGAACCACCCCCAGACCTTTACCAGCGACCTATACCGGCCGGAGCTGACAGGGGAAATCAGGGTGCCGCTGGAAACTGTGGAAAAAATGGCGCTGCAGGAGAGAAAGATCTGCGGCAGACGGGCGGCGCTGGAACTGAAAAGGAATACGCTGGTCAATCTGGGCATCGGCATGCCGGACGCGGTGGCGGCGGTGGCGGCGGAGGAAGGCATTTCCTCGGAGTTTACCCTTTCCATAGAATCCGGCGTACTGGGCGGCGTGCCCCTGGGCGGTCTGGCCCTGGGCGGCAGCGTCAATCCCGACGCGTTTTATAAAATGGCCGATGTTCTGAATCTCTATGACGGCGGCGGACTGGATATGGCGGTTTTGGGGCTGGCGGAGATGGATGAATTGGGAAATCTGAACGTATCCAAGTTCCATGGAAAGGTCATGGGCCCCGGCGGCTTTATAGACATTACCCAGCAGACGCCATTTGTGATCTTTACGGGGACCTTTACGGCGGGCAAAAGCGATATCCGTATAGAAAACGGACGGCTGCACATCGTTGAGGATGGCAGTGTCCTGAAATTCAAAAAGCAGGTGGAACAGATTACCTTCAGCGGCTCCATGGCCCAAAAAAGAAAACAGAAGGTTATGGTCATTACGGAACGGGCCGTATTCCTATTGACGGAGCGGGGACTGATGCTGACGGAATACGCACCCGGCATAGATGTGGAGAAGGATATTCTTGGGAAAATGGAATTTCGTCCTCTTATTGCGGAGGATTTAAAGGAAATGGACCCTGCGTTATTTATGGAGCATCCGCTGGGAAAAGATGCCTTTTTCCGGCAGGAAGGAAAGGAGCAGTGAGCATATGAAAGAAATTCGTTTGCATGGCCGCGGCGGACAGGGCGTTGTCAAAGCCTCCCAGCTGGTGGTGAAGGCGGCGGTAGCCGGCGGAAAATGCGGCCAGTTTATTCCATTTTTCGGCGTGGAGCGGAAAGGCTCCCCCGTTTTTGGGTACCTTCGGCTTTCGGAACAGCCCATCCGGCGAAAGACACAGATCTATGAGCCGGATATTCTGGTAATCATGGATGATTCCCTGGTGAGCCTGCCCCAGACCTACGCGGGTCTGAAGGATGGCGGTATTATCGTCATCAATTCCCGTAGGACCATGGAGGAGCTGGCGGTGCCCCAGAACGCCGGCGTTGTGGCTGTGGTGGACGCCTCCGGCATTTCCGAGGAATTGTTTGGCAGAAATATCCCCAATACGGCGATGCTGGGGGCCTTTGCTCAGGTGACGGGCCTGGTGGATCAGGAGATCCTCTTTGAAGAAATCGCTAAGACCTTTGGGGAAAGGAATAAAATGGCGGCCCTTCGTGCCGCGCAAGAAGTTCGCGTGGTAAAAGGATAAGGAGGGATATCATGACAGAACGTAACCATATCACACCCATCGGGGATGAGGGCATCTATGTGCTGGATACGGCCAGCTGGCGGGTGTTCCGTCCGGTGATGGATAAGGAAAAATGTATCGAGTGCGGCATGTGTCTGGCCTATTGCCCCGTAAACGCTGTCCGGGGCACCGAGGAGAAGAAATATTATATTACATATGATTACTGTAAAGGCTGCGGCATCTGCGCGGAGGAATGCCCGAAAAAAGCCATTGACATGGTTCCGGAAGGAGGCAGGGAATAATGGGGAAAATCATGGTATTGACCGGTAACTATACAGCGACGGAGGCGGCGGCCCTCTGTCGTCCCGATCTGATCGCCGCTTATCCCATCACACCCCAGTCCTCCGTAGTGGAAGGGCTGGCGGCAAAGGTACATAACGGAGAGCTGGATGCCAATATGGTGCAGGTGGAATCGGAGCATTCCGCCATGAGCGTGGTCCAGGGGGCGGCCGCCGGCGGCGGCAGAGTCTTTACGGCTACCTCTGCCCAGGGGCTGGCATTGATGTATGAGCCTTATTTCCGTATGTCTACCCTGCGTATGCCTATGGTCATGGCGCTGGCGACCAGAGAAATGACCTCGCCGGAAACCGTATGGAGCGGGCAGCAGGACGCTATTTCCGTCCGGGACGCGGGCTGGATACAGGTATTCTGCGACAGCAACCAGGAAATCATGGATATGATCATCCAGGGATATAAGCTGGCGGAGCACCCGGAGGTGCTGATCCCCGTCAATGTCTGCTACGACGGATTTTACAGCTCCCACCTGACGGAAGGCGTGGATGTGCCGGAACAGAAAGAAGTAGACGAATTTTTGCCGGCGCCTTCGTTTTCTCATTGTGTGCTGGACCCGGAAAAACCCTTTGCCCTGGACCCCTTGACGCCGGGGCCTCTGCTGATGAAATACAGAAAGAACCATCTGGACGCCATGGAAAAGGCGCTGGAGGTCATTGAGGAAATAGACCGGGAGTTTGGCGAGAAATTCGGCCGCAGCTACGGCGGCGCCGTTTCTTCCTATCGGGCCGAGGACGCGGAGGTGGTGCTGGTGACCATCGGCGGCATGACTGGCACCGGTATGGACGCGGTGGATATGGCCAGAGAAAAGGGCATCAAAGCAGGTCTGATAAAATTAAGATTTATCCGTCCCTTCCCAGCGAAACGTATCGCGAAGCTGCTAGAGGGCAAAAAAGCCTTTGCTGTAGTAGATCGTTCCGTTTGCTTCGGCTGGAGTCAGGGGCCTATGCATATGGAAGTCAAAGCGGCATTGGCGGATGTAGACGAAAAATATGCCCATTTTTCCGCCATCGGCGGCTTGGGCGGCGCGGATATTTCTTTGCGGAATCTGCTGGAGACCATAGAACTGTTGGAGGCGGTCAAAGACGCGCCGGGAGAAAAGGCCACAAAATGGTTTATGAATGAATGAGGAGGTTTTGCGGATGAGTTATATAGATGTTTTGCGGGAGGCAAAGGATCTGGTGACGCCCGGCATGTCCGCCTGCCAGGGCTGCGGCGGTGAGCTGATCTTAAGGACTGTTTTGAAAGTTGCGGGAGAAAATACCATCATCGGCATCCCGCCCGGATGCATGGCCGGGGCCGGGGTGGTCGGCTGGAACTACGCCAACGGCCTGCAAATCCCGGTGCATATCCCTCTTTTGGACAATACGGCATCCTTTCTGACGGGCCTGAGCCAGATGTATCAGAGAAAGGGTCGGCCGGATGTGAACATCATCGCTCTGGCCGGGGACGGGGCCACGGCGGACTGCGGTTTCCAGAGCTTGTCGGCGGCGGCGGAGCGGAACGAAAAAATGCTCTATATCTGCTATGACAACGAGGGTTATATGAATACGGGCTATCAGCGCAGTTCCACTACCACAAAGGGTTCCCGTACCTCCACCACACCCATCGGCTCTGTCATCAACGGCAAGCAGCAGCAGCAGAAATACTTGCCTCTGATTATTTCCATGCATAATGTGGAATACTGCGCCACGGCTTCGCCTTCCCATATGGCGGATTTTGTGGCAAAGGTGCAGAAGGGGCTTGCGGCCAGCAAAAAGGGCTTTGCCTATCTGCATGTATTCTCCCCCTGTCCCACGGGCTGGGTCTATCCGCCGGAGCAGGCCATTGCCATGGCCAGAAAGGCCGTCCAGTCCAATCTCTTCCCCTTGTGGGAAATGGACGGAGAGGGCTATCATTTGAATTATGAAAATAAAAACCCTATGCCCATGACGGAGTTCGTCAAGGGGATCGGGAAATTCAAAAATCTGACGGAGGAAGACATTGCCAGCATCCAGACGGCGGCGGAACAGAGATACCGCCTGCTGGAACGGATCTGCGGCTGACGGGGAACGAAGCGGAATTAAAACGGCAGGTTCCCCTGAAGAAAACGTTGGAAAAAGGGGAATCTGCGATGACTGTCTTTGTAAAAAAATAGTTTTTGCTAAAAGAAAAGCTCTGAAATCCTTTGTGGTAAGGATTTCAGAGCTTTTTATTTTTTTAGAAAATGTCCTGAAAATGGGCTGTTTTTTATGCCTCACATTCCACAGGGATAAAGGAGAAACTTCCTACATCAAACAGCCCCATATCTGTCAGCTTGATTTCGGGGATCACCGCCAGGGACATGAAGCAGAGGGTCATGACAGGCTCTACATCCCTTGCTACGCCTAAAACGCTGTATGCCTTTTCGTGGATGTCGATGAGCTTCTGTTTTACCCATTCGCCGCTCCGGTCACTCATGATGCCGGCAATGGGCATAGGCATGCTTTCAATGACCTGACCGTTTTTCACCAGTACGATGCCGCCGTTCTGCTCTTCCAGCTTTTTCACGGCAAAAGCCATATCCTCGTCGCTGACGCCGGTGACAATGATGTTATGGGAGTCATGGGCAATGGAGAGGGCAACTGCGCCCTCCTGGATGCCGTAGCCTTTCAGGAACCCGCAGGCAACGTTGCCGGTCATCTGGTGGCGTTCCACAACGGCAACCTTTACGATATACTGTTCCGGGGAGAAAACGAATTCCCCATCTTTCACAGTGATATGCGCCGTTTCTTTTTTCGTTACAACGCCGCCGGGCTGGATGGTGATGACATGGACATGGTTGGATTTCAGATGCATTTTGAATTTGTCCGCAGAAAAATCCTTCAGGTGGATGCTGTTCATGACTTCGGAAATATCTTTTACGTCATAAGCCGGCAGGTATTTCCCTTCTTCTGCTGTCAGCTCGCCCTGAATCCATACTTTGTGGACGTGGAACTGCTCCAGATTGTCCAGCAGGACGATGTCGGCACGATAGCCGGGGGCAATGGCGCCTCTGTCATAGAGTCGGAAGCATTCCGCCGCGTTGAGGGTAGCCATACGGATGGCGGTAATGGCGTCAATGCCTTCCTCCACGCAGATGCGCAGATGGTTGTCCAGGTGGCCTTCGGACAGAATGGTCTTAGGCTGTCTGTCATCAGAGCACAGCAGACAGCGGCGGCTGTTTTCCGGCGTCACGCCCTTGATGAGTCTGCGCAGATCATGGCAGGCGGAGCCTTCCCGCAGCAGCACATACATCCCCAGGGCCAGACGTGCCTGCATATCCTCTACAGTGCTGCATTCGTGGTCCCCCTGGACTCTGGCGCAGGCATAAGCCGTCAGATCCTTGCCGGACAGACCGGGAGAATGGCCGTCAATGAGCTTCCCGGCGTTTTTGGCTGTCATCAGCTTGTCCAGCGTATCCTCATCGGTGTTGACTACGCCGGGGAAGTTCATGAATTCCCCCAGACCCAGGATGTTTTCCCGCTGGATAGGCTCTTCCATTTTATCGGCGCCCAGCACCAGACCGGCGTGCTCAAAGGGAGTGGCGGGCACGCAGGAGGGCAGCATGTATTTTACATCCATTTTGGTGTTTTCCGCCGCTTCCATCATATAGTCCAGACCTTTGATACCCATGACGTTGACGATTTCATGGGGATCGGCGATAATGGTGCAGCCGCCGTGGGGCACCAGCAGACGTCCCAGCTCCTCGGGACGAAGGTAGGAGGACTCGATGTGGATATGGCTGTCGATAAAGCCGGGAACGGCGTATCTGCCGCCGGCGTCGACTTCTGTTTTGCCGCTGTATTGGCCGATGCCGGCGATCTGATTTCCGGAAACGGCAATATCGCCTTCTTCGATCTGACCGGTGAATACATTGACGACTTTACAGTTTTTGATGACCAGGTCCGCTTCTATGGCGCCTTTTCCGGTCAGAATCAGTTTTCTTAATTCTTCTTTGTTCATAAGAGCCTCCTTTTTATGCTTCCGTCAGTTCCAGAACAGGATCATAAGTGGTCAGGGCGCAGTAGTCTACGGGGCCGGCGTCTGTCAGCGCGTAGTCGGGGATAGCGGTGATGGGCAGGAAGAACATATACATCATGGGGTTGGGCAGGTCGGAGCCGATCTTTCTTGCGGCAGCGTCGATCTTCTTTTCCATTTCCGCTACCACTTCCGGTTCCTCGTCACTGACGATGCCGCCTACAGGCAGAGGCAGGAACTCAATGACCTTGCCGTTTTCCACAACGACCTGTCCGCCGCCCTGCTCGATCAGATAGTTGGCGGCAATGGACATATCCTCCGCGCTGGAACCCATAACAACCAGATTGTTGTCGTCAGGAGCGCAGGTGGATGCCATGGCGCCGTTCTTCAGCTTCCAGCCGGAGCAGAAGGCCAGAGACTTGTTGCCGTTTCTGCCGAAGCGTTCCAGAACAGAGACCATGATGGCGTCCTGTTGGGTATCAGGCTGGATCACGCCGTTGACTACCTTCAGTTCTACGTCTCTTCTCTTGCGGACGAAGGGGCCTTTTACATCCATGGACAGCACCTTTGCCGTGCCGTTCTGGATAGGTACTTTGTACTCAAAATCTTCCTTTGTGGTTTTTGCGCATTTCAGCTGGCCTTTGAAAATGGGACTTCTTTCCGGCGCTTTCAGTTCATAGGAGATATGGTAGTTCTCCGCTACCATCTGACCGTTGGTCATGACCTTGGATACGATGAATTTTTCCAGATTGTCCACGAACAGGATGTCGGCGATACGTCCAGGGCAGATGGAACCTACCAGATGGTCGATGCGGTAGGCTTCCGCGCTGTTGATGGTAGCCATCTGGATAGCGGTCATAGGCTCTACGCCGGCTTCGATAGCCAGACGCACTACATGGTCCAGGTGGCCGTCTTTCAGGATATCAGAAGCGATGACGTCATCGGTACAGAAGCTGACGCGGCGGGCAAAAGCGGGATTTACTTCTGTAACGGCGCGGATATTTTCCGCCAGGAAATGTGTGACGCAGGATTCCCGGATGAGCATATGCATGCCTTTGCGCATTTTTTCCACAACTTCCTCATGGTCATAGCTTTCATGATCCAGACGAACGCCGCTGCACAGATAGCCGTTGAGCTTGGTGCCTCTTGCCATAGGCGCGCAGCCGAATACAGGCAGATTATTTTTGTAGGCCTCCGCAATAGCGCCCAGCGTATCCTCGTCCTCCTCCTGCACAAATTCCGTTACGGTTTCCCATACGCCGAAGCATTCGGGCCATTTCTGTACGGTTTCGTGTACATCCTTGGTAAAGTTGAAGGATACGGTGGACTGGGGAACGGTGTAGGGCGTTTTGTAGGGAGCGCCCCAGAATACTTTCAGAGGGCTCTGTTTTACTTCGTCCAGGATCTCCCGCAGACCGTCCAGATTGGATACGGAAATATACTCGTCCAGACCGGAGATCATGCTGGTGGTGCCGTGGGGCACAACGGCTTTGGCGTAGCTGGTGATGCTCAGCTTGCTGCATTCGCTGTGGATATGGCCGTCAATGAGGCCGGGTACCAGATATTTGCCTGTGGCGTCGATGATTTCGGTATCGGGGCCGATGTAAGGCTCCACATCGCCTACAGCGGCGATCATATCCTTATACACGGCGATATCTGCCGGGTAGATCTCGCTGGACATGACATTGACCAGCATCCCGCCGCGGATGACTTTTTCCGCAGGGATTTTCGCGCTGCCGGCGCGGATTCTTTCTTTCAGTGTAGCGACTGTTCTTTCCATGATAAGCTCCTTTCTATTTGTCTGCGGCTGCCGTTTTCTGCAACAAAAAAACCTGGTGCGCAATGACCAGGTTTCCCGTCCCAAACGCTTATGAAGCATAAGCGGTATTGGGGCGAAACACCCCAATAGAATTTTGACAGCTGCATTTTTTTCTTTGTCTCCATCGTACAATAAGTGCTTGCCAAAAGTCAAGAAAAACATAAAAAACCATACGGAAATATTCGGTGTAATGGAAAAGGAAGGAAGAACGCAGCAAGGAAAGGGGGAAAGCTTTCAGAAAGGGCAGCCATCTGTTTTCTATTGACAAGCATTCCTTTGTTTTTATATAATATAGGCATCATTGCATTTTGACAGTAAAAGCCTGCGGACAGCAGGGAGATATCTCCCATAGGAGAAGACATTCCTTTTTCTTTTTTGACGATTCTGAAAGTTTTCGGACAAAACAGGCCAGTTTGGCCTGTTTTCCAATCTTGGCCAAACTGGCCATACAGTCTAAAAGAAAAAGGAGTTTTTTTATGCCTGTTGGAGTATTGATAAATGGAGGAGCCGTTATGCTGGGCGGCCTTCTGGGCTGTGTTTTAGGGAAAAAAATAAATCAGGAATTTCAGGAAAAGCTGCAGATGGTATTTGCTGTCTGCTCTATGGCCATGGGCGTTACAACTATTATATTGATGCAGAATATGCCGGCGGTGGTGCTTTCCATGATTCTGGGAACGGTGCTGGGCCATTTTTGCCGTCTGGATCAAGGGATTCATAAGGCGGCAGGCGGGATGCAGAAGGCGGTATTTGGCATTATGGGCTCCAGCAGAAAAGTTTCGCCGGAGGAAATGGAGACCATTCTGACGGTAATCGTACTTTTTTGTGCATCCGGTACAGGGATCTACGGCTCCATTATTTCCGGTATGACCGGGGATCACAGTATCCTGATGGCAAAATCAGTGCTGGATCTTTTTACGGCAGCGATCTTTGCGTGCAGCCTGGGTTTGGTGGTCTCTGTGATCGCTGTGCCCCAGATGGCGCTGTTTCTGGTGCTGTTTTTCTGCGCCGGGATTATTTATCCTCTTTGCTCGCCGGAAATGATCGCGGATTTTAAGGCCTGCGGCGGCTGTATCATGCTGGCGACCGGGTTCCGCATGGTGCGGCTGAAGCTGTTTCCGGTGGCGGAGATGATCCCGTCCATGATTTTGATTATGCCGGTCAGCTGGCTCTGGATGAGCTTTGTACTGCCGTTGGTCAGTTAAACCCGGATATGGAAAAAAGTACATAAAGTTTGAGAAATACATCTTATCCAAGGCGGATGCCTTGGATAGATGTATTTTTTTTGCTGAAAATCGAAAAGGGAGCAGTCTTTCTGGGCATCTTCATAAGAAAAAAAGAACGCTGAAATCTTTATGTATTACACAGGATTTCAGCTTTCTTATTTTTTTGAGATTTTATTTGGAATGTTTTTTTAAGGGAAAGTTGCTTTAAAGCGCTTTTTTTTCATTGTCTAAACTTAATATTTTTTTATAAATCCATTCTGCTTTTCTATGTATGACAGGAGAAGTCGCGGGGAAGAAAGACAGATGCGAAAAATGACGTTTTTTTGTCTATGGAGATAAAATTTATCTATGATATGTGCGGATTTTAGTAATTGGTTTTTTTGAAATGCCTATATTATAATCGATTCAGTCAAAAAAGAATTGGAAATGGAAAAGAATATGTGTATTTTGTACATGATGCGAGGAGGAGCAAAAGAAAATAACAGTTCAATTTTTTTTCATTTAAAATGTCAACCATGTGATGAAACGAAAACCAAAAGAAAAGGAGAGAAAAAACTATGAAATTTGAGAATATGTTTTCCCCGATCCAGATTGGGCCGATGGTGGTAAAGAACCGTTTTGTGGTGCCTCCCATGGGCAATAACTTCGCCAATACAGACGGCACATGGAGCGATCAGTCTGTAGCATATTATGCGGAACGCGCCAAAGGCCAGTTTGGTCTGATTACCATTGAAGCGACGGTAGTGCATGAAGGCGCAAAGGGCGGCCCCAGAAAACCTTGTCTGTATAACGACAACAGTATCGAAAGCCTGAGAAAGATCTGTGATGCTGTTCATGCGGAAGGCGCGAAGGTATCTATCCAGCTGCAGAACGCCGGCCCCGAAGGCAACGCCAAAAACGCGGGTGCCCCTATCCAGGCGGCTTCTCCTATTCAGGCGGTAGAAACAAAGGATATCCCTGTGGAAGTACCTACAGAAAAAGTGTATGAGATGGTCAAAGGCTACGGCGCGGCGGCAGAACGCGCTATGAGAGCCGGTGTGGACGCTGTGGAAATCCATATGGCCCATGGGTATCTGGTAAATACTTTCATGTCTCCCAGATCCAACAAGCGTATCGATGAATTTGGCGGTAGCTTTGAAAACAGAATGAGATTCTCCCGTCTGATCATTGAAGAAGTAAAAGCAAAAACAGAAGGCAAGGTTGCGGTTCTGGTTCGTATCAACTCCACAGAGGATATGTTCGGCGGTCTGGACAACCATGATATGTGCGCGGTTGCGTCTTATCTGGAAGGCTGCGGCGTCGACGGTCTGCATGTTTCCAGAGCCGTTCATCTGAAAGATGAATATATGTGGGCGCCTACAGGTATCCATGGCGGTTTCTCCGCAGAACTGGTAGAAAACATCAAAAGATGCGTATCCGTTCCCGTAATCACCGTAGGCCGTTATACAGAGCCTCAGTTCGCGGAACTGATGGTAAAACTGGGCAGAGCCGATCTGGTAGCATTCGGCCGTCAGTCTCTGGCAGATCCCCATATGCCCCTGAAGGCAATGGAGGACAGACTGGAAGATATGACACCTTGTATCGCCTGCTTACAGGGCTGTGTAGCCAATATGCATGCCGGCAAGCCTATCGTTTGTCTGACGAACCCTCGTCTGAGCCATGAATCCGAACCGATCCTGCCTGCGGAAAAGGCGAAAAAGGTATATGTCATCGGCGGCGGCGTCGCTGGTATGTACGCCGCTTATCTGGCAAAGAAGAGAGGCCATGAAGTCACTCTGTTTGAAGCGACAGACAAGCTGGGCGGCAATATGAGACTGGCCGCTTTCCCTCCCGGAAAAGGCGACATCACAAACATGATCCGCAGCTATATCGTGAAATGTGAAAAAGCCGGCGTAGATATTCGCCTGAATACTACCGTAACCGTAGATATGCTGAAAGCGGACAAGCCGGATGCAGTGATTCTGGCAACAGGTTCCGAAACACTGGTGCTGCCTTTCATCAAAGGCATTTACAGCCCTGAGATCGTACACGGCATCGACTGTCTGGAAGGCAAACGTCCCGTAGGCCACAAGGTGCTGGTTGTAGGCGGCGGCATGGTCGGCGCGGAAACAGCGGAATTCCTGGCTGAACAGGGTCATGAGGTTGCCGTTATTGAAATGAGAGACGCCATCGGTCCTGATGTGATCCATGAACATCGTGTATTCCTGATGGATGCCTTCAAAGAATACGGCATTCGCCAGATCACCAGCGCTGCGGTACAGGAGATTCTGCCTGACGGCGTAAAATACAAAAACGCGGCAGATCCTTCCGATGAGACGATTTATGAAGCAAGAGGCTTTGATACCGTTGTGCTTTCCATGGGCTTCGTATCCCGTTACACCCATAGAGAAGGCCAGGATGTGGTATATGATTTCGCAAACGAACTGCGCAAGATCGTTCCCGAAGTACATGTAGTAGGCGATGCCATCAGAGCAAGACGTGCGCTGGATGCGACAAAAGAAGCCTACGAAGCAGCCTGCAAGCTGTAAGGAAAAGGCTGTTTTGGAGGAAGAAAAGATGGAAAAACGGATCAATGGACACACCGGGCTGTATGGTTTGTTTGGGTCCCCGGTAGGACATTCCGGTTCGCCTGCTATGTATAATAAGGCCTTTGCCCACTATGGATTGGATTACGTCTATCTGGCTTTCGATGTAGAGGAAGAGGATATGCCAAAAGCCTTTGAGGCCATTCGTACGCTGCATATGAAGGGCGGGAATTTTACTATGCCCTGTAAGGTGGCGGCGGCAAGACTGGTGGACCGGCTGACGCCGGCGGCGCAGATGGTAGGCGCCTGCAATGCCTTTGTCAATGAGGACGGCGTGATCACCGGACATATTACCGATGGGATCGGATTTGTGAAAAATCTGGAGAACCATGGTGTTTCTGTAAAAGATAAGAAGGTCGTGATCTTCGGCGCAGGGGGAGCCGCCACTTCTATCCAGGTGCAGCTGGCGCTGGAAGGCACGAAAGAAATACATATTTTCAATCCTAAGGACAGGTTTTATGCCAGAGCGGAAGAGCTGAAGGGGAAGCTCTCCGCTGCCTGCCCCGGCTGCACGGTCACAGTCAATGATGTGAACGATCGGAAAGCTGTGGCGGAGGCTGTTGGAGGCTGTGATATCGTGGTCAACGGTACCATCATGGGGATGAAGCCCTATGAAGATGTTTCTTTGGTAGAAACGGAATGGTATCGGGAAGAACTGGTGGTCGCTGACACGGTATATAATCCTGAAAAAACAAAAATGATCTTAGAAGCAGAGAAAGCCGGATGCAAGGTCATCAGCGGAACGGGCATGCTACGACAGCAGGGAGCCGTAAATTTCAAGCTCTTTACAGGCAAGGAAATGCCGCTGGACTGATAAAACGGTGGGGAGGATAATATGAGAGCGAAAAATTATTTTATGTCTATCATCTGTGTATACATGTGCTACCTGACACATGGTATTCAGGCGATTATATTGAATCAGAACAACGTAAATTTTGCCACACAGTGGGGATTTGATATGTCCAATCCCGAAGCGGCGGCATATACGGCAGGTCTTGCGGCTGTCAGTACGGCAGTGGCATGGACAGGCTTCGGGAAATTCGTCAGCGTTTGGATCGGCGGCGAAATTTCCGACCGTGTAGGCCGTAAGAAACTGATGATCGGCGGCGCGCTGATGTATATTCTGTGCTTTGCCGGTTTCCTGATGACAAAGAGCGCTTTGGTGGCATCTGTCTGCGGTTTCCTGTCCGGTGTCGCTACATCCGGTTTCTGGGATGCGGCAGGCTATCCCGCGGTACAGGAAGCATATCCCAAGGCACCCGGTTCCGCTTTGATCGGGATCAAATTCTTCGTATCCCTGTCCGGTATGATCTACCCTCTGTTCGTTGTGCAGATGGCGGCTTCCGGCAACTGGAAGATGAACGTTATGCTGCCTTTGGTTATGTCCGCGATCTGTGTTGTTCTGGCAGTGATCGCACCCTTTGCTTATGATGACAAGAAAAAAGAAGCCAGCGCCGATGTGGAACATAAAAAGAACGCCATGCAGGCGGAGTTCGATGCGGCTAAAGCGGCTATGCTTGTAAAACCCAGTAAATTTGTGGTATTCTTGGTTATGTTCTACGCATTTTTGTGCATGTCTATCATGTATGGCGCACAGCAGTATACAAAGGCCTTTGGTCTGGCGGTCTGCGGCCTGACGGAAATGCAGGCGGCAGGCATGACTTCCGTGTATACCATTGGTTCTCTTTGCGCTGTTGTATTCTGGGCGTTTATGATGGCGAAATTGAAATGGAACCCCCTGAAAGTCGTTTTAATCGACTCCGTATTTACAGCGGTAGCTCTGTTGGGCGTGCTGTTTATCCAGCAGGTTATCATCATTTATATTGCGATCGCGATGCTGGGATTCTTTGCAGCCGGCGGCGCATTGCAGACCGGTCTGGCGGTAGTTCAGCTCTTTAATCCCGGTCCGAAGGGCAGAAACACTGGTATCTACTATACCTTCATGGGCGCGGCCAGCTATCTGATCCCTGTGGTAGCGGCACAGCTGACAAAAATCTCCGGAGAAGAGAATGCCATTTATACATTGATGATTATGCTGTTGATATTCGCGGTTTTGTCGATTTTGAGCTGTTTGTATCTGGTAAGACAGCATGTCAAAATCTTTGGCAAGAGCGCTCTTGCAAAATGATCCGTAAAGGGACAGTCAAAGAAGCTTTGCTGAGGCAAAGTTTCTTTGCACGTCCCGATGACATATTTCGATAAGGAGGTTTCACGGAGTTGAATGCCAGAAATTTAACAAACAAAAAAGAACTGCCCTATATCCCCCTGGGACCGTTCCAGTGGAGAATTCCCGGCATACATTATCATTTAGAAAAAGTTGAGTTTTTTCAAGGGCTGATTTTGGGGGCCACTGCCCTCAGCTCTATCCCTTATATGACCGACTGTCTGGGCCTGCCCTATGAACTGGCTTGGAGCTGCGTTATTCTGGAAGTATTCCTGTATATGCTCCATGGCTGGCTGGGGGACCCGGTGGTTCCTGGCTGGATCACACCTACACTGCCCTTTACGCTGGTCTTTTTGGAAGGCTTTGAGCAGGGGCCGGAACGGATACAGGCGCTGATCGCGGTACAGATGCTGGTAGCGTTTCTGTTTATATTCATGGGTGTGACAAAGCTGGCGGACAGATTTGTGCGTCTGGTGCCGGCTTCTGTGAAAGGCGGTATCCTGCTGGCGGCGCCTATTACGGTTATCCAGGGGCAGCTGGCGGAGGACAGTCAGTTTATGATCGCTCCCGTGGCTACGCTGGTAGGTACTTGTCTGCTGGCGTTCCTGAGCTTTTCTCCCTTCTGTGAAAAGAAAAGAAGCTCCATCAAAATACTGGATGTTATGGCCAAATACGGGAACCTGTTCCCTTATCTGCTGGCTATGGTCATTGGTATCCTCATCAAAGAGCTGTCTTACCCGGAATTGGAGCTGGGCAGCATTATCCGCATTCCTGATTTTGGCGTGATGCTGGATACGGTCAGCATTTTCGCCGTAGGCGTGCCTTCTCCGGCACTGTTTTTGAAGGCGCTGCCTCTGGCGCTGATCTGCTATGTATTGGCTTTCGGTGACTTTGTTACTTCTGAGACATTGGTAAAGGAAGCGCAGGAGAGCAGAGATGATGAATATATCGACTTTAATTCTAGTCGTTCCAATCTAATCAGCGGCCTGCGTAATCTGATTCTTTCTATTTTCGCGCCGTTCCCGCCGCTTTCAGGCCCATTGTGGGTGGGAATGACCGTTTCCGTCGCTATGAGATACCGGGAAGGAGAAAAAGCCATGAAGTCCTTATTGGGCGGCATGAGCTCCTTCCGTATCGCGACTTTTATCAGTGTGATCCTGGTGCCGATCGTTTCCTTTATGAAGCCTATCATGGGCGTCGGCTCTGCCATTACCTTGCTGTTTCAGGCCTATGTCTGCGCCCGGATTGGCATGGAATACTGCAAATCCAATACGGATAAGAGTATTGCCGGTGTAATGGCGGCGATCCTGGCTTTCAAAGGGTCGGGATGGGCATTGCTGGCAGGCTTTGCCATGAACTTTATGCTCTCTAATACGGATTACCAGAAAAAGAAGCTGGGCATGCCGACTACAGAGGAACTGGAAGAGATCGACCAGAAGCGGGACGCGGAAGTCAAAGAACTAATATGCAAAAAATCAACGGATGTATAAGAAAAATATATGAAATCTGAAAATGAAAGCGGAGATACTGCGGTATTTTCCGCTTTTTTTCAATATATGCAAGGAAAAAATCCCTTTTTTTTGATAAATAGAAGAAATGGTTTATTTTTGATAGAAATAAGCTATTAAATGAGCGAATAACATTGATTTGATTTATATTATAATGCGGAATAAACTGTATGTAGGATATTTAACAAGCAAAGTGAAGTAAAACGAAATGGAGGATTTTGCAATGAAAAACAACTTTCCGCATTTGTTTCAGCCCTTTACTCTGAGAACTATGACGGTGAAAAATCGTATCGTGATGATGCCTATGGGCAGTGACCTGGCTGGACATAACGGGCAGATGAGTGACGAGCACATCAAGTATTATGAACAGCGGGCCAGAGGCGGCGCGGGCCTGATCCTAGTGGAAAATATCTGCGTTACCTTTCCCCAGGGCTCCAATGGCGCCACACAGCTGCGTATTGACCATGACTGCTATATCCCCCGTCTGTACACACTGGCAGAGGTTTGTCATAGACACGGGGCTTGCGTTGGTATCCAGCTGAACCATGCCGGAGCTTCCGCCATGAGCAGCAGAACCGGGATGCAGCCTGTATCGGCCTCTAATATTCCTTCCAAGGAGGGCGGGGAGATTCCCAGAAAGCTGACCAAGGTAGAGCTGTTCAGCATTGCTCAGGACTATGGCGTAGCGGCCCAGCGTGCTGTAAACGCGGGTTTTGACCTGGTAGAGATCCATGCGGGCCATTCTTACCTGATCAGCCAGTTCCTTTCTCCGCTGATGAATGACCGCACAGACGAGTTCGGCGGCTCTGTGGAAAACCGCGCTCGATTCTGCCGTTTGGTCATTGATGAGGTACGGAAAGCGGTAGGTCCTAAGGTGCCTATTTCCCTGCGTTTGAGTGTGGACGAGCTGGTGGAGGGCGGCAATACTCTGGAGGATTGTCTGGAATATCTGGAATATCTCAGTGATGAGATAGACCTCTTCAACACATCCGCCGGCCTGAACCAGAGCATTCAGTATCAGATCGACGCAAATTATCTGAAAGATGGCTGGAGATCCTATATGGCAAAGGCCGTTCGGGATAAATTCCATAAACCCACTATCGCCATGGGCAATATCCGTGATCCCCAGATCGCGGACGACATTATCGCCAGAGGCGACGCGGACTTTATCGGTCTGGGACGCGGCCTCATCGCAGACCCTGACTGGTGCAACAAAGCAAGATACGGCGATGTGGCGGATATCCGCAAATGCATCTCCTGCAACATTGGCTGTGTAGGCAACCGTATCGGCGGCAACAAACCCATCCGCTGTTCTATCAACCCGGATGTGGTCGGCGGAGAGCAGTATAAAAAGACAAAGATTATCCGTCCCTGCAATGTCGTGGTCGTAGGCGGCGGCACAGCAGGGCTGGAGGCGGCCTGCACAGCGGCGGAAGTGGGCTGCAATGTGACCCTGCTGGAAAAGGAGCAGGAGGTAGGCGGTCTGTCCGTACAGATCTCCAAGATTCCCGCAAAAAAGAGGCTGGGTGATTTCCCTTCATATATGAAGCATCGTGCGGGCAAACTGGAAAATTTGAAAATCGTAACAGGCGTGGAGGCTGATGTGGAAACGATCCAGCAGTACGCGCCGGATATAGTGGTAAACGCGACCGGTTCTGTGCCTCTGCTGCCGCCTATTGAGGGACTCCATGACAATTTGAAAAATCCTTCCGCAAAGGTTTATTCCATTAAGGATATGATCGAAAATATAGAACGTTATCCGGAAAATCTGACAGGGAAAAAGGTAGTCGTTATTGGCGGCGGCGCTGTTGGTCTGGATGTGGTGGAATTTTTCGCGCCCAGAGGAGCCAAGGTGACCATTGTGGAAATGATGGGCGTGATCGGTAATGGACTGGACGCATCTTCCACCTCCAGCATGAATGAGTGCATGGACAAGTACCATGTACGGAAGATGGTCAACACAGCCCTGACGAAAGTCAATGCCGATTCCTTTGAGGTGAAATATGGCGATACGGAAGAAACACTGCCTTTTGACTATGGCTTTGTCTGCCTGGGCATGAAAGCCTATGCTCCCATTTGGGACAAGATCCAGCAGGCGTTCGACGGTGAGGATGTGGAAGTGCTGAATATCGGCGACTCCGTTCGGGCCAGAAGAATTATCGACGGTGTAGACGCTGGCCGTCATCTGATGCTGAGCACACTGGACAGACTTGGGTATCGGTAATCCGATCCATTTATTCTAACAAGCTCTCTCTGTACAGCCGGGGAAAGAATCAGGTGAAATCAATCTTTCTCCGGCGGTTCTCCTAATAAAATATAGCTTTATCATAGAAAAACCGCAGACTGCCGGCAGCAAAGACTGCCGGCTATCTGCGGTTTTCTGAATGTGTTTTATTCCTGGAGCAGCGACTATTGTATGCAGGATACAACATATGCCCAAAATCTCCGAAAAAGGGGATTTTCCAAGAAAAATCAACATAAATCTTTTTTTTGGATCAATAAATTTCTTACATGAAGCGGACTTCTTATAAGGAAACCCCTTGTTATTTACAAAGAGATTCCTTTCATGAAATGGCCTTTTGTGGATCGTTATTTTGGATAGTTTTCCAGAACGAATTTGCGGAAATCCTGTACAACGGGGGACAAATATTTGTTTTTTAACGTTGCCATATGAAAGCTGCGTTCCCAGGAGGGGGAGGAGATTTGGATGATCTTTACATTCAGGCGCAGCAGCTGTTCCATATAAGGCACGACGGCAATGCCAAATCCCTTGGAAACCAGGCCCGCGATGACCTCATCCTCCTCTACTTCATAGGCAATGAGCGGTTTTTTGTCGATTTTCCGAAAGAGCTTGTCAATAATGGAACGCAGACCGGAGCCCTTGGAAAAATAAACCTGGGGATAGGGCAGCGTTTCTTCCAGATTGATGCTGTGGCGGTTGGAAAGGGGATGGTTTCTGGGGACGATCAGCACCAGATCCTGCTTTTCCACCGGGGTAAACTCGATTTCCGTCTCCTCCTCAAACTTCGTGCAGAATACCATATCGTATTTTTCCTGCTTCAGGCCTTCCAGCAGACCGCCGGTGATACCGGAATAAAACTCGAAATGGATGGATTTATCGGGCTGTGTTTCCAGAAAGGAAGAGACTACCTCCGGCACGAAAGCAGTGCCCAGTGTGCGCAGGAATCCCAGCTTGATGACGCCTTCTCCCATGGAGACCTTCTGCATCATGGAAACACCGTCATCCAGTATTTCCAGGGAACGCTGCACATAGTCCAGAAAGAGCCGGCCCTCCTTTGTCAGGACAGAAGAACGGGACTGCCGGTCAAAAAGGCTGACGCCCAATTCCGATTCCAACTGAGAAATGGCATGGCTCAGGCTGGGCTGGGTAATGCAGAGTTTTTCAGAGGCTTTGCGAAAATGCTGCATTTCAGCTAAAACAACAAAATAGCGTAAGTGACACAGATTCATTTGTTCACACCTTTCTAACTCTCCCAAATCTGCTTTTTTTTACAGTATACTACATAAGATAAATATTGTCTATTAAAACACAAAAACAATCAATTAGAATTTATCAAAAAATCGTCGTATACTGAGGAAGCGAAAAGGGGAAAACGGCGGAGCCGGACAAATTTTGGTTACCTGTGAGGGGGGAATGAAATGGAGCAGCAAAATACATTGGAACAACTGAGAGAGACCATTGCGCAATGTGACGCCACCATTACGGCGGCACTGAAAACAAGAATGGCCTGTATAGAGCAGATCATTCAGTATAAGCGGGAAAACGGCGTGCCGATCCTGCAGCCGGAACAGGAGAAGAAACAGCTGGATGTGGTAAAACAAAGCACAAAGGATTCTGTGTTCCGTCATGAGATCATCCATATCTTTGAGGGGATCATAGAAAACAGCAAACGGATTCAGGCGAAAACCCTGTTTGAGAAAAATATCCTGCTCATTGGCTTTATGGGAGCCGGGAAAACGACGGTTTCCGCCTGCCTGGGCAATCTTCTGGCGATGGAGGTCATGGAGATGGACGCTTATATCCAGAAAAAGGAGGGGATGTCCATCAAAGATATTTTTGCAGTGCATGGCGAGGAATATTTCCGGAACTGTGAAAGCAATACCCTGATCTCTTTGCAGGAAAAAAGGCATGTGGTCGTATCCTGCGGCGGAGGCGTCCCCCTGCGGGAAAAGAACATGGATCTGATGAAAAAAAGTGGCTATGTGGTCTGGCTGACTGCTACGCCGGAAGCCATATTCGACCGTGTAAAGGACAGTACAGATCGTCCGCTGCTCAACGGCAATATGCGGGTTGACTTCATTCAGGATCTGATGGAAAGCCGCAGAGAAAAATATGAAGCGGCGGCGGATATCATGATCGATACCACGGAAAAAGATGTAGTGGAAATCTGCGAGGAACTGCTGCAAAAGCTGTCCTTGCTGGAAAATAAAAATAAATAAGCAAAAAGAATTCAAGGAGGAAAAACATCATGTCGAAACAGTTCCCTATTACTATCAGTTCCTGGACACTGGGCGATCAGTGTACATTTGAGGAAAGAGTCAAAGCAGCTAAGGAAGCCGGATTTGAAGGCATCGGTCTGCGTGCGGAGACATATGTGGACGCGCTGAACGAAGGCTTGTATGACGAGGATATCCTGGCGATCCTGAAAAAGTATGATATGAAGGTAACAGAAGTAGAGTACATTGTACAGTGGGCTGACGATGTTCGTTCCTATGAACAGAAATATAAAGAACAGATGTGCTTCCATATGTGTGCGCTCTTTGGCGTAAACCACATCAACTGCGGTCTGATGGAAAACTACTCCGTAGAACATACAGCACAGAAACTGAAAGAACTGTGCCACAGAGCAGGCAAATACACCATCGGCGTAGAACCCATGCCTTACAGCGGTCTGCCTGATATCAAAAAAGCATGGGCAGTTGTAAAGGAAAGCGGCTGTGACAACGCGAAGCTGATCCTGGATACATGGCACTGGGTAAGAGCAAACCAGCCCAACGATATCAGCCTGCTGGAAGGCATTCCCGCGGAAAAAATCGTTTCCATCCAGATCAACGATGTACACGACAGAGCATACGCAAAATCCATCCTGCGTGACGAATCCATGCACGACAGACTGGCGCCCGGCACAGGCTATGGCGATACCGCTGGTTTCTGCCGTATGCTGAAGGAAAAAGGCGTGGCGCCTAAGGCATTGGGCGTGGAAGTAATCAGCGACGCGATTCTGGCAAAAGGTGTTGCGGAAGCTGCGAAATACAACTTTGAGAACACCGTAAAGGTTCTGGAAGCAGCATGGCCCGAAGCTCTGCCTGAAAAATAAAAGGAGGCGGCTGTCGTGATTATGCTGATTGCAAAGAATACGGTAAAACAGGGGAAGCAGCAGGAATTTGTCGCGCTGGCAAAGGAAATGATCGCCAAAACAAGACAGGAGGCCGGATGTGTATATTACGATCTGGTTTCTGATCAGAACGACGATCAGATCTACTACTTTATCGAAAACTATGCAGACGAAGCGGCGGTAGCGGCGCACAGAGCCTCGGCGTATTTCCAGACCATCGTGCCCCAGCTGGCAGAACTGCGGGTAAAGCCTTCCGAGGTCAGCACCTGTACCGTGGTAGAATAAAAAGAAGAAATAAGGAGGTCATTACATCATGGAAAGAAGAATTAGCGGCAGAACAGGCATGTTTTGTTTGATCGGCACACCCGTAGGCCATTCCGGCTCTCCGGCAATGTATAACTACAGCTTCCAGAATAAGGGTCTGGACTATGCTTATCTGGCATATGATATCCCTCTGGAAAAAACAGAAGAAGCAGTACAGGCACTGCGGGTACTGGGCTGCAAGGGCTTTAACGTAACAATGCCCTGCAAAACAAAGGTGGCGGAACTGGTTGACGAGCTGTCCGACGCGGCAAAACTGATCGGCGCCTGTAACACAGTAGTTGTGAAAGATGGAAAGCTTTACGGCAACAATACAGACGGTATGGGCTTTGTTAGAAACCTGAAAGAAAACGGCGTAGACGTAAAAGGCAAAAAAATGACCATTATGGGTGCTGGCGGCGCTGCGACCGCGGTACAGGTACAGTCCGCTCTGGACGGTGCTGTAAAGATTTCCATTTTCAACAGAGATGACGAATTCTACGCAAACGCGGAACGCACAAAAGCAAAAATCAAAGAAATGCTGCCTGAATGCGACGTAAATGTGTACCATCTGGAAGATACAGAAAAACTGTACGCAGAAATCAAGGACAGCGATATCCTGGTAAACGCTACAAAAGTGGGCATGAAGCCCCTGGATGAACAGTCTCTGGTAGAGGATACTTCTGTATTCCGTCCCGATCTGGTGGTTGCGGATGTTGTTTACAATCCCAAGGAAACAAAATTTGTGAAAGAAGCCAAGGAAGCAGGCTGCAAAGTGGCCGTAGGCGGTATCGGTATGCTGCTGTGGCAGGGCGCGGCTGCCTTTAAGCTGTTCACAGGCGAGGATATGCCTACAGACGAGGTATATGAACTGTTCTTTAAATAATGCTTTCAAAGAATGTTTTTATGCTTTATTAATGAATTATGATTTCCCTCAGAGAGCCGGCGGCCATAGAAATATGGCTGCCGGTTCTTTCTTTTTTTATATGGTTTTTATGTAAAAATAGCATGGTGAAATGCCTTGCATGGCGGATTTTGTCGAGTTATAATGAAACACATAAATGCATTTTTGTAAGAAGGGGATGGAAGGTATGAGGCGATTGTATCAGACGGCCGCATTGGGCATGGCCGCCGTTGTGAGTTTGAGTATTTCAACGGCAGATGTTATGGCTCAGGAGCTGTCTGTGGAAGAACAGATAGAGACGGCGTCCTTTGCGATTCTGGAAGAGGAAACAGCAGCGGAGGAAGTGGCGGAACTGTCTGCTGAGACAGAGGCTGCGCCTGCGGAAACGGAAGAAACGGATATAGCGGCGGAGGATACAGAGGAATCCACAGCACGAGAGGAAATGGAAACGGTACAGGATCAAAATGCTTATACCGGCGGGGAACTGTTTTCTGATGTGGCGCCCTCTAACTGGTTTTATACCGGCGTCAGCTATGTGATGAATAAAGGACTGATGACGGGGATGGGCGATGGCACCTTCGGGCCGTATATAAATATGACCAGAGCGCAGTTTTTAGTGGTGCTTTACCGCATGGAAGGCTCGCCCAGAGTCGATCTTTCGGTTTCGACCCTGAATATACCGGAAACGCTGTCTTATGCACCGGCAGTTTATTGGGCGGATCAAATCGGTATGCTGAAGGAGCACCCGGAGATGGTGAAAGATCCGGAAGCGGAGATCACCCGGGAAGAAATGGTTTCCTTATTATATGAATATATCCGGAGCAAGGGGATTTCTGTGGAAGAGCGGACCGATCTGACTGCCTTTCCTGACAGCGGGGATGTGTCTGCTAAGGCGCGGGAGGCTATGTCCTGGGCAGTGGCTGTGGGATTGGTCAGCGGGGACGGCGCCGACAGACTGCTGCTGCCGGGAAAGGGGAGCAACCGGGGGACCTGCGCGCTGATGATCACCCGCCTTTGCGAGACATACATGCCGGGAGTGTACCCGAATATTCGTATCTATGCTTCGGCAGGCATAATCTCTTTTGAAACCGGTGCGCAAAATACGGGTAAATTCGCGCTGATGATTTCTGATATAAATGCCAGCGCCGCCATCAAAAAAGTAGAAGCGGCTGTATGGTGTGCAGACGACCAAAATGATCTGGCATGGTATACGGCGGAGAACAGAGATGGACAATATGTGGTGCAGGCGGACGCGGCAAATCATAAGTACCATTTTGGACTTTACCATGCGCAGGTATATGTTACACTCACCAACGGTCTACGGATTCCCGCGGGCACTCAGCAGGGCACCGTGCAGGGCAGCGAGGCACAGGTACGTATCGGGAAAAATCTCGATCAGGTTTATGGGCAGGCAGGACGGAATTTGTATGCCTGCTACCAATGGGTCGTAAATCATGTGACATATAAAACTTTGCCTATTCCTTTGACGCCGCCTCAGGGCTATACCGCCGATCAGTGGTATGCCATCCAGGCCTTTGAAAACCGTCAGGGGAACTGCTTCTGCTATGCGGCGGCCTTTTACCAGCTGGCCAAAGGGCTGGGATATGACGCGAAATTCGTGGAAGGAAAAGTAGAAATGGCAAGAGGCGGCTACGGGCCCCATGGATGGGTGGAGATCACCATGAACGGAGCAACTTATATCTGCGATCCGGATATGCAGTATGAAGCGCCCAGCCATAATTTCTATATGCAGCCCATACATAGTCCTGTTATCAAATATGTTTGGTAGGAGGACGGTATGGTTTTTAGTTCATTGACGTTTTTATGTGTATTCTTGCCCGTGGTGCTGGCGTTGTACTACGTTTTGCCTTCCCTGCGGGTCCGGAATATGCTGCTGATTTTGGTAAGCCTGCTGTTCTATGCTTATGGAGAACCGGTATATGTGCTGCTGATGATCGGCAGTATCATGATTAACTATATATTCGGCAGGCTGCTGGAAACGGAAAAAGCCGGTTGGCGAAAAGGATTTCTGGCTGTGGCGGTGCTGGTCAATCTGGGGTTGCTGGCGGTGTTTAAATACGCGGATATGATTCTGCGTACCTGGGGGCAGCTGACGGGACGAGAGATGGTTCTGCCGGGGCTGGCTCTGCCCATTGGCATTTCTTTTTTCACTTTCCAGGCGCTTTCCTATGTAATAGATGTTTACCGCCGGGAGGTGGAGCCACAGAAAAATCTGTGGAACGTGATGCTGTACATCTCCTTTTTCCCTCAGCTCATCGCCGGGCCTATTGTGAAATATCACGATATTCAGGAACAGATCGTCCGCCGGAAAGCGGACAGCCGGGAGATAGCCCAGGGCCTGCGGCGGTTCATCCTGGGGTTATCGAAAAAGGTGCTGATCGCCAATACCATGGCGGTGACGGCAGACGCATTGTTTGCTGCAGGGCCGGAGGAGATCAATATTCTGACTGCCTGGACGGCGGCGATCGCCTATCTGCTGCAGATCTATTTTGATTTTAGCGGCTACAGCGATATGGCCATCGGTCTGGGGCATATGTTCGGTTTCCGTTTTCTGGAGAATTTCCGATATCCTTATATTTCCGGCAGTATACAGGAATTCTGGCGGAGATGGCATATTTCTCTGTCTACCTGGTTCAAGGAATATCTTTATATCCCGCTGGGCGGCAGCAGAAAAGGAAAGCTGCGTACCTGCCTCAACAAGCTGATTGTCTTTTTCTGCACCGGCCTTTGGCATGGGGCAAACTGGACCTTTGTGCTCTGGGGCATGTGGCATGGCGTTTTTCTTCTGCTGGAGGAGATCCTGCCGGTGAAAAAGCTGCCCAGGGTTCTGGCCCATGGGTATGTGCTTTTGGTGGTTTGTGTGGGGTTTGTGTTGTTCCGCGCGGATACCATCCACCAGGGGCTTTTTATGATCGGCAGTATGTTTGCCGGCTGGGAGTTTACGCCGCTGCAGCTGGCTGCCTTTTGGGAACAGATGACGCCGCTGTTTCTGGTGACGCTGGTATTGGCGCTGTGGGGCAGCACGCCCTGGCTTTCCAAAGGAGCGGGATTTGTCCTCAGCAAAGAAGGGTGGAAGCGGCCGGCGGATTGTTTCGGCTATGGGAGCAGTCTGTTCCTGCTGCTGCTGTGTATGCTGAGTTTGTCCGGCGGAACGTATAATCCGTTTATTTATTTCAGATTTTAGGGGCTGTAAAGAATGAAGCGCAAAAAATATATAGGTTATATTCTCATTGTCTGGGCAGTCCTGATTTTTCCTTTTGCGGGCATGGCCTTCTGGCCCAGCAACGAGACAACGGAAAACGCCGAGCTGGCCCTTTGGCCCCGGCTGAAAACGGAGGAAGGATGGAATAAGGAATATCTGAGCCAGATGGGAGCGTATTTTGAGGATCATTTCGCTCTCCGGCAGTATTGGGTGACGGCAAACGCCCTGCTCAGGAGCAGCATCTTTCATACCAGCGCCACGGATCAGGTGGTACTGGGAACGGAGGATTGGCTGTATTACAGCGGCACGCTGGCGGACTATCAGGGAACAAACCTGTTTTCCGACCGGCAGATGTTTGCCCTGGCGCATAATCTGAAGCTGATACAGGAACTGGCGGAGGTCCAGGGGAGTCGGTTTTATCTGATGATCCCGCCCAACAAAAATACCCTTTACGGCGAAAATATGCCGGAACACTTTCTGGAAGGGGAAACCAGCAATTTGGATCAGATTCTTCCTCTTTTGCGGCAGGAGGGCATTTCCTGTCTGGATTTGGAAGCCGCTTTTCTGGAGGAAGAGGAAACGCTGTATTTTGCCAGGGATTCCCACTGGAACAATAAGGGCGCGCTGCTGGTGTACCGTGTTTTGATGGAGCAGATGGAAAGGGCGCACGAGACCTTCCGGAACGTGCCTTATGAGACCCGGCAGGAGCACAGCGGCGATCTGGACGAAATGCTGTTTCCTAAGGCGGTAGAACTGGAGAATGATATTTTTTACGATTACGACTGGAAGTTTTCCTATGTCAATGAAGTGACGGACAATATGGATTCCTGGATCGAAACGGAAAATCCCCAGAAAGAAGGAAGTATCCTCATGTATCGGGATTCCTTCGGGGAAAGCCTGCTGCCTTTTGTGGCGGAGAATTTTGGGAAAGGATATTTCAGCCGTCTGGTGCCTTATAATCTGACGCAAATAGAACAGTACCGTCCCGATGTTGTGGTCATTGAGAAGGTGGAGCGGAACCTGGATGATTTTATCAGCGAGGCGCCCATAGCGGAATGCCCGCAGCGGGAGAATATCACGGCGCCGGAGGCTAAAACAGAGACCACGCTGCTGGCGGAAAAGGCTGGGTCCTTTTTGGAGGTGCAGGGACTTCTGGACGAGAAATATCTGGACCGTGAGACAGAGATCTATGTTTCCGTAAGGAACGAAAAGACGATGGAAACAAAGACATATGAAACATTTTACATCAGTACGGCGGAAGGCGACGGCTTCCACCTGTATATAAAAGGCGGCAGCCTTTGGGAAGGGGATCTGCTGCTGAATGTGATCGCGGTAAAGGGGAATCAGCCCTTTGTCGTGGCCAGCAAAGAAATCACTTGGAAAAATGAGGAGGGAATACAATGAAAATGAAAAAGGTATGGGGCGTTGTCCTGGCGGCGGCAATGTGTGCCGCTTTGGCCGGGTGCGGACAAAAGGCACAGGAAGAGGCGGAACAGGAATACCTGACCATCGGTGCGGAGGCGGAAGACGCTTATCATCTGCTGGCTGCAAACAGCACCGGACAGGATATCACGGCCTTTGTTATGAAAACCGGGGCGCAGGAGGAATACCCCGCCAATATGATGGGGGCTGATGCTGTTTGGAAAAACGGAGAGACGGCGGAGATCTATTATTTGCCGGAAGAAGCGGCGGAAACGGCGGAGGCCGGAGAATCGGATGTGGCGTTCAATCCTTCCTATCAGGCGCAGGTTACGCTGGCAGACGGCAATGTGTATGAGCTGAGCGCTTTGGGACTGGAGGACATCGGCGGCGATCTGGCCCTTTGCCTGGAAGAGGATACCATGTATATCACATATACCAGCCAGACCTCTGGTGATACAGTTTCTACAAAGGAACAGGAGCTGGCGGCAAAAGCCCAGAAGGAAGCGGCTGCAAAAGCAGAGAACCAGCCGGTGCCGGAAGAAGAACCGGTACAGACGGCGCCCGCGCAGACAGAACCGGTACAGAGTGCGCCGGTGCAGACGGCACCCGTACAGTCCGCTCCCGCTGCGGAGCAGATCCCGGCACAGACTACGGAAGGCTGCCTGACGGAAGGCGGCGGCCCTGTGTTCAATTAAAACAGAACAGGAAAGCATATGGAGCGAAGGGAAGTGTGTTGTGGCCCTTCGCTCTTTTGTTGGTCAACCAATAAAAACCCCCGGCTACGCCGGGGGAATCAAAGAGCTTCAGCTTCAAGCAAAAACCTCCTATGCTATAATGAATTTGAGTCCGCCAAGACACAAGAAAGCATAGGAGGTTTTTAT
>CALWKZ010000024.1 GCA_944381385.1 uncultured Anaerotignum sp. | reverse complement strand
GGGATGCTGGAAATGGGGGACGTCCCCAGATCCGCCTTTGTAATAAAGCTGATGCCCAGAGCATTGATGAACAGCCCTATAAAAAATACCACATACCGTTTTGCCTTTTCCGCCATTTCTTCCTCATCCCTTCATCATATTCTCATAAATTCTTTCCAGCCCCCGGCAGAGGATTTCCTGTTCCTCTTCCGTCAGCCCCGCCAGCGCCTGCGCCTCACAGGCCGAAAAAATAGGCCGTACCGTGGATACCGCCGCTTCTTTTCCCTTCTCTGTCAAATAAACATACCGGGATTTTTTATTTCCCTCCAGCGTCTGCCTGCAAATCAGTCCCGATTCCTCCATCCGCTTCAGGATTCCTGTCACCGTCGCCGGCTCCAGATGGAATTTCTGCCCCAGAAGCTTTTGTTCGCAGCCGTCATGCTCCAGCAGAAAATCCAGCATTTTTGACTGTCCCGGCAAAAGCCCCTGTGCGGACGCTTCCAGGATCACTTGTTTTTGAAATACCGTCTGTGCCAGCAGCAGCAGATGGTGAAAGCTCTTTTCCATGATACGCCTCCCAATTTGTTTAGCTTGCTAAATATATTATGCGCTTTTTTCACAAAATGTCAATGGGGAATTCTAAAGGATTGGCGGGAAATGGAGTTGTAACTTCATTTTCTTTGTTGTATAATGGATTTGTATTTTTTTGAAATCGTTTTTTTCATATATTTGGAAGCAGATGTTTTATTTAGAGGGGGAGTTAACCATGAACCATAAAATCATCACCATCAGCCGTCAGTATGGCAGCGGCGGCAGAATCATCGGCAAAAAGCTGGCGGACAAATTAGGCGTTCCTTTTTATGACAACGAGCTGATCAATCTGGCGGCGGAAAAAACGGGTCTGTCCAAGGACTGCTTCAAAGAGGCGGAAAACGTATCCACCGGGAACCTGCTGCTTTCCCTGACCACACTGACCCCCACCGTAGATTCCTACGGCCTGCCCTTGAATGAAAAAATCTTCCTGGTGCAGTCTCAGGTCATCAAGGAAGTAGCGGAACAGGGCAGCTGTGTCATCGTTGGACGCTCCGCTGACTATGTGCTGGCGGAAAATCCCAACTGCATCAATGTTTTCATTCATGCGGAGCTGGAAGACCGTGTAAAGCGCGCCACGGAATTATACAAACTGGACGCCAAAAATGTAGAGGCCGCTGTATTGAAAACAGACAAAAAGCGTGCCGGCTACTATAACTACTTTACCGGTCAGAAATGGGGCAAGCTGGAAAACTATGACCTTTCCATCAATACCTCTAAAATCAGCCTGGATGATGTGGTGGATATCCTGAAGTCCTATGTAGAGAAAAGATAATTTTTTCTGAAATACCGCCCCTTGGAAACAAGGGGCTTTTTTTATTCCTTCATATAGAAACAGCCGCTTCTCGGAAAAACTCCGAAAAACGGCTGTTTTATTTTTTGATGAGAATGCGTTTTTTACTTCAGCTGTGCCAGACGTTCTTCTACCTGTGTCAGGATTGCCCGGTACTTTTCTTCTTTTGCCTTTTCCTCGTCAATGACTTTCTGAGGCGCTTTGGCTACGAAGCCTTCATTTGCCAGCTTCTTTTCTACACGCTCGATTTCCTTGCGCATTTTTTCTTTTTCTTTGTTCAGGCGTTCCCGTTCCTTTTCCACGTCAACCAGTTCCGCAAAAGGCATATACATCGTCGCGTTGGAAACTACAACGGATACGGCATCCTCACCGATGCCTGTCTTATCCGCCTGTACCGTTACTTCGCTGGCGTGGGCCAGAGTCTTGAAGAATACCTTGCTGTGCTCGAACAGGAAGCGTACTTCTTCTTTATCGGATACTACGAATACCTGTACCTTCTTGGAAGGAACTACGTTCATTTCCGCGCGGATGTTACGGATGCTGCGAACAGCCTCTTTGATGGCGTCGATCTCTTCCTCGTTTTCCTTATAGTTCCATTCTTCCTTATAAACAGGCCACTGGGAGATCATGATGCTTTCTTCTTCGTCCTGGATATGGAGGAACAGTTCTTCCGTAATGAAAGGCATGAAAGGATGGAGCATCTTCAAAGCGTTGATAAGAACGGTCTTTAATGTCCACAGAGCCGCTTCTCTGGTCTGATCCTCTTTGTTGTACAGACGAGGTTTTACCATCTCGATATACCAGTCACAGAATTCATCCCACAGGAAATCATAAATCTTCTGCGCCGACAGACCCAGTTCATAGTGCTCCAGGTTTTCCTCTACATCCTTCGCCAATGTGTTTACCTTGGACAGAATCCATTTATCGGCGGAAGTGAGCATCAGCAGCTTGGTCTCCTGCTTTTCTTCCATGTTCATCATCACGAAACGGCTGGCGTTCCAGATCTTATTGCAGAAATTCCGGCAGTTCTCCAGTCTTTCCCAGTAGAAACGCATATCGTTGCCGGGCGCGTTGCCGGTAATCAGCATCAGACGCAGAGGGTCCGCGCCGTAGTTGGCGATAACTTCCAGAGGGTCAATGCCATTGCCCAGGGACTTGGAGAATTTTCTGCCCTGGTCGTCACGAATCAGACCATGGATCAATACGTCATGGAAAGGAATCTCGTGCATATTTTCCATAGCGGAGAATACCATACGGATTACCCAGAAGAATATGATATCATAGCCCGTTACCAGCGTGCTGGTGGGATAGAACTGCTTCAGATCCTCCGTATCGTTGGGCCAGCCCAATGTGGAGAAGGGCCACAGCGCGGAGCTGAACCAGGTATCCAGCGTATCCTCATCCTGCTTCAGATGGGTGCTGCCGCATTTTTCGCATTTTTCCGGTGTATGCTTGCTTACAGTGATGTGACCGCAGTCCTGGCAGTAGTAAGCGGGGATACGATGGCCCCACCACAGCTGACGGGAAATACACCAGTCACGGATATTTTCCAGCCAGTGCATATAGGTCTTGCCGAAACGGTCGGGAATAATGTGGAGCTTACCCTCTTCGTATACTTCCATAGCGGGTTTTGCCAGCTCATCCATTTTTACAAACCACTGGAGCTTGATCAAAGGCTCAATGGGAACATTGCATCTTTCATGGCAGCCTACGGCATGGGTGATCTTTTCGATCTCTACCAGATAGCCTTCCTCTTTCAGACGCTCTACAATGGCCTTTCTTGCTTCCATTCTGTCCATGCCCTCGTATTCGCCGGCGTTTTCATTCATGGTGCCGTCGTCATTCATGACATTGATACGGGGCAGGTTATGGCGAACGCCTACCTCAAAGTCGTTAGGGTCATGGGCCGGTGTGATCTTTACAACGCCGGTACCAAATTCTCTGTCTACATACTCATCAGCAACGATAGGCAGTTCCTTATTCAGCAGAGGCAGGATACAGGTCTTGCCGATCAGATGCTGGTATCTTTCATCCTCCGGATGAACGGCTACCGCCGTATCGCCCAGCATGGTCTCCGGTCTGGTGGTTGCCAGACGCAGTCTTTCGTCAGAACCTACGATAGGATATTCGATATGATAGAAAGCGCCTTCCTTGTCAATATGGTTTACTTCCGCGTCGGAAATGGTGGTCTGGCACTCAGGGCACCAGTTGATGATCTTTTCCCCGCGGTAGATATAACCTTTTTCATACAGACGGCAGAAAACCTCCAAAACGGCGTCGGAACAGCCCTCGTCCATGGTAAAGCGTACTCTTTCCCAGTCACAGGAGCAGCCCAGCTTCCGCAGCTGGTTCAGGATGATGCCGCCGTACTCTTCCTTCCAGGCCCAGGCCCGTTCCAGGAAGCCCTCACGGCCTACATCCGCCTTTGTCAGGCCCTCAGAAGCCATTTTCTGTACAACTTTCAGTTCTGTGGAAATACTTGCATGGTCAATGCCGGGTACCCACAATGCGTTGTAGCCCGCCATTCTCTTCCAGCGGATCAGGATATCCTGCATGGTGTTGTCCAGGGCATGACCCATGTGCAGCTGCCCGGTAATATTCGGGGGCGGCATAACGATGCTGTAAGGCTTCTTTGTTTTGTCGATCTTTGTGTGGAAATATTTCTTTTCCATCCACATGGCGTAGAGTCTGTCCTCTACGGTAGTGGGGTCAAAATTTTTTGCCAGCTCTCTCACGTTTTTTCCTCCTTTGTCACATAAAAAAGAGCTTTCCTCCCAAAAGGACGAAAGCTCGCGGTACCACCTTATTTCCCGCCGCAGTATACGGCGGACACTCTTAGTCGTTAACGGGACTAACCGGCTCCGCCTACTCTTCGTTCAGCAAAGCAACTCCAAAGCTACCTTCTGCGGACCGGACTCCCGAAAAAACCTTTCAGCCTCTGGGTTTTTCTCTCTGGCGGATGGCTCCCGCATACTCCTCTTTTTCTTTGTCTTTGGCTTTTTGATGCTTATATGTAAGCATTTTATTCAATACAACCAAATTTGTCAATAGCTTTTTGTAAATTATTCTGTATTCCTTCCCTCTTTCGGGAACTTGGAAATATTCATCAATATGCCCATCATACCCATGGTAAAGATCAGGGAGGTGCCGCCATAGCTGATAAAAGGCAGCGGCTGTCCCGTATTGGG
>CALWKZ010000023.1 GCA_944381385.1 uncultured Anaerotignum sp. | reverse complement strand
TGCCGGAGCCTGCGTAGATTTCCATATTTTTGGCGATACAGATAAAACGTGTATAGTTGTTCTGATTGTTCTGCACATCGTCCTTGACGATTGCCAGACCATACAGACCAGCGCACTCTGTGGAAGAAATAGCAGCAATATCCGTTCTGTCACTTTCCGCCACATATTTTGCAGCTGTTGCTGTGTTTTCGAAAATGGTTACCTTTACGCCGGGCATGGATTTCAGGAATTCACTGCACTGGCTCAGCGCCTGCTCATGGGAGATGATCTCCTTGATCTGGGACAGCTGAACGCCCTGTTTTGCCAGCAGCGCATGATTGATATGCAGCTTCAGACTTCTTACAATATAGAATTTATGGCTGACCATCAGGTCATAAACCTCGGAAACGGAACCAGCGGAGCTGTTTTCAATAGGCAGCACACCATACTGGCAAAGTCCTCTTTCCACGGCGTTGAATACGCTTTCGAAGCTATTGAAGAACATGGTGTTTGGCATACTGAACAGCTTGCCGCAGGCTCTGGCTGCATAGGAGCCTTCTGTGCCCTGGCAGGCTACAACCGCTTTTCTGGGGAATTCCAGACGGGGTTCTTTGATATTTGCCAGAATCTCCTCGGAAAGAGGGGTTTCCTTGATGAGCAGACCTGCCTGATAGCTTCTGCTGACATCGAACATGGTATGATACAGTGTATTTGCATACAGCTCAAAATCCTCACCGGCACGATCCATAACCTTTTTCAAAACATCATTTTCCCGCTTCAGGTCCAGCACCGGCAGGTTTTTTTCCGCCTTTGCCCCGGCAATCTCAGACGCCAGCTTCATTCTTTCCACGAACAGATCCACCATCTGGTCGTCAATATTGTTGATTTTACCTCTGATTTCCTCCAAATTCATGTTGATTTCCTCCCTTGTTCTTCAATGTTTCATATAATACAGGTCCAGCAGCGCCACCGCCATAGCCGCTTCCACCACGGGAACGGCCCGGGGAACGATACAGGGATCGTGCCTGCCGGTGACCTGAAGCTGCTCTGCCTCTTTTTTCCGCAGACTGATGGTCTGCTGTTCCTTGGATATGGACGGCGTCGGCTTAAATGCCACCCGCACCGTCAGGGGCATACCGCTGGAAATGCCGCCCAGACTGCCGCCATGGCGATTGGTTCTCGTTTTGACACATCCCTTTTCATCATAATAAAAAGCGTCGTTATTTTCAGAGCCGTACAGCTCCGCCGCCTGAAATCCCGCGCCAAACTCTACGCCTTTCACGGCGGGGATGGCAAACAGCATCGCCGCCAGCCGGCTTTCCAGCCCATCAAACATAGGCTCGCCAATGCCTACAGGCAGGCCCACCGCCGCCGCTTCTACCACGCCGCCGACGGAATCTCCTTCCATCCGGGCTGCCTCAATGACTTCCTTCATCTTTTCCCCCGCTTCGTCGGAAAATACGGGGAAGGTCTTTGCGGTCACTTCCCGCAGTTCTGCCGCCGTGATCCCCACATCATCCATGGGAAAATCCTTTTCTCCATGGATGGAAAGGATATGGCTGCCGATGTGAATGCCCTTTCTCTCCAAAATCTGCATACACACTGCCCCGGCAAAGCATAGGGGCGCTGTCAGCCGGCCGGAAAAATGGCCGCCGCCCCGATAGTCCTGGAAGCCGCCGTATTTCACCGCCGCAGTAAAGTCGGCGTGGCCCGGTCTGGGGGCATCCACCAGCTTGGAATAATCCTTGGAGCGTGTATTTGTATTTTCAATCACGGCGCAGATAGGCGCGCCACAGGTCTTTCCTTCAAATAATCCGGATACCACCGCTGGGATATCCGCTTCTTTCCTGGGCGTAGCGTATTTGTGCTGTCCCGGCGCCCGCCGGCTCAAAAACGCCTGCACCCGTTCCAGATCAATTTCTTCCCCCGCCGGAAGTCCGTCGATCACCACGCCGATGGCCTCCGAATGGGACTGACCAAAAATAGAAATTTGTATCTCTTTGCCAAAATTAGAGGACATCCGCGCCACCTCCCAACCGGATAAATTCGGCGAAAAAGCCGGGATAGGACTTTCCTACGGCCTCCGCCCCTTCGATCAGCAAGGGCTGGCCCATGACCGCCCCCGCCACCGCGGCGGACATGACGATCCTGTGATCTCCATAGGAATCCATATGGATTTCCTGGTAAGAAGGCTCCTTTGCCCCGCCATGGATGAGGAGTGCCTCTTCCTCTTCCTCCACATCCACGCCCAAACGCCGCAGACAATCCGTGATGGCCCGCAGGCGGTCGCTTTCCTTGATCCGCAGGCGTCCCGCGTTGAAGATATAGGTATCTCCCTCCGCCATGGCCGCCGCCACACTGAGGATGGGCACCAGATCTGGGATTTGAGAAGCATCTATTTTGCAGCCTTTCAGCTTGCCGCCTTTGGCTGTTACGCTGTCCCCGTCTACGGTGATCTGCGCGCCGAAACGCTCCAGCAATGGCAAAATGGCCTTATCTCCCTGGGGAGAATCCATCTGCAGGCCGCGGCAGGTCACTTCACTGCCCACAGCCCCCGCCGTCAGCCAGAATGCCGCGTTGGACCAGTCTCCCGCCGCCTGAATCACGCCGGGGGAATGGTATTTCTGTCCGCCTTTGATAAAATAGCCCTGTTCCGTGGCTTCCACCGCGATGCCGAAGCGGGAAAGGGTATGCAATGTCATCTGGATATAGCCCTGGGACTCCACCGCTGTTGTCAGCCGGATCTCACTGTCCTCTTCCAGCATCGGCAGCGCAAAAAGCAGTCCCGTAATAAACTGAGAACTGATATTGCCCGGCAGTTCGTAAACGCCGCCGGTCAGATGGCCGCTGATCTCCAGCGGCAGATGCTCTCCGTTGAACCGGCAGCCATGCCGCTCCATCTGCCCTGTCAGTACGCCAATGGGACGCTGGGGCAGTCTGCCTCTTCCTTCAAAAAGGGCATTTCTGCCTAAAGCCCCGGCCACCGGCAGCAGGAACCGCAGCGTGGAGCCGCTTTCCCCGCAGTCCAGCACCGCCACAGAGGACTGGAACGGCGGAATCGGAACGACCCGCAGGCCCCCTTCCGTCTTTTCCACCCTGCTGCCCAAAGCCTTCAGACAAAGCATGGTAGCTTCGATATCCTCGGAAGTCCCATTCAGCAGGATCTCCGTTGGCCCATCCGCCAGCGCCGCCGCCAGCAGCAGCCGATGGACGTCAGACTTGGAAGAGATCATTTGCACAGTTCCATGCAGGCGTCCCGCGCCAATTTTGATATTCATAGGGGTCCCCCCTCTTTTTTCATTGCTCTTTCGGCCAAAGCCTGTACTTCCTCCACCGGGATCTTCCGAATCTCACAGACGCCGATTTCTCTGGGAAATACAAAGCTGATGGTGCCGCCCCTGCGTTTCTTGTCCCGCAGGGTGCCTTCGGCGATCTCCGCCGCGGAAAATTCCGTTTCTGTTGGCAGATGGTTCTTCACCAGCGCCTGTCGGATTTCTTCCGCCAGTCCCGGCTGTGCCATTCCCTCCGCTTCCGCCGCCCGGGCGATCAGATGCAGGCCAATGGCAACGGCATGGCCGTGGGTCAGGGAAAATCCGCTTTTCTGCTCTATGGCATGGCCAAAGGTGTGGCCCAGATTCAAAAGCTGCCGTTTCCCTGTATCAAACTCATCTTCCTCTACCACGTCCCGTTTCATGGAAACACAGGTTTCCACGATCTCCTCCATCTCCTGCCGGAAGGCGCCGGAGGCTACCTTCTCAAAGAGTTCTCTGCTGCCGATAACGCCATATTTCAGCGCTTCGGCGATGCCATCGGCAAAGACCTCTTCCGGCAGGCTTTGCAGGGTATCCGTATCACAGAGCACCAGATGGGGCTGGTAAAAGGCCCCCGCCAGGTTTTTCCCCGCCGCCAGGTCAATGGCCGTCTTTCCGCCCACAGAAGAATCAATGGCCGCCAGGAATGTGGTGGGGATCTGTACAAAACGGATGCCCCGCTGGTACACTGCCGCAGCGAAACCGGCCATATCTCCCACAACACCGCCGCCCAGAGCCACGATGATGTCCTGTCTGGTCATTTCCTCTCCCGCCAGATATTCTAAAATATGGCTGAGCGTGCCGATCCGCTTGGAGGCCTCTCCCGCCGGGAAAACGCAGGTGCAGACGTCAAAGCCCGCTTCCTCCAAAGAAGCCCGAACCTCCGCCTCGTATAATCCCTTTACGGTGCTGTCGGTAATGACAGCCGCCTTACAGGGCTGTATCCGTCTGCGGATCTCCTGCCCCGCCTGCCGCAGCAGGCCACTGCCGATCAATATATCATAAGACGTGGATGTATTTACGGTTACTTTTCGCATCCTGTCACCTCGGTATCAATCAAATTCTTTTACAACATCTACGGCCAGTCGTTTTTCCTTGCCGTCCTTCAGCATAGCCTTCAGAGTTTCGGCGTCGCCCTCCCGGATGACCTTGCTGTATGCCTGGAGCCGTTCCACCAGACCGTCGATCTCATCCGCCAGATAGTCCCGGTTCTCCAAAAACAGTTCCGTCCACATGGTCTCATTCAGCTTGGCAACTCTGGTCATATCATGGAAGCTGCCGGCGGAAAATCCTTTAAATTTGGGAGACAGCTCACTTTTGATGTAAGCGCTGGAAACCACATGGGCCAGCTGGGAGGTGTAGGCGATCATCTGATCGTGCTCCGCGTCTGTGGCGATCTGCATCCGGGAGAAGCCAATACTCTTGAAGAACTGGCACACTTTATTGACGTCGGCAATATTCGCTCCCTGATAAGGCGTCAGGATCATGGTCGCCCCTTCGAAAATCTTTTCGCTGGAGAAGTTAAAGCCGGAACGTTCAATACCAGCCATGGGATGCGCACCCACGAACAGGAAGCCATTTTCCTCCGCCGCCTGCTGTACGCCCCGGCAGACCAGCCGCTTGATGCCGGCACAGTCCACCACCACAGCGCCTTTTTTAAAATCCTTGGCGTGTTTGAGCACATAATCCACGGTGGCCTGCGGATAGACAGCGATCAGCACCATATCACAATCCTTGGGATTGCCGTCGATCATGAACTCATCCGCCGCCTCCAGCAGCTTCGCGCTGAGCCGCACCGTTTCCGACATATCCCATCCTACTACTGTATGTTCTGTTTTTTTATGGATGGCCTTCGCCATAGAGCCTCCGATCAGGCCCAAACCCACTACGCCAACTTTCATATGTGTTCACCCCAATTCTGATACTGTCTTAGTCCTGTGTAAACTTGCAGGCAAAGGGACGGATCTGGAATACGGCCTTTGCCACATCGTCAAACGCCTCCGGTGTCAGGGACTGCGCACCGTCGCACAGTGCGTGCGGAGGATCGTTATGTACTTCAATCATCAAACCGTCCGCCCCGGCCGCAACTGCTGCCATAGCCATAGGTTTTACCATGTAGGAGTATCCCAACGCGTGGCTGGGGTCAATGATAACCGGCAGATGGGTCAGTTTTTTCAGCACAGGGATCACAGAAAGATCCAGTGTGTTTCTTGTTCTTGTCTCAAAGGTACGGATACCTCTTTCGCAGAGGATGACGTTTTCATTGCCGCCTGCCATGATGTACTCCGCGCTCATGAGCCATTCATCAATGGTATTTGCCAGACCTCTTTTCAGCAGGATGGGTTTGTTGATCCGTCCCAGCTCCCGCAGCAGGTCAAAGTTCTGCATATTTCTTGCCCCTACCTGGATCAGGTCCACCGGCTCGAACATGGGCAGATGGGAAATATTCATGATCTCGGATACGATGGGCAGGCCCGTTTTCGCCTTTGCCTCCTGGAGCAGCTCAATGCCCTCGCCTTTCAGGCCCTGGAAAGCGTAGGGGGAAGTACGGGGTTTGAAAGCGCCGCCGCGCAGCAGGCCCGCGCCGGATTTTTTCACGCATTCCGCCACGTAGCAGACCTGTTCTCTGCTTTCTACGGAGCAGGGGCCGGCGATGATCTGGAAGTTGCCGCCGCCGATCTTCACGCCATCAACATCTACCACCAAATCTTCCTCGTGGAATTTCCGATTGGCGTTCTTGAAGGGTTCCTGGATACGCTTTACGCTTTCTACGATATCCAGAGAGCTGACCAGATCCATATCCACCTGGGAGGTATCCCCTACCAGACCGATGATGGTGTGGTTCTGGCCTACGGAAATATGGGTATCAATGCCCATGCTGTGAATCCAAGCCTTCAAATTTTCCAACTGTTCCGGTTTTGTGTTCTGCTTCAATACTACGATCATTCTTTTCTCCTCCTTCATTGTCTCAAAATCCCTGTTCGGGGCTTGTACGCCGTTTCACTGCTCTTTTTTCCTTTTATACTTTTCCGTATAAAAAAGAAAGACTCCGCAGCGAATTTCACTGCGAAGTCCCTTGTCTTCCAAAAGAAAAAAACAACAAAACGAACCGTCTTTTCCTAACAGCAAAATTCACTTTGAATCTCTGAAAACACGGTAAAAATAAAAGTATGCAGTTGCGAAAGAATTCATCTGTCGAATCATCTTGCATATCCCTTTCGTTTTATTATTTTCCTCATACTAACACAAAGAAAAGAGAAAGTAAAGACCTGAGCCGGATTTTTTCCAGTTCTATGGAAATGTTCAAAAGTATTAAATTAAATACAATATATCTGGTAAAAATCACTGCCTATCAAACACATTTGTGTTTTCTGCCGAAAATGCCCCTCCTTTTTCCCTGTATTTTACAGCTTTTTTTCTTTCAATACCCGGCAAAAACACCGAACAGGCCGTTAGGGACATCTTTACAAGAAAACAAGAAAGCTGAAATCCCGATGTGTTACACGGGATTTCAGCCTGCTTATCTTTTGAGATTTTATTTGAAATGTTCTCTTAAAAGGATGTTGCTTTTTCTCTCTTTTTGTTATGTCCGACAATCCCCGGCATCAGATGGTCTTGGCGTCGCTCCATACATGCTCCAGACCGTAGAAATCCCGTTCTTCCTTATTAAACAGGTGAATCAGAATACTGCCAAAGTCCAGCAAGATCCA
>CALWKZ010000022.1 GCA_944381385.1 uncultured Anaerotignum sp. | reverse complement strand
TTCCTTGGCCCTCTCAAAGACATATCTAAACTCCCGCAGAGGCACAATGCCCTCGGCCCCTGCCAGATCAACGGCGGCAACGCCTTTGCCCAGATATTGGGCCGCCAGCTCCACCGTCTCCAGATTTTCCTTTTTGTTGACCTCCGCCGTGCCAACGCTCATGGCGCACAGGAGGATGTTCACACCCATGCCGGGACAGAGGGCAAGCCCTTCTTCCCGCCCTTTTAATACGGCTTCCACAGCGTCCTTCTGCGTCATTTTCTCTCTTGTATGAAGCTGGGGCGCGAAACGGATCTCCCCATAGGCCACTCCCTGACTGTGCAGCAGACAGATCAGCTCCCTCGTGACTCTCCTCAGCGCCGCAGGCTCCTGCAAAAGCCGCAGGGGCAGCTCAAAACGCTCCAGATACTCATTGACGCTGCGGCAGTCCGCCGTCACAACGATAAACCGCCGAAAATCCTCTAAATTCTCCGCCGGCATCACAACGCCCTGCTCCTTTGCCAATTCCCAGGCCGTTTCCGGCAGCATGGAGCCGTCCAGATGCAGATGCAGTTCTATTTTGGGAAATGTTCTTTTCATGGGGTTCCCTCCTTTTTTCTTTTCATTGTACCTGTCTTTTGCCCAAAAGAAAAGCGTCCGGGGAAAATTCTCCCGAACGCTTCGTATCTTTTCTCCGCGGCTTACGCTTTGCCGTGGAACAGCTTCTTTGTCTGGTATTTTGGTTCACAGGTCAGGTTGACCCCCAGTTTATTGAACACATTCTCATCCACCGCCGAAAGGATCACAGAGGAATGGACCTCGCAGCATTTCAGTTTTTCCAGCTGCTGCATAGCCAGCTCCGCCGTCTCGTCCGTCGCCGCGCAGATACACAGCGCAATGAGGATCTCGTCTGTATGCAGTCTGGGGTTATGGTTCCCCAGATGGGACACCTTCAAATGCTGGATGGGCTCGATGATGGTAGGCGAAATCAGCTTCACATCATGATCCAGGTTGGCCAGCTTTTTCAGGGCGTTCAACAGCATAGCCGAGGACGCGCCCAAAAGGGAGCTGGTCTTGCCGGTGACGATGGTACCGTCCGGCAGCTCAATCGCCGCCGCCGGCGCGCCGGTCTCCTCCGCACGGCGGATAGCCGCCGCCGCCACAGGTCTGTCATTGATGCCGGTGCCTGCCTGCTTCATCAAAAGCTCCAGCTTATAGATGGCTTCCTCGCCGCCGTTGCCCTTTCTCTGCTCACAGAGGGCTTTGTAATACCGGCGGACGATTTCGTTTTTGGAGGCTTCCTGCACTGCCTCGTCGTCAATGATGCAGTTGCCCACCATGTTGACGCCCATATCCGTCGGGGACTTATAAGGGGATTCCCCATAGATCTTCTCAAACATGGCATTGAGCACCGGGAACACCTCTACATCTCTGTTGTAGTTGACGGTGGTCTCCCCATAGGCCTCCAGATGGAAGGGGTCGATCATGTTCAGGTCGTTCAGATCCGCCGTTGCCGCCTCATAAGCCAGGTTCACCGGATGGCGCAGGGGCATGTTCCAGATGGGGAAGGTCTCAAACTTGGCATAGCCCGCCTGGATGCCTCTTTTATTTTCATGGTACAGCTGGGAAAGGCAGACCGCCATTTTCCCGCTGCCGGGACCGGGCGCCGTTACGACCACCAGAGAGCGCTCTGTCTCCACATACTCGTTTTTGCCGAAGCCTTCCTCGCTGACGATCAGCGGCACATTGCTGGGGTAGCCGGGAATGGTATAATGCCGGTATACCCGCAGGCCCAGAGCCTCCAGTTTCTTCTGGTAAGCGATAGCGCTTTCCTGCCCGCCGAACTGGGTCAGCACCACACTGCCCACATACAGACCATAGCCCCGGAAAGCGTCGATGAGCCGCAGCACATCCATATCGTAAGTAATGCCCAAGTCGCCCCGAACCTTATTTTTCTCAATATCTCCGGCATTGATGACCAGAACGATCTCCACGTCCTCCTTCAGCTGTACCAGCATATTGATCTTACTGTCGGGCTTAAAGCCGGGCAGCACCCGGGAAGCATGGTAATCGTCAAAGAGCTTGCCTCCAAACTCCAGATAGAGCTTGCCCCCAAACTGGCCGATCCGCTCCTTGATGCGTGCCGACTGCATTTTCAGATATTTATCATTATCAAATCCTATCCGTACCATTGTTTTTTCTCCCTAATCTTTCTTACCGATTCTCTCCACTACGGTACAAAATTATACTCTTTTTTTCCTTCCTTTACAAAGGAAAACGCAGATTTTTTTCAAAATCTGCTACTTTCATAAAATATTATGCTTTTTTCCAAACTTTTTTACACAGAATGAGACTCCTCTTCCTGCTCCACCACCGACAGACAGAATACACGCACCTCCGCCGCTCCGGCCCGCAGCAGCGTCCGGCTGCATTCTCTGAGGGTGCTGCCTGTGGTAAAAATATCATCCACCAGAAGGATATGCTTTCCTTCCACACAGACTCCCTCCGCCAAAGCGAAAACGCCCTTCAGATTTTCCCGCCTTTGGGCGGCGCCCAGACTGCTTTGGGGCTTTGTATGGACCATGCGCCGCAGCAGATCGGGCATATAGGCTATCCCCGTCTCCGCCGAGATCCGCCGGCACAGCAGATCCGCCTGATTGAAGCCTCTCTTTTTCTGCTTTTTGGGATGCAGCGGCACCGCCGCCATCACATCCGTCCATTCGATCCAGTCCGGGAACCTCTTTTTCAGGTATTCCGCCATCAGTCCGCCCAGCTCCGCGCCGTCATAGCGGTAGCCCTGAAATTTGAAATAGGCAATGGGCTTTCGCATAACCCCGTAGGAAAAAGCCGCCGCGCCCATGGAAAAAGGGAAATCCTCCAAAGCGCAGCGCTCACAGACAGCCTTATGGGCAATGGTCCTGCCGCACTGTACGCACTGCTCCCCTTCCAAAAAGGGGATATGGGCCAGACATTTGGCGCAGAGCTTTTCGCCCCGTTCCTCCAGCGTCAGCACCTCGTCGCAGATGATACAGCGGGGCGGAAAGAAAAATTCCCTTATCCCTTTCTTCCAGTCCTTCATTCTTCCGCCTCCCGCATGAAGTCATCCAGGTTCTGTATCCGTTCCGTCAGGCCCGTATACCGGCCCACCTCCCGGTCGTTTGCCACCATAGCGGAGATGGTCTCCGGCAGACCCACCAGCACCACCAGCTCCTTGGCCCTGGTGATGGCCGTATAAAGCAGGTTCCTTGTCATCAGCATCGGCGGCCCGCTGTGTACCGGCAGGATCACCACAGGGTACTCGCTGCCCTGGGATTTATGGATAGTGATGGCATAGGCCAGCTCCAGCTCCTCCAGCTGGGAAAAATCATAATCCACCACTTTCCCGTCATCAAAAACCACCCGCATGGTCTCGTTGACCTCGTCAATGGACTGTATCCTGCCTTCGTCGCCGTTGAAAATGCCGGCGCCCTCGTCGCAGCGCTTGCCCATGGCATTATAGACCCGCCATGCCATATTATAATTGTTTTTGATCTGCATGACCTTATCGCCTTCCCGGAAAATTGTCTGGCGGAACTCCTTTTCCTTTCGGTCCTCCGCCGGAGGGTTCAAAGCCTGCTGCAATACGCTGTTTAAATGCTGCACGCCCAAAAGCCCCTTGCGCATAGGCGTCAATACCTGCATATCCTGCATGCTGTCTCTTCCCGTAAATCCCGGCAGACGTTTCACGATCAGCTCCCGGATGGCTGTCACCACGTCCTCCCCAAAAGTCCGCCGCAGGAAAAAGAAATCCGTCCCCTTTTCGTTGAGCACCGGCTCCTCTCCCCCGTTGATGCGGTGGGCGTTCATGATGATGGCGCTTTCCTGGGCCTGGCGGAAGATATGCTCCAGCCGTACCACCGGCAGCCGCTCACTGCGGATCATATCCTTTAAGACATTCCCCGGCCCCACGGAAGGCAGCTGGTCCATATCCCCGACAAAAATCAGCCGGGTGCCCGGCGCCACCGCCCGCAGCAGGGAATGCATCAGCAGCAGATCCACCATGGAAGTCTCGTCAATGATGATGACATCGGCCTCGATGGGGTTTTCCTCGTTCCGTTCAAAGGTCTGGCGCCGGCTGTCGTCGCTAAGGAAGGAAGTCTCCAATAATCTGTGGATGGTCTGGGCCTCCACGCCGGTGGCCTCCGTCATCCGCTTGGCCGCCCGTCCCGTAGGCGCCGCCAGCACTACCTCCACATCCTCTTTTTTCAAAATACGGAGGATAGTATTGATGGCCGTGGTCTTTCCGGTGCCCGGCCCGCCGGTAATGATCAGCACGCCCCGGCTCATGGCCTCCTGCACCGCGGCCCGCTGTTCCTCCGCCAGCACTACCCCCGTCTGCTTTTCCACAGCGGCGATTTCTCTGGCTGTTTTTTCCATGCTTTGCTCCATTCTTTCCCCGGAAAGCTCCAGCAATCGTTTCGCCACCGCCATTTCCGCGTAAAAATAGAAATTCAGGTACACCGCCGTAACGCCACGCAGGTTTTCCTGCCAAATCTCCCCGTCTACCTGCAATTCCCGAAGGGCATTTTCCACAAAATCCGGATGCAGTCCCAGCAGCTGTCCCGCCTGCTCCGCCAGCTCCTCCTTGGGCAGGTAGCAGTGGCCGTTGGCCGCCGCCTGGTTCAGCACATATTTTACCGCCGCCTTTACCCGGTTGGGGTCGTCAGCCTGTATCCCCGCTTCCGCCGCCATTTTGTCCGCCATGCGGAAGCCGATGCCCCAGATGTCGTCAGCCAGACGGTAGGGATTTGTTTTGACAATATCGAAGGTGCGGGATTTATATTTTTTGTAGATACGCATGGCATAGGCCGGGGACACATCAAATCCCTGCAAAAAGATCATGGCCCGGCGCAGCTCATGCTGTTCCCGGAAGATCTGGGAGATCTGCAGCGCCTTCTCGTAGGTCAGCCCCCGGATCTCCGCCAGCTGCTCCGGCTTTTCCTCAATGGCATAAAAAGAAGCCTCGCCGAAGCGTTCCACGATCTTTTTGGCCGTTTTCGGCCCAATGCCCCGAATCAATCCCGATGCCAGGTACTTCTCCATGCCGCTTTTGGTGGTGGGCATGGATTTCTCGTAATACTGCACCTGTATCTGTCTGCCGTAAACAGGATGGATGGACCATCTGCCGCCGATCTCCAGGGTCTCGCCCGTATGGATCTGGGGCACGATGCCCACACAGGTCACCTCGTCGTCCTCCGTCGTCAGAGAAAACACGGTATAGCCGTTTTCCTTGTTTTCGTAAATAATGCTTTCCACCTCGCCGGTGAGCCGGATCTCGTCCATGGTCCCCCTCCTTTCTTTCCGCAAAAGATACCATAGAAAGAAGTATACCATAAAACCGATGGAAAAAGAACCCTTGTTCGTGTTTCTTCCCCTTTTTTCTTGACAAACTCCAAAAAAGATATAAAATGAACATTGTTCAATAACAATGGAAAGGAGGATGCCCATGCATCCCAAAACCATCTCAAAAGAAGAAATCCTGGCCGCCGCCCGGGAACTTGCCCAGGCAGAAGGTCTGGCGGCCCTGCAAATACGCGCCATTGCCGCCCGTGCCCAGATCTCCGTCGGCTCCGTTTATCATTATTTCCCCCATAAATCGGATCTTCTGGCCGCCGTTGTGGCCTCTGTCTGGCAGGAGATCCTTCATGATGGCAAAAGCCCCGAACCGGAAAATGATTTCTGCGGTTTTTTGGAAGCTCTCTTTGAAAAGCTGAAAAAAGGCGCGGACAAATACCCCGGCTTTTTCGCGGCCCATCAGGAAGTTTTTTCTGAACACGGAAAGGACGCCGCCCTGCAGCAGCGGCAACAGGTACTCACCCATATCCGGCAGAGCCTGCTGGAGGTTTTGGAGAAGGACAAGAGGATTTCCGCCGGCGCTTTTTCCGGAGACTTTACCAAAAAAGCCCTGGTGGAATTTGCTTTCCAAAACCTCCTGCTGCTTCTGCGGGAAGAGGCCGCGGACTGCCATATTCTGACCGTTCTCCTGTGCCGAGCCCTCTATGAACCAAAGGCAGGTGATGCCTTATGGTAAAAAAGCGGACCCTCTTCCTTCTGGCGGGTATTGTCTGGAGCATCGCCGGCTTTAATGTCCTGCGGCTGGGGGTGCTGGCCTACGCTTCTCTGGTGACGCCTCTGCGGCTGGCCCTGTCGGCGGCAGTCTTTGCCTTATTTCAGGCAGGCGTATTCGGCCGGCTAGTAAAAAAACATACCATCCGCATCCTTTCTTCCCCAAAAGAACGGTTCCGCTTCTGGGAATTTTTCGACAGACGCTCCTTCTGTATCATGGCCTTTATGATCGTCATGGGTGTTTCCCTGCGGGCCTTCCATCTGGTGCCGGAAGTCTTTATCGCCGTATTCTACAGCGGGCTGGGCACGTCCCTGTTTCTGGCGGGACTTTTGTTCTTCCGGCAGTTTCTGCTGTATTCTGATAAAAAAAAGGAGGATTCCACTATGTATCAAAAACTGATCCGAAACGCTTTTGTTTCCACCATCGCCGCCCTTTGCTGCGGCGTATTCTATCGGGAGTTTACCAAATTTTATAATTTTACGGGAAAAACCACACTGGCCTTCACCCATCTGCACCTGATGGTGCTGGGAACCTTCCTGTTCCTGATGCTGGCCCTTTTCTGCCTCCATACCAATCTGGCGGAACAGAAATATTTCCTGCGCTTTCGCAGACTTTACGCCGTGGCCCTGCCTTTTCTGATCCTTATGTTTTTTGTCAGAGGCATCGTCCAGGCCATGGCGCTGCCTTTGAGTGCCGCCGCCAACGGCGCCATTGCCGGTTTCGCCGGCATTTCCCATATCCTCATGGCCCTTTCCCTGATTTTCCTTTTCCTGGGTCTGAAAAACGCCGCGCCTCTACGAAGCGTAGATTGACGCCGGCCGAAACCATGCTATCATATGAACAGGAGGTGAGATCCCATGGACAACCATATGACCGGGCAGCTGCTGCGCCGCCTGCGGCTGGAAAAGGGCCTGACCCAGAAAGAAAGCGCCGATCTGCTCCAGATCAGTGACAAAACCGTTTCCAAGTGGGAGCGCGGACTGGGCTGCCCCGACATTTCCATGCTGGGGGCGATCTCCGCGCTTTACGGCGTGCCCATAGAAAAACTTCTGGCAGGCGTACTGCCGGAAGAAGAAAGACCGGAGGGAAATATGAAAAAAGCGAATTATTTTGTCTGCCCTCATTGCGGCGGACTGACGGTATCCACAGGAAACGCGTCCGTTTCCTGCTGCGGGAGAACATTGGAGGCCATGACGGCGAAAAAAGCGGAACCGGAGGAAAAACTGCACGTAGAAGTCATCGAAAACGACTGGTTCCTCACATCGGATCATCCCATGGAAAAAGACAACTATATCTCTTTTGTGGCTTTTGCCACTGGAGACAAACTCTATCTCTACAAACAGTATCCCGAATGGGATTTACAGCTGCGCATCCCCAAACGAGGCCACGGCACCCTGCTCTGGTACAGCACCACAAAGGGTTTGTTTTACGCATATCTGTAAGTATTCCCGGGACGAAGAAAAAAGGCGGTTCCTGCTGTCAAAAGGGACCGTCTTTTTTTGTTTCCTTCAATGCGCTTCCCGCAGCATCCAAAGAAACAGATCCTGCGCAAAAAACTACAAATTCTTCACATGCACCGCCAAACACAGGACTCTGTTTTAAAATAGAATCAAATACCCATCCGTGCAGGAACATCTCCGGCCATCCAAAGGCATCCCGTTCCCCTGCGGATAGAAAAGGAGGCGTACCTATGAACGGAACCTGCGGCAATACACGGGACTGTCCCTGCACCTATGACTGTCCCAGACACAGCAAATGCTGTGAATGCGTAGCACATCACAGAGACAACAACGAAGGCGTCCCCGGCTGCTTCTTTTCCAAGGAGGCGGAAGCTACCTATGACCGTAGCATCGAAGCTCTCGCACGGGACCACGGCATCCTCAAATAATTTCTTGCTCGCGCCGCAAAACGGCGGGAACAAAAACCGATTCACTGAAGGAGGGAATACATTATGAAACACTGGATTTCTGGCCTTTTGGCCCTTTTATGCGCCGCTGCCCTGACGGGCTGCGCCGGCACGACACAGACGGAAAGCGAAACCTCCCAGACCGATTCCCCGGTAGCCGGGAAAAAGGTAGCTTACATCTTGCAGATGACGCCCTCGGATATCTTCCAGACCTGGTCCCAATCCGCCCAGGAAACGGCGGAAGCCCTGGGCATGGAATATGACGCCTTTTTCTGCGACGGGTCCGATGAGCAATGGCAGGACACCGTTGCCCAGTGCGCCGCTGAGGGCTACGACGGCCTGCTCCTCAGCCACGGCGGGGAAGCCTACGCTTATCCATTCTTACAGGATCTTCTGGAGGAATATCCCGATTTGGAAATCGTTACATTCGATACCCAGTTCAAAGACAGTGACGGCCAGACACAGACCCTGGAAGGCGTGACACAGTTCTTCCAGCAGGACGCGCAGCTGGCCCAGCAGCTGCTGGAATATGTCTGCCAGGAGCTGTACCCGGAAAAAGCGGAGGCAGGGGAACCCATTCAGATTCTGAAGGTTTGGGTAGGCCCCGGTTATCTCACCCCCTTCGACCGCCGGCAGGAAGGCTATGCCGCCTATGAGGAAACCGATATCATCCAAACTGTGGAAACCATCGGTCCTTCGGATCTGAGCGACCCTGAGGCCTCCATGGCAGAAGTCACCGCGGCCACGCTGGCAAAATACCAGCCCGGCGAAATCGACGCCATCTGGTGCTGCTATGATCTCTATGCCAACGGCGTGTATACAGCCCTGACAGAAGGCGGATACGACATCCCTCTGGTCAGCGCCGATATCTGCGACGCGGATATTGAAAAAATGGCGACGGAAGGCTCTCCCTGGAAGGCCTGCGCTACTACCAACTGGAGCTATAACGGCGAATTCGGCATGCGCGTACTGGCTCTGGAGCTGTCCGGAGATGTGGACGCCATCATCGACCCTATGACCGGTGAACCCTCCGCATGGCTGGAGCTGCCCGCAACTGTCATTACCCAGGAAATGGTTTCCGCCGACGGCATCAGCGTATCCAACCTGGATACCGTAGCCGGTGCATCCTACACGGACCGGTCCTGGATGCCCACTGCTGACTGGATGTCGGCAATCTTAAAAGACTGATCATTATCTTAGTTTTGCCTTTCCAAAAAAAGCGGTCCCCGCGGAAAATCTCTGCGGGGACCGCTTTTCTTTTGTCTGCCTACAGCACCAGCTGCACGCGGAAACAATCGTCGATCTGCTCAAAACGGCAGACCGCGTTATATTTTCTGCAAAAAGAGGAAACAGACTGTACGCCCAATCCATGGCCCTGTTCCTTTGCCATAGGCAGTCCTTCCTCGTCAAAGAGCGTCTGGCCGGCGCAGGGGTTGATGATCTCTATCATCAGGGAGGGAACGCCCACTACCTTGCAGCGGAGCTTCCTTTCCAGAACCGGCAGCTCTACATTGGCCCGGATGGCATTTTCCAGAATATTGGCAAGCACCACTGCCAGCTCCGCCTCTTCCATCGGCAGCGTATCCGGCAGGCTGATTTTCGCCTCCACTCGAATACCCTGGCGCCGCGCCTGGCTGAAATAAGAGGTAAACATAGCATCCAGCACCGGCGGACGGCACCAATGGAACACTTTATTCTCATCCAGCCGTTTCTGGGCATCATCCAGAAAATCCAGGGCAGCCGCCCGATCGCCCCTTTCCACCAGCTCCCGGACTGCCTGCATCCGATGGCGCAGGTCGTGCCGCTCCACACGGATAAAATTCTCCGCCGTCTTTACGGCCTCTGTCCGGCTCCGCAAAGCGGACAGCTGGAGTTTCAGGATATCCCGCTCCTTATTCGCCTCTGTTTCCTTCTGGATATGTTCAAAAAACAGATACATCAAATAGTAGGCACTGCCGCAGACCGCCATCAGGCCAATGCTCAGCATCATGGCCGCGGTATAATCTACCGGAAAAAACTCATTGATCAAATACATCATAATCAGAAACATCACCACAGGGATGATGCACAGAATCCCCCAGCCCCGGTCCAGCTGTACCAGCATTTCCCTGTAAGCGGACCGAAAACGCCACAGAACAAAAAACATTAGAAGAAAGGAGATCGTACGTACCGCCAAAGAATAATACTCGTTGTATCCCAGGAACGGTTCCGCCAGAGAAGATATTACCGTTCCCACACATCCAATGAACAGGCCTGTGGCAATACTGAACACTGCCCGGAAATCCCGTTTTCTGGAACAAAAAATCGTAATCAGGATATAAGGAAGGGTCACCGTCCATATGCCTACGCGGCAGTAGGTATCCCAGAAATCGAAAAAAAGCAGCCCAATCAGATTCGCGCAGACCACCAGCACCGTCATAAAAATCCATCGCTTCCGCCACAGCGGTACGGGCCTGCGAAAATCAATCAGCATCATCACATAACCGCCTAAAAACACCTGGGAGATACCTACAAACAGCGTATGATAAATATCCAGTCTCAAAGCATCGCCCCCTTCCGCCGGGAATCCTTACAGCTGCTCAGACTCCTCCAGCCAGTAATTTCCCCAGGCCATTTTGAAATCCGCCGCCGCAGTCCGCGGCAGAGTCACCGTCTGGCCGTTATCCAACAGCGCGTCCCGGCCGTTTACTCCTGTCACATGCTGGAAATTCAGCACAAAGCTGGCGCCGCAAAGGCAGAATCTTCTGTCCGCCAAAAGAGGGGAAGCCATTTCCCGAAAGGGACTGCGGATAGTCTGAGAATCTACCGTGCCATTGGTACAGTAATAGCGCATACATCGTCCGCTCCGCTCCACATAACGGATCTGTTCCAGCAGAATACGCCGAGGGCCCTCCGCCGTATTCACCACCACGGCGCTGTTCCGGCGCCGTTTCAGCTTTTCTATAGCTCCGTCCAGCACCTGAAAGAGCTTCTCCCGCTCCACCGGTTTCAGCAGATAAAAAAAGGCGCGGACATCATAGCTGTCAGCAGCAAAGTCATTGGAAACCGTAAGATAGATGATCTCTCCGCCCCCGCCCAGTGCCCGCAGACGGCGTCCGGTCTCTATGCCGCTTACTTCCGGCATCAGGATATCCAGTATATATAGATCAAAGCCGCTGCACACCTCCGTCTGTGCCAGCAGCTCGCAGCCGCTTCGGAAAGTTTCTATCTGGCTCTCTGTGACAGAACAGCACCGGAAATATTCTTCCAGCAGTTCTTTGGTTTTCTTCAGTTGTGTTGCATCGTCGTCACATACAGCGATCCGCAGCATAAAATCTCCCCCTTCCCGCATCGGAAACAAAATCTGCACATAATACAGCAAATTTCGAACTTTCGTTCTTTCGTTCTTCCGCAAAGGTTAAAATGAAAATATCAAAATGAACATAACATGGAACCGCAAAAGCGTCAAGTGGATTTCTCAAAAGTGACCTTTCCGCGAAACAAGCGCTATCCATGCTTCTTTTTTTGAATAACCTCCAGGAAAGGACGGAGTCTTATGGCTAAAATTTTGGTCTTTTTCAAACAAAACCTAAAACTTTCCGAATATATACAACAGGAATTCTTTCAGGAATCCGTAAAGAAAAACGATATTTCCCTGTGGCTGATCTGCGCCATCATTTTCTCTGTAGAGGCCTTTAATCTGGCCCGGGTGCTTCTTTGGTCCAAATCCGGGCTGGGAACCTTGAACAACCGGATCTATTTTACCATGTACTGTATCCTGATCGCCATCGGCATCCTATGGCTGGCCGTGCGCCGCCCTCTGAAGCAGGCTTCTGCCCGGCACCAGTGGACGGTACAGTACATTTTGACCAGTCTGATGCTTCTGTGGCATCTGTGCCTTAATACCTACGATCTGTACCGCGATCCCAATGCCGGAACATCGGTACTGACTACAGCACTGCTGGCTTTGGCGCTGCTGATCCAGGTACCGCCTTTGTGCAGCGTGCTCCAATTTGTGATCGGCTATTTTCTGTTCCTGCTTATTATGGCGCCGCTGCTGGATGCGGGCAGCCTGCTGAACCTGACCATCACCTTTGTGGTATCCCTCTGCGTTTCTCTGGCACATGCCCATCATACCTGTATTTTTTTACAGCAGCAGAAACAGATCCTTCAGATGAACGAAAAGCTGCAAAAACTGGTACATCTGGACCCGCTGACGGGCCTGCTCAACAGAGCAGCCGTACAATACCGGACGGAGCAGCTCCTTCAAGAGGATAGCGCTTTCCGTACTTCCGGCGGGCTGACCCTGTTCCTGATGGATTTGGACGGCTTCAAAGGCGTCAATGACCGATATGGCCATCCCTGCGGCGACTATGTACTGGCGGAAACGGCAAACACCCTGCGCAATGTCTATCCCCTGGCCGTTGGCCTGGGCCGTATGGGCGGCGACGAATTCGCCGTACTGTACGATCAGCCTTTGTCTGAGGAACAGGCCATGGTTCTGGGAGAAAACCTTCTGGCACAGCTGAAAAAGATCCAGTGGGAGGGCCAGTCCATGGGGATCGGCTGCAGTATGGGCATTTGCATCTGCGCCCATCCCCAATGCTCCTATGAACAGCTGTATAATGAAACAGACCAAATGCTGTACCAGGCCAAGAAAAACGGGAAAGGACGCTGCTGTGTCCGGCGGCTGGAAAAATAAATTCGTTTTACATATCCAAAATACAAAAAGACGCGGAATCCTTCCAGAAAAAGGTCCCGCGTCTTTTTTTCGCTTATGCCTCTGCCATTTCTCTGACGGCTTTCTCCAATGCCGCCAGATCCTCTTCATTGGGATGGGACAGCGCCTTCTGAAAATTCTCCAGCATCATGGTGCGGCGGGGAGAATCCTCCATGGCCTCGTACCGGTCCGCCACCGCCTGGGGCATCTTCCCCTGGCAGAGAAAATGTCCTCTCACTTCCGCGCTCTCCGGCAGATTGGTCCTTACCCGCTCCAGAATCTGCCGAAAATATGCTTCGCTTCCGCCAAAGCCGGCGGTGCCGAAGAAAAACACCTTTTTCCCCTCCAGACCGGAAAGAAAGGCTGCCGTATTTTCCGGGCAGGTACCTTTATCCGTCCAAAAGCCCGCGAAGATCAGCTCCGCCGCCAAGGCTTCCTCTGCCGGAGGACCATAGTACAGGCAGTCATCCGCCGGCAAGATCTGCCGGATACGTTCCGCCAGCATGGCCGTATTCCCCGTTCTGCTCTCATAACAAATGGCATATTTCATTTCTTCCCGCTCCTTTCGTAAATACAGTGTGTCCCTTCATGTCTCTGCAAACCGCCCAGGCAGTCTTTGTTGCAGCGCACACATTTTCTGATCTCTTCTGTTTTTCCCGCCGCCGTTTTTTCCACCCATTTCGGGTCCGCCAGCAGCTGACGGCTCATGGCCGCCAACTGTATCCGGCCTTCGGCCAGCTGTTCCTCCACAAAATCCGGACTGGACAATCCGCCCACGCCACAGACGGGCAGTTTTGTATATTTTCTAACCTCATCCGCCAGAAAGAGGAAACATCCTTCCTCTCCAAAAACAGGATGGCTTTTGGGCGGTATGGTATCCGTCAAAGAAGAATGGTTAGCCAGGGTCACATGGAAGCTGTCGGCCCCGGCCCGCTCCAAAAGCGGCACCACCGTTTCCAGCTCCTCCACCGTAAAGCCCGCCTTGCCATAGGCAGGGTTCTCCATGCGCACCGCCAGCTTTACGTCTATGGTCATATCCGGCACCGCCTTCCGCACGGCGCTGACAGCCTCCAGCAAAAATCTGGCCCGTTTTTTCAATGTGCCCCCATAGGCGTCCTCCCGATGGTTGAACAAACTTGAGGCAAAGCTGCCGCACATCCGGTCCCCATGGACCTGCACCAGATCAAAGCCAGCCTCTCTGGCCAGCACTGCCGCCTCGCCAAAGGCTTTCGTCGTGGCCCGCGCTTCTTTCAGCGGCATCTGAGAAATATAGGCCCCGATCTTTTCGTTTAGCTTCTCCCGCAATTCATCGGCCGTCATCCGTTTTGCCAGCACCGCCGGAAGATAGGGCAGCATCCCCTTGATATCCGAATCGCTTTGGTAGAGCTGGGCGCATAAAAGACATCCGTGGCGGTGTACCCGCTCCGCCAGCTCCCGGTAAAATTCCATCCCCTTTTTGGAATAGAGAGAATGCCCAAAGGCGCTCTTTCTGACGGGCACATCCCCCACCACAATCATGGCACAGCCGCCGGCGGCGATTCTTTCCATCCGTTCCAGATATTCCTCCTTGGAAACGCCCAGAGTGGTTGGCGCAAAAACGATCCTGTTTTTCAATTCCAGTTTGCCCAGCTGTACCGGGCTGCATATGGTATCATACATCCTGCGCCGCCCTCCTCTGCTCCCGTATTTTTCGCATCTGCGCCAGCAGCGTCTGCCGTTCCTCCGCGGAAAACTGAGAAAAGACCTCTTCGTCCCACTGTACGAAAAGCTGACGGCTGGCCCGGCTGATTCTCTCTCCCGCTTCCGTCAGGTACAAACGCTTGGCCCGTTTGTCCTGGGGATTCACTTCCTGCCGGAGAAAGCCCCGTTCCTCCAGCTTCGCCAAAAGCCTTGCCGTATACCCGGCGTCTGCCGCCAAAGCGGCGGAGACCTCTTTTGCCAGACAGCCTTCATGGTTGCCGATATAGATGATATAAAACAGTTCCCCCTGGGTCACGCCCATTTCCTGCAGGCGGCTGCCGCAGTAGGACGAAAAATCCCGCCGCAGCTGAGAAACCAGGAAAGCCAGTGTATCTTTCATAAAGCATCCTCCTTTACTTGACTTTATCAAGTATATTCTATTTATTTGATAAAGTCAAGTATTTTTTCATAAGAAAAACGGCGCCTGACAGCAGCTTCCCCTTGAGAAAACAATGGTTTTCTTATAAAGCCGCCCGAAAAGACGCCGTCCATGAATTCTGTTTTTTCGGAATTATCCCAGATAATATCCGGCGAATACTTCCGTATCTCCCGCTTCTACTTTTTGGATGGTCTCCATATAAGAGGCGCTGCCGCCATGGCCGCCGCCGGTCTTACGGTAAAGATCGCCGGTGCTCTTCTCCACCAGATACAGCCCCGGCCCTTCCAGCACATAGTAGCCCGCCACAATATCCTCCGTGAATGTCATCTCAGAAATCTCCTTTTCGATAACAACAGAGACAGCAGGATCTTCCGCCACGCGATCCTGTACCACATAGCCGCTTTCCCGCTCCGCCTCCAGGCAGGAGGTCAGGACTTCTTTTACCCGCTTCAGGGCTTCTTCCTCTGTCAGTACCGTTTCCCGGAACTCCACACTGATGATGGGATTTCCCAATGGCGCGATGCCTTCCCGCTCATAGGTCACTTCCGCCCCCAGCGCTTCGGCAATATCCCGCAAGGGCAGCATTTTGGAGGTATCCAGCGTTCCGGCCTTGCTGCTGACCATCAGCCTCTGGTCGCCTCTGACCAGAGACACGCCGTTTTTCCCCTCATCCACCGTAAAGCCCAGATCCTCTACCAAAACAGACAGGGGAACATAGGCCGTATCTTTCACGATCCTTACATCCGCCGCTGTAAATACGCCATTGCACAGCAGGAATACCCGTTTTTCTCCCGCCCGCAGAAAAATCTGCGTCTCTTCGCCGGAGGCAAAAAGATATTCCCATTCTCCGCCTTCCATATCGGAGGTGTTTACAGAAATAGAACAGACATATTCCAAAGGAGCGGTTTCTTCCGCCGCAAACGCTGTCCCCGGAAGGAGCAGCAGTGCCGCCAGAAAGCCCGCTAAATATGCTTTTTTCATGTCCAGCCGCCTCCTTTCCTGATTTTGCGCCTGGGTTTCTATTTTTATTTTCTCCTTTTTTCCTCCAAAAAACAAGGCTGTTCCCATAAACTATCTTGACAATTCCATTAACTTTTTATTACGAAAATATAGAAAAACGGCATATGACTTTCGTCATATGCCGTAATATTTCTTCTCTCAGATTTTGAAAACGTCTGTTTTGTCTGTCTTTTCCCAGGGCAGATCCAGGTCTGTTCTGCCGAAGTGGCCGTATGCCGCCACCTGTTTGTAAATGGGTCTGAGCAGGTCGAAGTTCTTGATGATGGCCGCGGGACGCAGGTCGAAGTTCTTCTGTACCAGCTCGGTGATCTTTTCGTCGGAAATCTTGCCGGTGCCAAAGGTATTTACCAGGATAGATACGGGCTTTGCCACACCGATGGCATAGGCCAGCTGTACCTCGCATTTTTTGGCAATACCGCTGGCAACAATATTTTTCGCCACATATCTTGCCGCATAGCAGGCGGAACGGTCTACCTTTGTGGGGTCCTTGCCGCTGAAAGCGCCGCCGCCGTGGGCAGCGTAGCCGCCGTAGGTATCTACGATGATCTTTCTGCCGGTCAGGCCGCTGTCGCCCTGAGGGCCGCCGATGACGAATCTGCCCGTAGGGTTGATGTAGTATTTTGTATTTTCATCCAGCAAATCTGCGGAAATAACTTTTTTCACCACATGCTCGATGATATCCTGACGGATCTGTTTCTGTGTGGCTTCGGGGTCATGCTGTGTGGAAACAACAACGGTATCCACACGAACGGGCTTTTCATCCACATATTCCACCGTCACCTGTGCCTTGCCGTCGGGACGCAGATAAGGCAGTGTACCGTTTTTGCGCACTTCCGCCAGTCTCTTGGTCAGCTTATGGGCCAGGGAAATAGGCAGAGGCATCAGTTCCTCTGTTTCGTCGCAGGCAAAGCCGAACATCATGCCCTGATCCCCCGCGCCGGTATCAAATTCGCTGTCGTCCTCGCCGGTTTTGTTTTCCAGAGCCTTGTCCACGCCCAGAGCGATGTCGGGAGACTGGCCATGGATAGAGGTCAGCACGGAGCATGTCTCGCTGTCAAAGCCATATTTCGCGCGGTTGTAGCCGATCTGGTTCAGTGTGTCACGAACGATGCCCTCCACATCCACATAAGCGCTGGTGGTGATCTCGCCCATTACGAAAATAATGCCTGTGGTGGTGCAGGTCTCGCAGGCAACTCTTGCCTTGGGGTCCTTTGCCAGAATGGTATCCAGAATGGCGTCGGAGATCTGGTCACAGATCTTATCGGGATGTCCTTCTGTTACGGACTCAGATGTAAATAATCTTCTGCTCATAAAAATCCTCCATTGTGTTGTTTGTATTATCAAGTTCCGGTCTTTGAACAACTGCCGTTGTTTTTCTCACGCCCAGGGCATAAAAAAAAAGCCGCAGGGCTTTTCCGATCTTACTCATCTTCCGCAATACTGCGGGGGAATTGGCACCGATGCGTTTCCGCCGGTTGCCGGGTGTCACAGGGCCCTGTCCCTCAACCACTCTTGATAAGTTTCCTTATTGACTTCTGTTGCATTGTATCAGGTTCTTTTTCCCCTGTCAACGGAAAAAGACAGAAAAACCTACTGTTTTTATACACTTTTTTGATATTGTATAAGTTTTTCGCTGTCTTTCCCCGCTTTTGGTGCAAAACGCCCATGCATTACTTCAAAAAAGGCAGCAGAGCCGCGCCCCACGCCCTTTGCAGCCCTTCCATGCTCCAAGCCGCGTTGGCGGGACTGGTGGAAGGCAGCTGGGCCGCTTCGATGCCTGTCTGGGGATACAGGAACTTTTGATACAGCTTTGCCGCCGTAGCCCCATTGGCAAAAATGGGGATACCTCCTGTTTGGGACAGGATGGGCGAAAGATCCGCCGGCACCACATCCCGGATACTGTTGTCACTGCTGCCCACAATCGTACACCGCTCCACCACGTCATACAGCCCAATGCCATGGCGCAGGAGCATTTCTGTTTTTTCTTCCTTCGTTTCCGGTGTACGTTCTCCGCAGAGAAAGGCCATCAGCGGCCAGAAACGGTTCCGGGGATGACCGTAATAAAAATCGTTTTCTCTGGATTTCACCGAGGGCACTGTCCCCAAAACCAGCAGCCTCGTATTCCGGTCAAAGATAGGCGAGAAGGTATGCTTTACTTCGATAGGCTCCATAATGGCCCTCCTTTTGTTTTTCTTACATTATAAAGGCATTTCCGCCTTTTCTCAAGTTCCTCCTTTTTGCGGCAAAAAGAGCGCGGGCCGTGCCCGCGCTCCCTGTTATATGTAAAACCTTCTCTTTCCTTTATTCCTTTACGGGCGGTTCATTGACCCACAGAGCCCCCTCCAGCACTTTTGTGTTGGTATAGCCGAAATGCTTCAATCTCTGCTGGAGCAGGTAGCTGCGCTTGCCCTTGGTGCAGATCAGCAGGATAGGCTCATCCTGCGCTACGCCTTCCAGAGGGCCGTTCACCTTAGCCACATCCACAAACTGGGCGTCCGGCAGCGCCTGTACCTGGGAAACGTCGATGATATGATAGCCACGGCCTCTGTTTTCCAGATATTCTGCCGGCGTCATAGTTTCCAGTCTGCCCTCCAGCTTGTTTTTCAAAATATTCAGCGCGCCCACAAACGGATGGATGGCAGTGGAGAAGGGCGGCGCGTAGGCCAGATCCATGTTCTCCAGCTGGTCGATGGTAGCGCCCAGAGTGATGGCCGTTACGGCGATATCCACCATCTTGTCCACTGCGCCGGGGCCGAACACCTGGATGCCCAGCAGCTTTCCGGATTTTTTATCCGCAATGAGCTTCGTAACAAAGTTGTCGGCGCCAGGGTAATAATGGGCCTTGTCGTCATTGACCACCACAACGGTCTCCACATCATAGCCGGCCGCCTTTGCCACCGCTTCGTTCAGTCCTGTTCTGGCTGCGTTCATGCCCGGCAGCTTCACCACCGCCGTACCCAGCACACCGCCGAAGCGTTTTTCTTCCCCTGCCAGCACTTCCGCCAGCACACGGCCCTCCATATTTGCGGCGGAACCCATCGGCGCCCACTGGGTCTCTTTTGTCAGCACATTGGAAACTACCGCGCAGTCCCCTGCCGCGTAAACATCCGGCAGAGCCGTCCGCAGCTGCTGATCCACAAAGATAGCGCCGTTTTTGGCGAATTCCAGTCCTGTATCCCGTAAAAAGGCCGTATTGGGACGGATACCCAAAGACAGCACCACCACATCGGCAGGCAGCAGGCCCTTGTCCGTCTTTACGCCTTCCGCTTTCGTTTCTCCGGCGATCTCCTCCATTTTCGTAGAAGTCAGCACGGAGATCCCCATTTTTTCCAGATGGCGCATGCCATAGGCCGCCATTTCCGGATCAAAGCCCGGCAGCAGCTGGGGCGCCATATCCATCACCGTTACCTGCAAGCCCTGTTCCTGTAAATTTTCCGCCACTTCCAGGCCGATAAAGCCGCCGCCGGCCACCACAGCCGTTTTCGCGCCGCTTTCCTTGACGTAGGCTTTCAGACCTTCCGCGTCGCTGGGAGTGCGCATGGTAAATACGCCTTTCAGATCTACGCCTTTCATGGGCGGCACGATAGAGGAAGCCCCTGTGGCGATGACACAAGCGTCATAAGGATACACCTCCGCTTCTCCCGTTTCCAGGTTCTTGGCCGTCACCGTTTTTGCCGCCGCGTCCAATTTTACGGCTTCTCTGCCTGTCAGCACCTGCGCCCCCGTCAGGGCGGAGAATTTCTCCGGTGTATTGACAATGATCTTTTCCTTATCGGTGATGACATCGCCTACATAATAAGGCAGGCCGCAGCCGGCATAGGAAATATCCCTGTCCTTGGTCAATATTTTGACATCCGCGTCAAAACACATTCTTTTGAATTTGGCAGCCGCCTTCGTGCCTGCCGCCACACCGCCTAAGATCAATACTCGCATCATAATCCCATCCTCCGTTTCTATCTGAACATCTTCCGTTGTTTCCTTTGTTGTTCTTAGTATAATCTTTTGCTTTCTGTTCTTCCGTAACCTGGTCACATTTCCTGTACGAAAATAAAAACAAAAAAATTTTTATTTTTCCCGGAACTTTTCCGGAACCGGCCCCGTCTGAGTATACAGAACCGGTCAGAAGCCGGGCATAAACAAGAAAACAAATCTCAAAACAAGATATATTTTTAGGAGGACAAGCATTATGAAAAAGAATCTGAACGCAAAAAAAATCGCAGCGCTGACACTGGCATTTACTGTACTGGGCACCACAGCCGCTTACGCGGACGTTATGAACGGCGAAGCAGCCGCAGAACCCGTTGCACTGGCTGACGCGGCGGAAGAAACAGAATCTGCCGCTTATATCACCACCAGCGGCAAGATCGTGGATATCTCCGACACACAGGACGGCAACAAGGTCATCACTATCGACAACGAAAACGGCGGTCTGCGTTTCGTAGTATCCGCTGCAACAGTCATCGCCGACAGAGCGACCAGCTCCATCATCACTGTGGATCAGATGACAGACGGCATGGAAGTTACCGTTGTTTACGGCGCAAATAGCCCCATGGGCATGAGCATGCCTCCCTACCTGGGCAGCGTAACAGCAGTGGTAGCTAATGCAGACAAAGGCTTTGTATCCGTTGGCCTGTTCAACGAGGATCTGGTAAATACAACAGATATGCTGCAACTGAACATCCAGGAGCCCGGCAATATCCAGACCACACTGGGCACAAAGAGCATCCTGGGCGCTGACAGCGTAAAGAACAAAAATGCTGTTGTATTCTATGATGTGACCACCAGAAGCATCCCCGCGCAGACCACACCTTCCATGGTACTGCTGCTGGAAGAAAGAGAAGCTGTGGAGGAAACAGAGGCTGCTCCCGTGGAAGAATCCACAACCAGAGATGCATCTGCTCCCGAAACCGTTGCGCTGCGTGACGCTGCGGAAGCTATGGGCTACACCGTAACATGGCAGGGCAAAGCAGAACCCGTTCTGCTGGAAAAAGACGGCATCGTATCCAGCGTAACTCTGGGCAGCACCACTTATGTAGTGGAAGGCGACATGGCTATGGATGCAGCATCCGCTCCCGTACTGGTAGACGGCGTACTGTATGTATCCTCTGACGTGATCGACAGCCTGAAATAATGGTTTTCAAAAGAAATGTCCCGGCGGAGATCCCCCCTGATACAGGCGGATCTCCGCCTTTTTTTCTATATTTTCTCTGAGAGAAACCGGGCTATTCCGACAAATGTTATAAAAACTTAATAAAAACGCAAAAATATACGAAGGAAATTATGATATAATATCCGAAAAAGTCATAAGAGCGTTTTCAATAAAACACGTTATTCGGGGAGGTTTTGACCATGATCTTTTATTTTTCCGGCACTGGAAATTCCTATCATACCGCAAGAAAACTGGCGGAAGGCTTGGGTGACCGCCTGGTAAACATGGCGGAGGCCGCCAAAGCGGGAAATTACGCCTATACGCTGGCGCCCGGCGAAAAGCTGGGGTTTGTTTTCCCGGTTTACGCCTGGGCGCCGCCCAAAGCCGTAGAGGATTTCATCCAAAATCTGGAGCTGTACTATACGGACGATATCTATACCTACGCTGTCTGCACCTGCGGCCAGTCCGCCGGAGAGACCATGTCCATCCTGGAGGGCTGTCTGGAGGAAAACGGCCTTTCCCTGGACAGCGGCTTTTCCGTGGTCATGCCCGATAACTACGTTGTGATGTTCCGGGTGGATTCCCCCGAGGAACAGCGGAAAAAATGGCAGCACGCCGATGAAGTGATCCAGCTGATCCTTCGGGCCGTCAAGTTGGAGAAAAAAGACTTCTTCCGAGTGAAAAAAGGACGTGGCTCCTTTGTCAAAAGCAATGTCATCAATCCCCTGTTCCGCCGTTTCGCCACTAGAACAGACGCGTTTTATCCTACAGTCAACTGTATCGGCTGCGGGCTCTGCGCACAGGTCTGCACCTCCGGCTGCATCACCATGGCGGCAGGCGTTCCCGTCTGGGAAGAGGACCGCTGCAATATGTGTCTGGCCTGCCTGCACCGCTGTCCCCAGCACGCTATCCAATACGGCAAAAAGACCGTAAAAAAAGGACGCTATCTGCATCCGGACTATCAGAAGCGTTTCCAGAACGAGTAAAACGCTTTATCTTTATAATCTTCATCTTTATAAAAAGGAGGGAGACCTTATGAAAAAACCACATATTCTCTGGCTCTGCCGGCTCCTGGTGCTGACCCTGCTTTTCGGCGTCGGCATGACCTCCGCCGCCTCCGCCCAGGAATCCTTCGCCGCCTCCGCCCAGGAATATTTTGCCCAGAGCAAATCCTCCCAGACAGCGGGAGAGGCCCAGCAGCTCATTTCCGACCAGAATCCCCTGCCCTATGCTGTGGAGTATCCTGTTATCGGCAATGACGCCATTGATGCCCAAGTAAAAGCGGCAGCCATGCAGCTGGTATCCGACTACCAGACCCTCTATGCCGACGCGCAGGCAGCCGCGGCAGAGGTGTCCCGGCCCAAACAGGCGGCTTATCTGATGGCCAGCTATACCTCCTTCCAGACAGAGGAGGGCCTTTATAACGTCGTCTTTCAGGAAACCTATGGCGAGGCCGGCAGCGAAACCTCCTTTACGAAATATCACGTTTTCGTTTACGACCTGAGCACAGGCGAACCTTTCACTTGGGAGGACCTGTTCCGTCCTTCCTATCAAGAAAAAGCGGCGGACTATGTGACCTCCTACTTTGCGGCCGATGAGGACACCGCCTGCCGTCTTTTTGGCGGTACGCAGGCGCTTTCCGCCGAAAGAGGATGGTACGATTCCTTTGCTGTCAGTGACAGCGACATTGTTTTCTATTTTGACAAATACTCTATCCTGCCCGCCTCCTGCGGCGCGCCCACAGTCATCGTTCCCAGAGATGTGTTCTCCGGCTCCTATCTAACAGACCCGGAGGAAGTCGAACCGGAACAGCCTGCTGCGGACAGCCAGAACAGCAGCAGAATCATTGATCCCAATAAACCCATGGTAGCCCTGACCTTTGACGACGGTCCCAGCCGGGGCGCCACCAACCGTATTCTGGACACCTTAGAAAAATACGGCGTTGTGGCCACCTTCTTTGACGTAGGCTACCGTGTGGAAAGCTATCCGGAGGTCGTCCAGCGGGAAAAGGCCCTGGGATGCGAGATCGGCAGCCATTCCTATGACCACAAGGACTTTACCACACTGACGGCGGCCCAGATCCAGGCGGATCATAACAAGACCAATGCCGTTTTCCAGAAGGTGCTGGGAGAAACGCCCACACTGTTCCGTCCGCCCTACGGCAGCTATAACGCCACCGTTCGGCAGAACTCGCCCTATGCCATCGTCACCTGGTCCGTAGACACCCTGGACTGGAAGAGCCGGAACGCTGACAGCGTCCTGGCCGAGATCCGGAAAGAGGGCAGTCTGGACGGCAAAGTGGTCCTGATGCACGGTATTTATGATTCTACGGCCCAGGCCGTGGAGCAGCTGGTCCCTTCCCTGCTGGAGCAGGGCTATCAGCTGGTGACCGTATCGGAAATGATACAGTACCGTTTGGGAGAAACACCGGCCCAGGGAAAAGTATACCAGTACAGTGATTTCCGCTGATGCAGCCGAATGTTTCCTCTCAGGAATATACATATACCAAAAAAATAACAGGAAGGTACCCGTTTTCCACACGGGATACCCTCCTGTTTTTATTTTCCAACATTATTCCGATTTCCGCAGACTGGCCTCATGGTGCCGCTTCATGCAGGCAAAGGTCTCCTCGCTGAGGATATGCTCCATGCGGCAGGCATCCTGCAAAGCCGTTTCCTCCGAAACCCCGATGCGCATCAAAGAAGCCGCGATGACGCAATGGCGCTCATAGGTATCCTCGGCGATCTTCCGCCCTTCCGGCGTCAGAACGATACGGCTTTTTTCCTCTACGGTGATATATCCCTCCGCCCGCAGTTTCTTCATGGCATTGCTGACACTGGGCTTACTGAACCCCAGCTCCGTCGCAATATCTATAGCACGGACAAATCCCGTCTTTTGATCCAGCAGATAGATGGTTTCCAGATAGTTTTCCATGGATTCTCTCGTTTTCATCCGCGTTCTCCCCGCCCTCCGTTTTTCTTTTTATGTTATCAAATTCTCCTTCCTCTTACAAGTTTCCAGATAAAAAAAACAAAATTCTTCCATCTAATAGAATGTTTTTCGGATTTATTATTGACTTTTTTGTAAAAATATTGCATTATAATAAAAAATGTTTCTCTTTCCGTGCAGATACGGATTCTATTTTCAGGAAACATTTTGTGACTTTGCTTGTTTCTGTAGTTTGATGTAATCTCCTAACATCAAGCTATTTTGAATCAAACTTTTCATCTCTTCTTGTCATTGTTTCTCCGTGCAGCAGAGCGCCCCCCAATTGTTCTGCTGTATCAACAATGACAGCCCTTAAGAGGACAGCGGCTTTCCCCCCAAGAAAGGCCGCTGTTTTCTTTTTCCCAAAATAAAAAATAGAAAGGCGGTATCCTCATGGACCTGAAAGAAATGACTTGGACAAAAACCTCCTATAACGAATTTCTCTCCGAGCTTCGCCAAAATGCCGACAGCGCCTATCAGAAATTCAACGAATCCCTGCTGGCCTCCTCTCTGCCCACCCTGGGCCTGCGTCTGCCCTTTCTGCGCAAAACCGCGAAGGAGATCGCCAAGGGAGACGCCGGCGCCTTTTTATCTGTCTGCGGCACTACCTTTCACGAGGAACGATTGCTCTACGGCATGGTCTGCGCCGCCCTGCCCTATGACCAGTTCCTGCCCCACAGCGACCGCATGGCGGAGGAGCTGACGGAAAACTGGGCCATCTGCGATACCTTCGCCTCTTCCCTGAAAAAAGTTCTGGCAAAGGGTACGGCAAAAGCGGATTATTTCCAACAGATCCGGCGGTATCTTTCCTCCGCCAATCCTTGGGCCGTCCGTGTCGGCCTCATCGTCATGCTGTCCCAATATCTGGAAGAGGCTTTTCTGCCGGAGGTGCTGCGCCGTACCGCCGCCGTCCGGTCGGAGCATTACTACGTCCGCATGGGCCAGGCATGGCTTTTGGCCACGGCATGGGCCAAGTTTCCCGATGAAGTGCGCGCCTTCCTGCCCACGGCGGATCTGGAGCCCTGGACCTTCCGAAAATTCGTCCAGAAAGCCAGAGAATCCTATCGTGTCACACCGGAGGACAAAGCCTATCTGAAAAGCCTGCTGCCTTCTGCTAAATAACAGAAAAGCCGAAAAAGCGGCCTCCCCCGAAGTACATATGGATCTAAAATAAGAAAAGCTGGAATCCTACGTAGCCATAAGGATTTCAGCTTTCTTTGTTTTTTGATGCAGACAACCCCTAAGGGACTTCTGCTCTTTTCAAATACTGTGCCGTCCTGCACAGCGAAGGAATACCTGTTATATTTCCGATCCTGTTATATTACAATTCCGCTCTCCTGGCAAGAGCTTCTCTTTTTGCGGTGTTCTGCACTCACCGCGCTTCTTTCGGTCTGTGGGCGATCATTTCCACCTCTACTCTTGCCCCCAGGGGAAGGCCGCTGACAGAGAAGCAGGAACGCGCCGGATAAGGCGCCGCGAACTGCTCCGCGTATAATTTGTTCATTTCCGGGAAATCCCGCATATCAATCAGAAAAACAGTGCATTTTACCACATCCTGCCGGGTCAGGCCCGCCGCTTCCAATGCCTCGTCCAGATTGGAAAAACATTTCAGGAACTGCTCCTCAAAGGACCCGCCGATAAACTCGCTGGTCACCAGATCCATTGCCGGCTGTCCGGAAAGATATACCACACCGTCCGCTTCCGCCGCGTGAGAGAAGGGGAACCCGCATTTCTCACAGCCCTTTGCCAAATATCCTTTTCTTCCCATTTTCAAATCCTCCTGTCTCAATCATGAAAAATATTTCTGTCAAAAAATATGTTCTTGCCGCTGATGGATACGGGAATCCCCAGCCAGATCACATCCTGTTCCGCAAAGGGCAGCAAAGGCGCCGTATTGCCAATGGAAAACATGATACGGCAATCCGCGAAAGCGGCAGCCGCCACCGCTGCCGCTGAGGACGCCGCGATGCCCAGATCCACATAGGCAAAGGCACAGCTTGCCCCCGCCTCTTTGCAGGCGGTGCAGTCCGCGAATCCGCAGTAGCCGCAGTGAGGCACATTCCTGGTCCGGCGGCGTACCCCCAGCAGGACCACCGCATTGGCGTCCCGCACATTTTTGGCGTCGCGCCCGTACCAAGTCTACATATTTTCTCCCATTAGTTCTGTGCCCTTTTCTTCCATGGTCTTTGCCAGGAGCTCTTTTTCCTCTCCCGTCAGCACCATAGTGCAGAGGGTATCTTTCCCATGGGCTTTCGGCGCCATTCTGGCAGCGGCGCACATATTGGCCGCAATCTGCAGAACAGCTCTCTCTTCTAATTCCTTGCTTTGATAGATCATACCACATCCTCCTTTTCCTCTTTGCCGGGTATGAAACATTTATGATAAAAGCGCCATTACATTCTTTTTCTTCTTCCCATTACACATAGGAAAGCAGTACCGTAGCGGCACAGTATACCAGCAGGATCGCCATAATGGTATTGGTGATTCTGGCATACTTGGAAAACAGGGCCCGGAAAACAGAGCCGAACACCGCCCAGCACAATGTAAATAAAAACCCGATAAAGGCCAGCAGCAGAGCGAATAAGGTCAGCTCCAGAAATTCCCCCTGATAAAAAGGCAGGATATAGGCCTCCATGGATACAATGCAGTAAATATAAATCTTCGGATTGACGAACTGCAGCAGCAGTCCCGCCGTAAATCCACTGTGCAGATGATTTTCCTCAATATGGTCGGAGCTTTTAAAGGTTTTCCATGCCAGCCACAAAATATAGGCGGCCCCCAGCACCGACATAGGCATCCGGATCTTGGGCAGAAGCTGAGACAAGCCGTTGCAGAAAAAGGTGCAAAGCAGCATTACAATGGAAAATCCCACCCAGATACCTAAATTAAAGGGAAACGATTTACGAAATCCCAATTTGCCCGCGTTGGACATGGACATGATATTATTTGGCCCGGGCGTAACAGCCGTAAGGATAGCGTAAGATAAAAAGTGAAGCCAGCTAAACATAGTTTCCTCCTTCGTCAAATTTCTTTGACTCTTATTTTATTTTTGAAACATTTTGATAAAATCACACGTCTCTGTGAAACATGCAAGGGCGCTTTTTATCCGAAATCACCGGCTGCCGTCCGTCTGCGGAAGAACCCTTTGATCCTCCTTGACAGGTCAGAAAGCCGTATTTATACTGATAATGTAATGGGAATTCGTTGTTTCTATTATATTGTACTATTATTCTAATATATTGTCAATGGGAGTGTTCTATGGAAATACAGGAAATTATCGCCAGAAATGTAAAAAGCATCCGAGAAGAGAAGAAGCTGACGCTGGACGCCGCCGCGGCACTTACCGGCGTATCCAGAAGCATGCTGGCCCAGATCGAGAAGGGAGAGGTAAACCCTACCATCTCCGTCATATGGAAAATCGCCAACGGCTATAAGGTATCCTTTACCTCTCTGATGGAGGACCATTTGCAGGCGCCTTTGGTGCTCCGGGCAAAGGACGCGGTACCTCTTATCGAAAAGGACAGGAAATATATCAACTATCCGGTTTTTTTATTCAGCGAGGATAAACTTTTTGAAACCTACCGCATACAGATCGAACCGGAGGGCTATCTGGAGGCGGAACCCCATCTGGTAGGAACAGAGGAATATATCACTGTTTTCTCCGGCAGCACAGAAATCGGCGTGGGAGACGAGCGATATTATCTCGAAGAAGGCGACTCCCTCCGTTTCCGTGCCGATGTCAAGCACACCTACAGAAATACGGGAGACAAAACCGTATTCCTCAGTATGCTCATCTACTACAACAAAAAGCAATGAACTTTTGGAGGCATCCGCTTTGCGGGCGTCCTCCTAAAAAACGAAAAAAGCAGCGAAGTTCCCAACGATCTCATCCGGAACCCCGCTGCTTTTTATTTTTCCCTTGCAAAAACAAACTTTTACTGGATATCCACCACTTCATAGCCGGCGTCAGCCACAGTCTTTACCAGCTCCTCGTCGCTGATGTCTTTGGACAGTGTAACTGTGGCGCTTTTGTCCTCCAGGCTCACCTCAGCGGATACGCCGTCCATTTCATTTAACGCCTTTTCCACTCTGCCGGTGCAGTGTGTACACATCATGCCTTCGATCTTCAATACCTTTTTCATTCCTGTTTCCTCCTTCGGTTCTTCTTTCTTTTCTGTATATTTTATCTGTTCGGGCTGTTTCCCTGTGGCAAACTTCGGGCGGAACAGCTTCAGCCGCAAAGCGTTGCCCACCACAAAGGCGGAGCTGAAGCTCATGGCCGCCGCCGCGAACATAGGGTTCAGCTTCCATTCCAGCAGGGGATAAAATACCCCCGCCGCCAGCGGGATACCGCAGGCGTTGTAGAAAAACGCCCAGAACAGATTTTCCTTGATATTGCGTATGGTGGCATGGCTCAGTTCAATGGCGGTCACCGCGTCCATCAGATCGCTTTTCATGAGGATGATATCCGCGGATTCCATGGCAACATCCGTACCGGCGCCAATAGCGATGCCTACGTCCGCCCGCATAAGGGCAGGGGCGTCATTGATGCCGTCTCCCACCATGGCCACCTTCCGGCCGCCTTCCTGGAGCCGGCGGACTTCCCGTTCCTTGTCTTGGGGCAGCACTTCCGCCACTACCTCAATGCCCAGTTCCTTTCCGATAGCCGCCGCCGTCCGGCGGTTGTCTCCCGTCAGCATCACTACGTCGATTCCCATGCTGTGGAAGGCGTCTACGGCCTCTTTGCTGGTGGGCTTCAACGTATCGGCCAGGGCCAAAAGGCCCAGCAGACGGCCGTTTTCGGCGAAAAACAAGGGGGTTTTTCCTTCTTCCGCCAAAGCGCTGGCCTTTTCCTCTAATTCTTCCGCGGGGATACCTCTTTCCCGCATCATTTTCAGGTTGCCCGCCAGCACAAGGCCCTGCTCCGTTTGGGCTTCGATGCCCTGTCCCGCCGTGGCCCGCAGGTCATTGGCGGGAACAAAATCCACTTCCTTTTCCCGGGCATAAGCCACGATAGCCTCTGCCAGCGGATGCTCCGACAGGCTCTCCACAGCCGCCGCCTGCCGCAGAAGGCGGTTCCGCAGAACGCCTTTTGCCGTCACCACATCGGTCACCACCGGTTTCCCTTCCGTCAGCGTCCCTGTTTTATCCAGCACCACCGTCTGTACCTGATGAGCGATTTCCAGACTTTCCGCCGATTTCACCAGTATACCGTATTCCGCGCCCTTGCCTGTGCCTACCATAATGGCCGTAGGCGTCGCCAGCCCCAGCGCGCAGGGGCAGGAAATCACCAGCACGGCGATGCCGATGGACAGCGCAAAGGAGAAGGGCTGATTCCCCGCAAAATACCAGATGACCGCCGCCAGCACCGCAATGGTAATGACCACTGGCACAAATACGCCGCTGACCTTATCCGCCAACTTGGCAATGGGCGCCTTGGAGGCCCCGGCTTCCTCCACTAGGGCGATGATCTGGGACAGCGTGGTATCCTTGCCCACTCTGGTGGCCGTCATTTTGAAATAGCCGCTTTTATTCACCGTAGCGCCGATGACTGTATCCCCTGTCTGTTTTTCCACAGGGATGCTCTCACCGGTAATGGCGCTTTCATCCACAGCGGAAAAGCCTTCGATGATTTTTCCGTCTACGGGGATACTCTGGCCCGGCCGGACGATGACCACATCCCCCGCCGCCACTTCTTCCACAGGAATCTCCTGTTCCCCGCCTTCCCGCAGGACCGTCGCTTTTTTCGGCGCCAGATCCATGAGCTTGCTGATGGCCTCGGAGGTTTTTCCCTTGGACCGGGTCTCCATGTATTTCCCTACGGTAATCAGCGTCAGAATCATGGCCGCCGACTCAAAGTACAGTTCCATGCCGTAATGATGAGCTGTCATCAAATCGCCGCGGCCCAGATAATAAGCCATGGAATAAATGGCAAAGACACTGTAAATAACAGATGCTGCCGAA
>CALWKZ010000021.1 GCA_944381385.1 uncultured Anaerotignum sp. | reverse complement strand
TGGTCGATTACGATGCCGTTTTGAATCTCGTCGATATGCATTATACTTCCACCCCCAGTAATTTCAGAATCAGTGCCATGCGGATATATTTGCCGTTCTGTGCCTGTTTGAAATAGCAGGCGCGGCTGTCCTCGTCTACATTGGTCGCGATCTCATTGACTCTGGGCAGGGGATGCAGGATGCAAAGATCTTCTTTGGCTGTTTTCAGCTTGTCCAGGGTCAGGATATAGCTGTCTTTCAGACGGATATAGTCCGCTTCGTTGAAGAAGCGTTCCCGCTGTACTCTTGTCATGTAAAGGATATCCAGCTTGGGCATCACTGCCTCCAGATCCTGGGTTTCCTCAAAGGACATGTTTTTCTTTTCCAGTACGTCGTGGATGATATACTCCGGCAGACGCAGCTCCTCAGGGGAGATCAGCACGAAATGGATGCCGGTGTACCGGGACAGGGCATGGATCAGAGAGTGCACCGTACGCCCGAATTTCAGGTCGCCGCACAGCCCGACGGTCAGGTTGTCGAAACGGCCTTTTTCTCTCTGGATGGTCAGCAGGTCCGTCAGGGTCTGGGTAGGGTGGTTATGGCCGCCGTCCCCGGCATTGATGATGGGGACAGGGGAGTGCATCGCCGCTACCATGGGCGCGCCTTCCTTGGGGTGGCGCATGGCAATGATGTCGGCGTAGCAGCCCACCACTCTTACGGTATCGGATACGCTTTCGCCTTTGGAGGCAGAGCTGCTGTTGGCTTCGGAAAAGCCCAGTACCGTACCGCCCAGCTCCAGCATAGCCGCCTCAAAGCTAAGGCGTGTTCTGGTGGAAGGCTCAAAAAACAGAGTGGCCAGTTTTTTTCTATGGCAGGCTTCGCAGTATTTATCGGGGTTTGCGATAATGTCGTTGGCAGTGGCTACCAGCGCGTCGATTTCTTCTACGGTCAGATCTGTAATATCAATTAAGTTTCTCATTTGTTATCAGTCCTCCAGCTTTCATCACTGGGATTGTTGCGGAAAGCGATGAGTCTGGCAATATCGGATTCCTTGATGTAGCCTTCTTCTGCGGCTACTTCCGCTACGGCGTCAAAATTGGACAGGCTCACGTTTTTCACATTGGCCTCCGCCATTCTGTCCAGACCTTTCTGCATACCATAGGTGAAGATACTGACAATGCCCAGCACTTCCGCTCCTGCTTCCCGCAGAACGTTTACTACTTCGATGGCACTGCCGCCGGTGGAGATCAGGTCTTCCACTACAACGACCTTCTGGCCTTTTTCCAGCTTGCCTTCGATCTGGTTATGTCTGCCGTGGTCCTTCTGGCCGGAGCGTACATAGCCCATGGGTAGGCCCATAATATGGCCTACGATAGCGGCATGAGCGATGCCGGCAGTGCTGGTGCCCATGAGAACCTCACAGTCGGGATATTCCGCCTTGATGGTTTCCGCCAGGGCGTTTTCCACACGGGTTCTTACTTCAGGCGCCGTCAGTGTCAGACGGTTGTCACAGTAAATGGGGCTTTTGATGCCGCTGGCCCAGGTAAAGGGTTCTTCGGGGCGCAGGAAAACGGCGCCGATGGACAATAAATCTTTTGCGATCTGTTTTTTCATATCTGTCATTATTTTTCGCCTCCTAAAAATTCAGCAACACATCTTCTGTAAGCGGCCACAGGGTCTTCCGCCTGTGTGATAGGACGGCCTACGACAATATAGTCGGAGCCGATTTCTCTTGCTTTTGCGGGAGTGGTGATACGCACTTGGTCTCCCTTGTCCCCATCGGCAAAGCGTACGCCGGGGGTAACCGTCAGGAATTCCGGGCCGCAGACCTCTTTTACCATGCCAGCCTCCAGAGGGGAGCAGACAACGCCGTCCAGACCGGCCAGCTTGGTATTTGCCGCATAGTGCATAACCACTTCGTTCAGAGGACGGTCGATGAGCAGATCATTCTGCATCCGTTCCTCGCTGGTGGAGGTCAGCTGTGTTACGGCAATGAGCAGGGGACGTGTGCCGTCGGGACGGGTCAGACCCTCCAGCGCCGCTTCCATCATGGCGATGGTGCCGCCTGCGTGTACGTTGCACATATCCACATCCAGATTGGACAGTACGGACATGGCTTTCTTTACGGTGTTGGGGATGTCATGGAGTTTCAGATCCAAAAAGATTTTGTGGCCTCTTGCCTTGATTTCTCTGACAATGGCAGGGCCTTCTGCGTAAAACAGCTCCATGCCGATTTTCAAAAAGGGTTTTTCCTCTGTGAAACGGTCCAAAAAGGCGTACAGATCCTCTTTGCTGTTAAAGTCACAGGCAATGATAACGTCTTTGCTCATTTGCGGGCACCTCCTATAATGTCGTTTAAGTCTGTAATGCCGTAGCGTTCCATGACGCGGGGCAGATCTTCGATGATGTTTTTGCAGGCAAAGGGCTCTACCAGATTGGCGGCGCCTACCTGTACGGCCGTAGCGCCTGCCAGCATCATTTCAATGACGTCCTCCGCCGAGGAAACGCCGCCCATGCCGATGACGGGCACCTTCACAGCCTCCGCTACCTGGTATACCATGCGGACAGCGATAGGGAAGATGGCTTTGCCGGAAAATCCGCCCATTTTGTTGGCGATGACGGGACGCTTCGTTTTCAGGTCGATGCGCATGCCCATCATGGTGTTGATAAGGCTGATGCCGTCAGCACCGGCATCCTCGCAGGCTTTGGCGATGGAAACAATGTCGGTGACGTTGGGGCTCAGCTTAATGTAAACAGGTTTGGTAGTAACGGCCTTGACGGCTCTGGTCACTTCCGCCGCAGCCTCCGGGCTGGTGCCGAAGGACATACCGCCGTGATGTACGTTAGGGCAGCTGACATTGACTTCAATGATGCCGACCTGTTCTTCTTTATCGATGCGCTCACAGCAGTAAGCGTATTCGTCTACGGAGAAGCCGCTGATGTTGGCGATAACCGGTTTATGGAAGCATTTTCTCAGCTTGGGCAGCTCCTCGGAAATGACCTTGTCGATGCCCGGATTCTGTAAGCCCACGGAGTTGATCATGCCGGAGGGACATTCCGCGATCCGGGGTGTGGGGTTGCCGAAGCGGGGCTCTTTTGTGGTGCCTTTAAAGGAAAAGGAACCCAGAATATTGATGTCGTACAGTTCCGCGAACTCATAGCCGTAGCCAAAGGTGCCGCTGGCGGGGATCACGGGATTATCCAGCGTAAGGCCGCTGAGGGTGACTTTTGTATTTACCACTTGATCTCCTCCTTTTCCAGTACAGGGCCATCCTTGCAGATGCGCTTTGTGCCGTATTTCGTTTCGCAGCTGCATCCCATGCAGGCGCCGAAGCCGCAGCCCATCCGTTCCTCAAAACTGAGCTGACCGCTGGTAACGGTCACGTCGGACAAGGCCTTCAGCATAGGTTCCGGGCCGCAGGTATAGAAATAAGTATAATTTTCCATTGTTTTTACGACATCGGTTACAAAGCCTTTGGTGCCCAGAGAACCGTCCGCCGTTGCCACATGGACGGGGATGCCCAAAGCCTTGAATTCCTCGATATAGAAGGCTTCTTCCTTTGTGTTGAAGCCCAGGATGACGGAAGGCTTTTTGCCTTCTGCCAGCAGATCCTTCGCCAGACGGTACATGGGGGGCACACCGACGCCGCCGCCGATCAGCAGAGGCTTCTGGCCGCTTTTGGCGGTGTCATAGCCATTGCCCAGACCAGTGAGGATATCCAGTGTTTTGCCGGCGGGCAGGGTGGAAAGATATTCGGTGCCCTTGCCGACTATTTTGTACAGTATGGTGATGGTTTTCTCGTCATAATCGCAGACGGAAATGGGACGGCGCAGGAAAAAGCCGTCCAGCTTGATATTGATAAACTGTCCCGGTGCGGTAATGGCGGAGGTATCCCCCGCCAGAACCATTTTCAGGACCTGATCCGTCAGATGCTGATTGATCTTAATGGTATAAATAGACTGCTTCACAACGTACCTCCTGAAAATCACGCGTCAATGGTAGAGATGCAGAGGGTGGTCTCTTCCAGAACATCCAGCAGTACCCGTACCGTATCCAGCGCGGTGAACATGGTGACATTGTTTTCTACGGCGCACTGGCGGATTTCCCAGCCGTCGTTGTTCTGCTGGTCGGAATTGATGTCTCTGGTGTTGATGACATAAGTTACATAGCCGTGGCGGATGGATTCGATGATTTCATCGCTGCCGTCACTGATCTTGCCTCTGATTCTGGTACGGATGCCGTGTTCTTTCAAAAATTCGGCGGTACCCTTGGTAGCTTCGATATTGAAGCCCAGCTCATAGAACCGGCGGATCAAAGGCAGTGCTTCTTCTTTATCCTTGTCGGCAATGGTAGCGAATACGGTGCCGTAGTTGAGGATATGCATGCCGGAAGCCTGGAGGGCTTTGTACAGAGCACGGTTGAGCTTGTTGTCATAGCCGATGGCTTCACCGGTGGACTTCATTTCCGGAGACAGATAGGTGTCCATACCGTGGAGCTTGGAGAAGGAGAAGGCGGGAACCTTTACATACCATCTCTGTTTTTCGTCGGGATAGATGCCGAAAATGCCCTGTTCTTTCAGTGTCTTGCCCAGGATGACCAGGGTAGCGATGTCCGCCAGAGAGTAGCCTGTTGCCTTGGACAGGAAGGGTACGGTTCTGGAGGATCTGGGATTTACTTCGATGACGTAAACCTGATCCTGCTTATCTACGATAAACTGGATGTTGAACAGGCCGCGGATGCCGATGCCCAGGCCCAGCTTTTTGGTGTATTCCAGGATTTTGCCCTTTGCCTTTGCGGATACGCTGAAGGTAGGGTATACGCTGATGGAGTCGCCGGAATGTACGCCGGTGCGTTCTACGTGCTCCATGATGCCGGGAACGAATACGTCGTAGCCGTCGCAGACAGCGTCCACTTCCAGCTCCTTGCCTTCGATATATTTGTCAACCAGTACCGGCTGATCCTCGTTGATCTGCACGGCGGTTTTCAGATAGGTACGCAGGGATTCCTCATTGGCAACGATCTGCATTGCCCGGCCGCCCAGAACGTAGCTGGGACGAACCAGTACGGGATAACCGATTTCTTCCGCTGCTTTTACGCCGTCCTCGATATTGGTTACGGCACGGCCCTTGGGCTGAGGGATTTCCAGTTCTTCCATGATTTTTTCAAAGGAGTCTCTATTTTCCGCTCTTTCGATGGCCGCTACGTCTGTACCGATGATCTTTACGCCACGTTCCATCAAAGGCTGCGCCAGATTGATGGCGGTCTGACCGCCCAGGGAGGCGATGACACCCAGAGGCTGTTCCATTTCCACGATATTCATAACGTCCTCTACGGTCAGAGGCTCAAAATACAGCTTGTCGCTGGTGGTGTAGTCTGTGGAAACGGTTTCCGGGTTGTTGTTGATGATGATGGATTCATAGCCGTACTGCTTGATGGTGGTAACGGCGTGTACGGTGGAGTAGTCGAACTCTACGCCCTGACCGATACGGATGGGGCCGCTGCCCAGTACGATGATCTTTTTCTTGTCGCTGAGGCGGGATTCGTTGCCCTCGCCGTAGGTGGAGTAGAAGTAAGGGATATAGCCGCCGCAGCCGCTGGTTTCGATCATTTTGTAAACGGGGAAGAGCTTCATTTCCTTTCTCAGGTTGTAGACCTCTACCTCTTTCCAGTTCCACAGTTTGGCGATGAACTTATCGGAGAAGCCCATTTTCTTCGCTGTGGACAGGATTTCTTTATTGCCCGCGTTTTCTTTCAGGACAGTTTCGTAGTCAACGATATTTTTCAATACTTCCAGGAAGTATTTGGTGATCTGTGTGGCATCGAAGATGTCAACCAGAGAAACGCCGTTGCGGATCAGCTGGGCGATGGCATAGATTCTGTCATCGGGGCTTTTTGCGATATAGGACAGCAGTTCTTCGCTGGGCGTGTTGTCGAATTTTGCCATATGGATATGGCAGACGCCGATTTCCAGAGAGCGAACAGATTTCAGCAGACATTCCTCGATGGTGCGGCCGATGCCCATAACCTCGCCGGTAGCCTTCATCTGTGTGCCCAGCGTATTGGCCGCTGTGGCGAATTTGTCGAAGGGGAAGCGGGGCATTTTCGCTACGATATAGTCTAACGCCGGCTCGAAGTTGGCGTTTGTTTCGGAGATTTTGATTTCCTCCAGTGTCATGCCCACAGCGATCTTCGCTGTAACCCTTGCGATGGGGTAGCCGCTGGCCTTGGATGCCAGTGCGGAGGAACGGGAAACACGGGGGTTTACCTCGATCAGATAGTATTTGGAGGAATTGGGATCCAGCGCGAACTGTACGTTGCAGCCGCCTTCGATCTTCAGGGCACGGATGATCTTCAAAGCGCTGTCACGCAGCATATTGAAGTCCGCATCGCTCAGTGTCAGGATAGGAGCCACAACGATGGAGTCACCGGTGTGTACACCAACGGGGTCCACATTTTCCATGCCGCAGATGGTGATGGCGTGGTCTGTGCCGTCGCGCATAACCTCAAATTCGATTTCCTTGTAGCCTTTTACGCTTTTTTCTACCAGTACCTGGTGTACGGGAGAGAGCTTCAAGGCGTTCTCCATGATTTCCACCAGTTCTGTTTCGTTATTGGCGAAGCCGCCGCCGGTGCCGCCCAGAGTGAAGGCGGGACGCAGTACCACGGGATAGCCGATTTCCTTCGCCGCTTCGATGGCTTCTTCTACGGAGTATGTGATGATGGAAGGGATTACAGGTTCGCCGATCTCCTGGCAAAGTTCCTTGAACAGCTCTCTGTCCTCGGCCCGTTCAATACTTTCACAGCTTGTCCCCAAAAGTTCTACCTGGCATTCCCGCAGGATACCTTTCTTTTCCAGCTGCATGGCCAGATTCAGACCGGTCTGGCCGCCGATACCGGGCACGATGGCGTCGGGACGCTCATAGCGCAGGATCTTTGCCACATATTCCAGCGTCAGGGGCTCCATGTATACCTTATCGGCAATGGTGGTGTCTGTCATGATGGTAGCGGGGTTAGAGTTGACCAATACTACCTCATAGCCTTCTTCTTTCAGCGCAAGGCAGGCCTGTGTGCCTGCGTAGTCAAATTCGGCGGCCTGTCCGATAACGATAGGGCCGGAGCCAATAATCAGGATTTTTTTCAGGTCGGTTCTTTTCGGCATTTTGTAATTCCTCCTTAAATATATAGTAAAGTTACGGGTTGTCTTATTTCAGGGGCTGTTCTCAAGCCTTGTCCTCCTGCCATACGATATTGCCATGGTACATGGTCATTTTGCATTTGCCCCAGACATTCCATCCGGCAAAAGGGGTGCTTCTGCCTTTGGACAGGAAGGTCTCCGGATCGATGGTGTAGGACTCATTCAGGTTGTAAACCGTCAGATCGGCGGGCATTCCCTCTGCCAGAGGACTTCCGATGCCGAAGCGGCGGGAGGGGTTAGTATGCATCAGATGGATCAGCTGTTCTAAGGTAAGAACAGCTTTTTTTACCAGTTCCGTATAAAGGATGGGAAAGGCGGTTTCCAGCCCGACGATGCCCATCATGCTGCCGGCCAGACCCTTGCTTTTTTCCTCAGCGGAGTGGGGGGCGTGGTCTGTGGCGATCATGTCGATGGTGCCGTCCTGGATGCCTTCCAGAAGGGCTGCCTGATCCTCCTTGCTCCGCAGGGGAGGGTTCATTTTAAAGCGGCCGTCCTCCTGCAGATCCATATCGGTCAGAACCAGATAATGGGGGCCTGTCTCACAGGAGACGGGCAGGCCTTCTTTTTTGGCCTGACGGATCAGCTCCACACTTTCTTTTGTGGAGATGTGGCAGACATGGTAGTCACAGCCGGTTTCCCGTACCAGCGCCAGATCCCGCTCGATCTGCTTCCACTCACTTTCGGAGCAGATGCCTTTGTGGCCGTGCGCCGCAGCGTACTGGCCGTCGTGGATGTAGCCGCCCCGGAGCAGTTCATTGACTTCGCAGTGGGCCGCTACCATTTTGCCCAGGGCATGGATCTTTGTCATGGCCTGACGCATCATTTGGTCATTCTGCACCCCTCTGCCGTCATCGGAAAAAGCGCAGACATGAGGCGCCAGCGCCGCAAAGTCCGCCAGCTCCTGGCCAAGCTCGCCTTTGGTGATGGCGCCGTAAGGTAGAACTTGGATGCAGGCTGTTTTTTGGATGGCCTCCAGCTGGGGCGCCAGCGTTTCGGCACAGTCGGGCACCGGTTTCAGATTGGGCATGGCGCAGATGGAAGTATAACCGCCGTGGGCCGCCGCCTTGGTGCCGGTCTCTATGGTTTCTTTATAAAAAAATCCCGGTTCTCTCAGATGTGTATGGACATCAATGAAACCGGGAAAGATAACACAGCCTTCCAAATCAAAAACAACGCTGTTCCCTGCGGGAGCTGCGGCAGAAATATGGGAAATCATTCCATTATTTACAAATACGTTGGTTTTTACAAATTCGCCCTGCGTAAATACCATAGCATTGGATAAAATGTACTTCAATGTATTTCTCTCCTTTCTTCCGTAAAAGTGTTGTTAGATATTTCTTTACAAATTGTCAGTAGTATATCACAAGGATTTGGCCCTGTCAAGAATTTCTTTCC
>CALWKZ010000020.1 GCA_944381385.1 uncultured Anaerotignum sp. | reverse complement strand
GACCGCTGTGCCCTGTATGTGTGGCGGCTGGCGGTGTATTACGCCGAGCAGGAGGAGCATGACCCCGAAAAGCTGAAATGGTGGTACTGGAAGGACCATCCTTATCCGGAAAAATAAGCAGAACGAGGGAGCAAAGCGGGCGGCTGGAAAAACAGGCGTCCCATAAGAACATAATTCCATAAATAATAATGCCATTGCCGGAACCCTTTGTTTCCATAAGGGTCCCGGCATTTTTATTTTCTTGTGGGGATATCCTGGGCTGTCTGATTCTCCCGGTTCCTGTCGTGAAAAAAATTCGGCCAGACTCCCGTTTCGACAAAAAAAGCGGGCATATTTCCCTACAATGGTACGTATGGAGGGGAAGACGCATGGAAAAGACAGAAATCACGCTGGAAACGAAAGAGGAAGAAATCAGACCGGCCCGTACGGCGGCATTGGAAAAAAAGAAAGCATTGGGGCTGCCCTGGAGGAAATGGGGGGCCTGCGCCTTTTTCTGGGGGACAGGCTTCCTCTGGGCCAGGGGCGAGCTGGTGCAGATCCTGCATCCCATGGGCATGGCCTATCTTTCCGCCTATTACGGAAGGGGGCCTATGTTCTGGCTCATGTTTTCGGCCGCGGCGGCAGGCATGGCGGGCAATGGCGCCGCTGTGAAAAATATCGGCGTCCTGCTGGCGGCGGTGCTGATCCATCTGACCCTGGGACGGTTCACAAGAGAAGGCCAGGTATGGAAAAAGGCGCTGCTGGGGGCTTTCGCCATGGCGCTGGGCGGCGCTTTTTACGCCGTGGGTACTGGTCTGCGGTTCTATTTTGTGGTGGCCATTGTGGAGAGCCTGCTGGTATTGGGCCTTTCGGCAGTATTGCAGAAGGGGATTTCCGCCTGGCGGCAAATGGCGAAGGGCGGCCCCCTGAGCCGGGAGGAATCCCTGGCGGTATTTTTGATCTTAGGCGGCGCTCTGGCGGGAACGGCCCATTTGGGCGTTCCGAAAGCGGAGGAGATTCTTTTCCCGCTTTTGACGGCTTTTTTCCTTCTGGCGGCGGCCTGGAAGGAAGGCCCGGGAGCCGGGGCGGCCTCCGGTGTTCTGCTGGGGTTCTTTTTATTGTTAAGCGGCAGCGGGGACCTGGCGCTGTTCGCGGTGCTGGCGCTGGGCGGTATGCTGGCGGGCAGCGTCCGGGAGCTGGGGCGTGTTCCGGCGGCGGTGGCCCTTCTGGTGACGGCGGCGGTGCTGCGGTTTTATGTGGAGCAGGAATTTTTTCGGCCTGTGTGGCTGCTGTGGATGGCGGCGGGGGCGGCCGCTTTTGTGGTGATGCCCCGCAGGGTGCTGGAAAAGGGCGGCGGCTTCCGGCAGGAGGAGACCAGCCGGGACCGCTACCAGCAGATGATCGCCATGACGGAAGAAAAGCTCCATGGCTTTGCCGGAGCGTTTCAGGATCTATCCAAGCTCTTTTCCCAAAGGGAACGGGAGGAAAAAAAGGACATATCCTCTCTGGTGGATACCATCGCCCAGCGTGCCTGCAAGGGCTGCGGCATGGCGGATTACTGCTGGCAGGAGGAGGTCTACCGCACCTATGGCATGACCTTTTCCGCCTTGTCCCGCTGCGACGGCCAGGGGCAGGTGCGGATGGAGGACATGCCCCGATGGTTTTTGGAGCTTTGCCCCAGAAAGGAACTGTTTCTGGGGATACTGACGGATACTTACGCCAGATACCGTCATGATCTCATTTGGACAGAACGCCTGCAGGAGTGCCGGGAGCTGGTGGCCCAGCAGCTGGAAGCGGTAGGCGGTATTTTGGAGCGGCTTTCCGGACAGATGGCGCCGGAGGGTGTCCCGCTGGAGGCGGAAACGGAAGAACTTTCTCTGGCCTGCCGGAAGGCGGGGATCTCTTTGCGGGAAGCGCGGGCAGTACGGGTGAAAAAGACCGGTATCCGGCGGGCGGAATTTCTGGTGGGCGGCTGCGATTGTCAGGGGCTTTGCCGGGAACGTCTGCTGCCTCTGGTACGGGAGGTGCTGGGACGGAACATGATACAGGAGGGAGAAGGCCTTTGCCGGCGGGAGAAGGATGGATTTTGCCGTGTGGTTTTCACGGAAGAGCCGGCCTTTCGCCTGACGGCGGCGTCGGCGTTTTCCTCGGCGGGCAAAGCGCAGCCCTGCGGTGACGCCTCTGCCTGCCTGGTCCTGGAGAACGGCATGGCGGGGATGGCCCTTTCCGACGGTATGGGCACCGGAGAAAAAGCGGCGGCGGAGAGCCGGGCGGCGGTGGAACTGCTGGAGCAGTTCACGGCGGCGGGATTTTCCGGAGAGATGGCGGTGCAGATGATCAATTCCGTACTGCTGCTGCGAAACGGCGAGGAGGCCTATGCCACTTTGGATATCATGAACGTGGATCTGTACAGCGGGAAGGCGGAATTTATCAAGCTGGGGGCGGCGGCCTCCTATATCTGCCGGGGCGGACGGGTCATTTCCGTTTGTACCCGGTCCCTGCCCGCCGGTATCCTGCGGCAGGTCAGTGTGGAAAAGAACGATATGCTGTTAAAGGACGGAGATATGGTGCTGATGATGACAGACGGCGTAACGGACGCCCTGGGCGGCGAGCAGAAAACAGCCCAGTGGCTCCAGGAGGAATTTCTGCCCAGAGGCTTTGCCAACCCCCAGGACGCGGCGGACTATATTCTGCAGGCGGCGGAAAGCGCCTGTGCCGGAGAAAAGGACGATATGACCGTGCAGGCGGGCCGGTTCTGGAAGCGGGCCGGATAAGGCCGGCTGTTGACGGCGGTGCGGTTTTCGTGTAAAGTTTTCCTAGAATCAAAAAGGAAAGCTGGGAGAAGGATGCTGGAAAAGGTACGGCGTACCATGAAACAATATCATATGTGCGAGAGGGGAGAGCGTATCCTTGTGGGGCTTTCCGGCGGCATGGATTCCATGGCGCTGCTGCATATCCTCTGGCGGCTTTCCGCCCGGGAAGGCTGGCAGGTGCGGGCTTTGCACGTGCATCATGGCCTGCGGGGAGAAGAGGCCGACAGGGACGCGGCTTTCGCGGAGAAAATCTGCGGGGACTGGGGTATCCCCTGCCAGACGGTGCGGCTGGATGTGGCCGCGGAGGCCCAAAGACGGAAACTGGGCCTGGAGGAAACGGGCCGTATCCTCCGCTATGAAGCCCTGCGGGATGGAGCGGCAGGCGGAAGGATCGCCGTGGCCCACCACGCCAACGATCAGGCGGAAACGCTGTTGATGCGCCTTTGCCGGGGGACAGGGCTTTCGGGGCTGACGGCCATGCGCCCCGTCAGAGAGGATGATGTGATCCGGCCCCTGCTTTTTTGCGGCCGGGAGGAGATACGGGCCTATTGTTTGGCGGAGAATATCCCCTGGCGGGAGGACAGCACCAATCAGGAGGTGACCTATACCCGTAACCGTCTGCGTCATCAGGTACTGCCTCTCTTGGAACAGGTTCATGGGGGCAGTGTCCGCCATTTGGTGGAAACGGCGGAACTGCTGGCGGCGGAAGAGGATTTTCTGGAGGGACTGGCGCGGGATGCGCTGGAAAGACTGGAAGAGGACGGCGGGCTGCCGGCGGCGGGGCTTTTGGAACTGCATCCCGCTCTGCGCAGAAGGGTGCTGCGGCTGGCGCTGGCGGAAAAGGCAAGCCTGCGGGACGTGAGCCGTGTCCATATTGCCGCGCTGGAGGAACTGCTGGAAAAGGAAAGCGGCCGGGAGCTGGCGCTGCCCCACGGCTTATGGGCATGGATGGAATACGGCGTCCTGAAAATCGGAGAAAAGGAAGACGCGGCGGAGGGCTATTGTGTGCTCTTGCGCCCGGGGGAGAAGGTTTTTGTGGCTGCCCTGGGATGGAGGGTGGAAACAGAGGTGTCTTTGGAGAAACCTGCCGAATTTTGCCGGGATGACTATACGAACGTATTCGATTATGATAAAATAGAAAAAGAGGTTTGCTGCCGCAGCAGGAGACCGGGGGACCGGATCGCGCTGACGGCGGGAAGCAAAAAGCTGAAGGATTTTTTGATCGATGAAAAGATCCCCAGGCAGGAGAGAAATGCTCTGCCATTGATCGCCTGCGGCAGTGAGGTGCTTTGGATTGTCGGCAGGAGAGTGTCTGCCGCCTTTGGTCCAACGGCACAGACAAAACGATATTTCACGGTTCGGATACGGAGGTTGCAGAAGGATGAAGGAAAGAATTGAAGTCATGATCTCTGCGGAAGAGATTTCCGCAAGACTGGAAGAGATTGCGAAGCAGGTAGAAAAGGATTTTAACGGCGAGCAGGTAGAGCTGGTCTGCGTATTAAAGGGCGGCGTGGTGACGCTGGTAGAGCTGGCTAAGAAGCTGACATTGCCGGTGACCATGAACTTTATGGATGTTTCCAGCTATGGAGACGCCACGGAAAGCAGCGGACGCATCAAGATTCTCCGGGATCTGGACGAGGATATCACCGGCAAAAATGTACTGCTGGTGGAGGATATCATCGACAGCGGCAGAACCCTGAGCCATCTGCGGGCGCTGATGCTCCACAGAAACCCCAAGAGATTCAAGATTTGCACATTGCTGGACAAGCCGGACCGCCGTGTGACGGAAGTACCGGTGGATTATGTGGGCTTTACTATCCCGGACGCCTTTGTGGTAGGCTATGGTCTGGATTATGCCCAGAAATACAGAAATCTGAATTTTGTCGGCGTGGTCCATTTTGAGGAGGAATAAGCGGCGCCGGCGGAAAACAGAGGACGTGACGGCTGTTTTTGAGACGAAAGCATTCCCATAAAAATAGGTCTGCCGGAATCCTTTGCGCAAGCGAGGATTCCGGCATATTTATTTCCTGAAAAAAGCATTGACCAATGATTTTGTGCCTTCTTTTGGGGGCGGGAAAGGATTTTTCATGAGATTTTAATGCAGGAAGGATGGAAGAAAGGCGGGAAAGCCTTGTTTTATGGGAAAAAACGGCAGGAGCCGCCGCTGTATTTTGAAAAAAGGAAAGTTGCGTTTCCGGGAAAAGTATGATAAAATTGTAAATTGATATGCCGTACCTTGCGGCATGGGAGAATAAAATGAAAATGCGAATTAGGGGGGAAGCTCTTGAACAAATACTGGCGGTCAGCCGGTTTATACGTGCTGATATTTATTGTGATTTTTGCCATCGTTTCTTTCAGCGGCCAGGGTATCGTGCCGCAGGAAAAAGAAGTGGTGACCTATTCTTACAGCGATCTGCTGACGTCTTTGCGGGAGGACGATGTAAAGTCTGTTTCCATCACAAAGGCGACGGAGGTATCTGACTATGGTACGGCGGAGGCGGTGCTGGATGACGGTACGGTGATTTCCGTAAACCTGCCCAGTGTCACGGCCTTTATGCAGGAGATCAATACCCTGCCCAAGGAAGGCAGTGATTTGCAGATCATCTCCACAGAGGCCCAGAAGCAGAGCCTGCTTTCTGCGATGCTGCCTACGCTGATTCTGATGACCATTATGGTCATCATCATGGTGGTGCTTTTCGGCAGGATGCAGGGAGGCGGCGGAAAAATGGCCTCCTTCGGCAAGAGCCGCGCGAAGATGAATCTGGACGAAAACAACAAGGTGACATTTGACAATGTGGCCGGCTGCGACGAGGAAAAGGCGGAGCTGGAGGAACTGGTGCAGTTCCTGAAAAATCCCAAGAAGTTTACGGATCTGGGAGCAAGAATCCCCAAAGGCGTTTTGCTGGTGGGCCCTCCGGGTACTGGTAAGACCCTGCTGGCCAAGGCGGTAGCCGGGGAGGCCAGCGTGCCTTTCTTCAGCATTTCCGGTTCCGACTTCGTAGAGATGTTTGTCGGCGTCGGCGCGTCCCGCGTCCGGGACCTGTTTGATCAGGCAAAGAAAAACGCGCCCAGCATTGTTTTTATCGATGAGATCGACGCGGTAGGCCGGCGCAGAGGTGCGGGCCTGGGCGGCGGACATGATGAAAGAGAGCAGACATTGAACCAGCTGCTGGTAGAAATGGACGGTTTTGGCATCAATGAAAGCGTTATCATCATCGCGGCCACCAACCGTGCGGATATTCTGGACCCGGCCCTTTTGAGACCGGGACGTTTCGACCGTCAGGTCTATGTGGGACGGCCGGACGTAAAGGGCAGAGAGGCTATTCTGCGGGTACATTCCAAAGGCAAGCCCATGGCGCCGGAGGTAGACCTGAAGGTCGTTGCCCAGACCACGGCGGGCTTTACCGGGGCGGATCTGGCTAACCTGCTGAACGAGGCGGCGCTGCTGTCCGCCAGAAACGGCAAAAAGGCCATCGATATGGAGGAGATCCAGAGAGCCCTCATCAAGATCGGCGTTGGTACGGAGAAAAAGACGAGAGTCATTTCCGAAAAGGAAAAATATATTACGGCGTACCACGAAAGCGGTCATGCCATTCTGTTTGAAGTGCTGAGCGAGCTGGACCCTGTCCACAGCATTTCCATTATCCCTACGGGTATGGCTGGCGGCTATACGATGCCTTTGCCCGGTGAGGATAAGATGTATATGACAAAGCTGTTCATGGAGCAGGAGATTGTCAGTCTGCTGGGCGGCCGTGCGGCGGAGGCCCTGGTCATCAAGGATATTACCACAGGCGCTTCCAACGACATCGAACGTGCCACAGCCATGGCCAGAAGCATGGTGACACAGTACGGTATGAGCGATATTCTGGGGCCTATCCAGTTTGGCGATGACAGCAACGAGGTATTCATCGGCAGAGACTGGGGCCATACCAGAAATTACAGTGAGGCCGTAGCCACTACCATTGACGAGGAAGTAAAGCGCATCGTCACAAAGGGCTACAACGAGGCTTTGCAGATCCTGAAGGACAACATGGAAGTGCTCCATGCCTCCGCGAAGCTGCTGGTAGAAAGAGAAAAGGTAACAGGCGAGGAATTCAGAGAGCTGTTTGACCCGTCTGTCAGAGCAAAAGTCCTGGGACTGACTGTGGAAGAGGAATCCGTGGAGGAGAATCCCGCACCGGTACAGGAAGAAGAACATCACACAGAAGCATAAGAAAGGGGTCTTTCAAGTGGATTTCAACAACATCGTACCTGGTATGAGCTATGAAAGAGAGTACATTGTAGAGGAAAGCGATACTGCGGCGCATTTTGGCAATGATAAGGTGCCTGTATTCGCCTCTCCCAAGCTGCTGTCCTGGATCGAAGGCACAGCCATCGGCACTGTAGCGCCCTTCCTGCCCGAAGGCTGGGAGACTGTAGGCACAACCTTTGATTTCAAGCATCTGGCGGCGACGCCCGTAGGCATGAAGGTGCGTGTGGTCACAGAGGTGACGGAAGTGAACGGCAAGCTGCTGACCTTCAGCGTAAAGGCTTACGACGAAGTAGACAAGATCTGTGAAGGCACCCACGGACGTGCTATCATTGAATTGAAAAAATTCCTGAGCCGCGTAAACGCGAAAGCGAAATAAGTCCCGGAGGCTTGTTTCCACGGCCATAGAAACCCAATGGAGCAAGAAGTGATAAGATCGCGGAAAGAACGGTCTTATCACTTTTCTTTTGGGCGGGAAAGGAGAAGATGATGATGTATCGTATTTTGGAGATCCTGCGGGGAAGTGAAGGGTTCATATCCGGAGAGGAGCTGGGCCGCCGGCTTTCTGTCTCCCGGGCTGCTGTCTGGAAGGGCATCAAAAAGCTGCGGGAGGAGGGCTATGTCATTGAGGCGGTGACCAACCGAGGCTATCGCCTGATCCGGGAGGAGAGCCTGTATAACAAAAGAGAGCTGGAGGCGGGGATGAAGACCC
>CALWKZ010000019.1 GCA_944381385.1 uncultured Anaerotignum sp. | reverse complement strand
CTCATTCTAAATATCTTCGTTCGACTTGCATGTGTTAAGCACGCCGCCAGCGTTCATCCTGAGCCAGGATCAAACTCTTATGTTAAAGTTTAAACCTAACCAGAAAATCTGGCTATCCTCCGGTTTTTAGAAACCGGCAAAACTGTCATTTTTCAGCAGGCTTGCCTGCTGTTGAATTGACTATGGGTTGTAAGTTTCATTCACTATTCTATTTTCAATGTTCAGAGCGCATCTCACAGCGCAGGATTTATTTTATCAAATCAAACTACCCTTGTCAACACTTTTTTCTGCTTTTTCCAAAAAACTTTCCGGAGCCATTTTCCGGGTGCTTTTAGCCCTCCAGCACCACTTCCCGGAAGACCTCACCGATATTTTCCACGATCACCAGATCCGCCTTTTTATCCAGAGAGGTAGCGGATTTATTGATGAGCACCAGATACTTCCCCCGGAAGTACTGCAAAAGCCCCGCCGCCGGGTATACGTTCAGGCTGGTGCCCCCTACAATCAGCATCTGCGCCTGAGAAATCTTTTCCAAAGCCTCTTCCATGGTATCCTGGTTCAGCCCTTCCTCATAGAGCACCACATCCGGGCGTACCACGCCGCCGCAGGCATCGCAGCGGGTAATGCCCTCGTCCTTCGTCACATAGTCCAGATCGAACTGCTTCCCGCATTTCAGGCAGTAGTTCCGGTACAGCGTCCCATGAAGCTCCAGTACCTTTTTGCTGCCTGCCTTCTGGTGCAGATCGTCAATATTCTGGGTCACCACCGCTTTCAGGTTCCCCATTTCCTCCAGCTTCGCCAAAGCCTTGTGGCAGTCGTTGGGCTTTGCGTCGGGATAGAGCAGGTTCTTCTTATAATACTGGAAAAAAATCTCCGGATGGGCCACAAAGAAGGAATGGCTCAGGATGATCTCCGGCCGGTAGCCATATTCGCTGATGGCGGAAAAAATCCCGTTCTCGCTGCGGAAATCCGGGATACCGCTTTCGGTAGATACGCCCGCGCCGCCGAAAAATACAATATTGTCACATTCTTCGATCCATTTTTTCAGCTGCATTCTTTTTTCATTCATATGCTTCCGCTCCTTTCTGATAAAAACACGCCCCGCCATGAACGTGCTCCTCTCCAAAATCCTGTTTTTTATTTTCTTAAAAGGAAACGGCTGCCTCGGAAAAAAATCCCCTAAAAAAAATAGCCGGAATCCTTTCCCTATGGATTCCGGCATATGTATTTTCCTGTGAAGCCGTCCCTACCCGTGAAACGCGCTTTCCTTTTTTATTCCAATTCCAGGCTCAAAGGGCCATCCTCCGCCGGAGGGAGTTCTCCCAGAACTGGCAGGTCATAATGGGCCCGCACCTTGTTTTCGATTTCTCTGCACATCTCGGGATGCTCTTTCAGGAAGGTCTTGGCGTTTTCCCTGCCCTGACCAATCCTGGTCTCACCATAAGCATACCATGCGCCGCTCTTATTGACAATATCCACATCTGCCGCCAGATCCAGAATATCGCCTTCCTTGGAGATGCCTTTGCCATAAACAATGTCAAATTCCGCCGTTTTGAAGGGAGGCGCCACCTTGTTCTTGGCGATCTTTACCTTTACACGGTTGCCCACCAGTTCCGTTCCCTGCTTCAAAACATCGATCTTACGAATGTCGATACGGATAGAAGCATAGAACTTCAAAGCACGGCCGCCGGTAGTCGTTTCCGGGTTGCCGAAGGTCACGCCGATCTTTTCCCGCAGCTGGTTGATGAATACCACCGTACAGTTGGATTTATTGGTGATACCCGTCAGCTTCCGCAGCGCCTGGCTCATGAGTCTGGCCTGCAGGCCCATATGGGAGTCGCCCATTTCCCCTTCGATCTCCGCCCGGGGCACCAGTGCCGCCACGGAGTCCACAATGACAATATCAATGGCGCCGCTGCGCACCATAGTCTCCGCGATCTCCAGCGCCTGCTCCCCGTCATCGGGCTGGGAAATGTACAGATTGTCAATATCTACCCCCAGCGCCTTGGCATAAGTAGGGTCCATGGCGTGTTCCGCGTCGATATAACCGGCGATGCCGCCGCTTTTCTGCACTTCCGCCACCATATGCAGAGCTACCGTGGTCTTACCGGAAGATTCCGGACCATACACCTCGATGATTCTGCCTTTTGGCACGCCGCCTACACCCAAAGCGATATCCAGACTCAAAGACCCGGTGGGTGTTACCTCCACATTCATTTTCGCGCTGTCATCGCCCAGCTTCATGACCGCGCCCTTGCCGAACTGCTTCTCGATCTGGCTCAGAGCCGCGTCCAGCGCCTTTTGTCTATCTTCAAATTTATTATCTTCCTTTGCTGCTTTTCCCGCTGCCATCGTGCAACCACCTTTCCAAATAAACGAACTTATGTTCCTATTTTAATGTATTCCCGGTTCCCTGTCAACTGGTTTTTTTCCGCCTAAAGGCGCTTCCGCCAGCAGTACTGCGCCGAAAATAATGACGCAACCCACGTAGCCCCGCAGAGTCAGCCGTTCGCCGTAGAGCACCGCCGAAAGCAGGGCCGCGAAAATAGATTCCGTGGTAATGATAAGGGCCGTTTTATTGGCGGAAGTATACCGCTGGCCCACAGACTGCAAAACAAAGTAAACGCCTGTGCAGAATACCCCCGCATAGAGGAAATTCCCCGCCGCGCCCCAGGAGAGGGCAGGCACCTTCCCGCCCATACATAAAACGATCAAAAAGGCCAGCACCGCCACAACGCTGTTTTCCACCAAAGCGATTCGTATGGAATCGCACCGGGCCAGCATTTTCCCCATAAAGGCCATCTGCAGGGAAAAGGCGATGGATGCTCCAAAGGACAGCACCGCCCCCAAATCCAGCCGCAGGCCGTCGGTCACAGACAGCAGCGCCACGCCCACCACCGTCAGCAGGGCCGCCAGCACCACCGCCGCCGTCGGTCTCTGCCGAAAGGCCGCCCAGCAGATCAATGGCACCACTACCGCCTGGGTATTGCATAAAAAAGCGTTGACGGAAGGAGTCGTATACTGCAGTCCCAATGTCAGAAGCAGGAAGGTAGCCGCCAGCAGCACACCCAAAATACTGCCCGCCTTCCATTCCTCTTTCGTGATTTTCGGCACCTGCCTCCCGTAAAAAAGCCCCAGGCAGATTGTTGCCACCAGAAACCGGCCAAACATGATATGATAGGCGGAATATCCCCAATCCAAAAGATATTTTACACTGATGAATCCGCCGCCGCCAATGGCCGCCGCCAAAAGCAGCATCCAATCTCCCTTATGCTTCATGCTGCAATTCCTTCCGCAGCAGATCCAAAGCGTACATGGCCGCCCGCTCCCGGATCTGGTTCCGTTTTCCCGTATAATGATATTCCATGGTCTTAGTCTGTCCGTTCACATAAAGCCCGATATAGACCAGACCCACCGGTTTTTCCTCTGTACCGCCGCCGGGGCCGGCAATGCCCGTGGTGGCAATGCCGATCTCCGCGCCGCTGCTTCTGGCAACGCCTTCCGCCATTTCCGCCGCTGTTTCATGACTGACAGCGCCGTATTTCTCCAAAGTTTCGGCCTTTACTCCCAGCCGGCGCATTTTGGCCTCATTGGAATAGGTCACGCAGCCCTCCAGCAGCACCTCGGAAATACCGGGATATTCCACCAAAGCGGAGGTCACCAGACCGCCGGTGCAGGATTCCGCCACGGCAATGGTCTTTTTCTGCGCCAGCAGCAGCTCCGCCACTACTGTCTGCATATTGGTCTCTCCCTCAGCGTAGACCGCTTTCCCCAGCCGTTCCTTCAAAGCTGCCTTGACCGGGGCAATAAGGCTGTGGGCCTCTTCCTCCGTTTTGGCTTTTGCCGTAATCCGCAGGATAGACTCTCCCATTTTGGCATAGGGCGCGATGGTGGGATTGGTCTGGGCGTCGATGATGTCCTTTACCAGCGTTTCCATGGTACTCTCCCCAATACTGGCTACCCGCAGAATCTCCGATACAAAGGTATATTCCTGCTTTGCCAAAAGATAAGGCTTTACCTGATTTTCAAACATAGGCACCGTTTCCTTGGGCGGCCCGGGCAGCATGGCGATGATCTTGCCGTTTTTTTCCATGATAATGCCCGGCGCGGTACCATTGTCATTGTAAAGTACAACGCCGTGTTCCTTGGGTACCATGGCCTGCTTCCGGTTGTTCTCCGTCATGACCCTGCCAGTGCGCTTGAAATATTTTTCGATGCGTCCCAGCGCTCTTTCATCCAGCACCAGCTCTTCCCCAAAATACTCCGCCGCCGTCTCCTTGGTCAGATCGTCCTCCGTAGGCCCCAGCCCGCCGGTGGTAATAATCAGATCCGCCCGTGAAAACGCCTGGAAAATCGTATCCTTCAGCCGTTTCGGGTTATCCCCTACCACCGTCTGAAAATATACCTCAATGCCCAGCTGTGCCAGTTCCTTGGACAAATACTGGGCGTTCGTATTCAAAATATCCCCCAAAAGGATCTCCGTTCCTACCGCGATGATTTCCGCTTTCAATGAAATACGCCTCCTGTGTTATTCCTGATTTCTATATTTCTCCATCACTTCTTCGTAATGGGCCGGGTCCGTGTTGCCTTCCGTACTGATGCACAGAATCGCCGCCGATTCATTCAGCCCCAAATGCGCCCGCAGCTCCGCCAATTCCTCGTTCTTCATGATCTCACAAAGCAGGCCCACGCCCACAGCGCCGGATTCTCCCGATACCACCACAGGATCACCGCCCCGAGGCAGTCCCAGCGCCGCCATGCCCTGCTCTGTCACAAAATCCGGACAGGCCGTGTAAGCCGCGGGGAAATCCCGCAGGGTGGGGTATGTCACCAGACAGGGCTCGGCGCAGTTCAGCCCCGCCATGACCGTCTCACAGTTGCCTGTGGAGGGATGGGGCTTCCCGTCGTTTACTCTGGCGGATTCAAAAATACAGGCCACTGTATCCGGCTCCGCGATCACGGTCTTTGGCAGTTTTTCTCCATAATGATTGGCGAAATACCCCAGCACACCGCCTGCGAAGGCGCCTACCCCTGCCTGCAAAAACAGCACATCCGGGGCAGATACACCCGCTTCCTCCAACTGCTGTGCCGCCTCCTTCGCCAAAGTGGAATATCCCTGCACAATATAAGTGGGAATATCCATATATCCTTCCCAAGCCGTATCCTGTACCAGGGTCCAGCCGTTTTTTCTGGCTCTTTCGTCGGCCATGCGCACCGTATCGTCATAGAAGCAGTCTGTTACCAGCACCTCCTCGGCGCCAATATCCCGGATAGCCTGCGCCCGGCATTCCACTGTGCCCTTGGGCATATAGACATAAGCCTTGCAGCCGAATTTTTTCGCCGCCCAGGCCACCCCCTTGCCATGGTTGCCGTCCGTAGCCGTAATAAAGACCATATCCTGGATCTTTTCCTTGTTTTCCTCTGTACAGATCTCTGCAAAAGACCCCATGGGAATACCCAGCTTCTCACAGATCACCTTGGATACGGCATAAACGCCGCCCAATCCTTTAAAGGCGTTCAAACCGAAGCGCTTGGATTCATCCTTGACGAACAGGCGGCCCACCCCCAGCTTTTGGGCCAGCTCCGGCAGCTCCGCCAGAGGTGTCTTTTCATACCCCGGCACAGAAGCGTGAAAAGCGGCTATCCTTTCCACCTCCGTCTCCGCCAGAAAAGCGGACGCCGCCGCTCCCGCCGTTTTCTCTTTCTCTATGATACCGACGCCGTTATGGGTCCATTTGATATTCCGTTCCATATTCCGCCTCCTCCAGAAACATTTTCTCGTTTCATTGTACCGAAAACCCGCCAAAAAAGCAATTTGAAATAGAAAAGGCCGGAAACCTCCGGGGAGATTTCCGACCCTTCTCAGAAACGCACCTGCTGTGCGTAACATTCCAGTATTTCCTTTCGCTTTTCCTCTGGCACCTGCCAAATGGTCTTGAGGGGCAGCGGCGCCTCCCGTTCCGCCAGCGTCTTTTCCAGCCACAGCAGGGACAGCCATTGACCTTTTTTGAAGGCGCATCTGGGGAACAGAGCCGTTTTCTCGTAACCCATAGACTCATGGAGCCGGCGGCTAGCCTCATTGGATGCCTCGATGCAGCCATAGAGCTTTTCCACGTTCTGCAAAAACAGCAGTTCCTCCAAAGCCCCGTAAAACGCCTTGCCCAGCCCTCTTTTCTGCGCCTGGGGCGCCAGATACACAGAAAGTTCCGCTCCCCACTGAGAAGCCGCCCGCACCATAAATTGATGGGCATAGGCATAACCGCCGATGACGCCATCTTCCTCATAGACCAAATAGGGATATTTCTCCAGAATCTCCTCGATTCTGCCGGCAAATTCCGCTTCTGTTGGCACCACATATTCAAAGGTAACATTGGTATGTTCGATATAAGGGGCATAAATATCCAAAATCGCTTTGGTATCTGCCGCCGTGGCCATTCGCATTTTTCCCATAGTTATCCTTTCAGCACCTGTTTATTCTTCACAATATAATCCACGCCGGACACAATGGTAAAGAATACCGCCAGACCAACCAGAATCGTCTCCACTACAGGCATAAAGTCAAAGGGCAGATGCAGCAGCACCAGAATAATCATAATCATCTGCGTGGTGGTCTTGATCTTTCCCCACCAGCTGGCCGCCATGACGATATTGGCCTCCATGGCCAGGGTGCGGAAGCCGGTGATGGCAAATTCTCTTGCCAGAATGATGATGACGACCCAGGCCGGCAGATCCTCCATAGCCACCATGGATACCAGCGCCGACATCACCAGCAGCTTATCTGCCAAAGGGTCCATAAATTTCCCGAAATTGCTTACCAGATTGTATTTTCTGGCGATATGCCCGTCCAAAAAGTCCGTCAGGGATGCCACGATAAAAATAGCGGTAGCGATATACCGGTTCATAGGCTCTTCCATCAAAAACAGCACCAGCAGAAATACGGGAATCAAAATCACCCGCATGGTCGTCAGCTTATTGGGTAAATTCATCTGCATAAACTACATCTCCCATCAAATCATAATCCCCGGCCTCTTTGATCTCCACAGAAACAAAGTCCCCGGAATATACGTCTTCCTCCGCCTTGAAAAATACCATGCCGTCAATATCCGGCGCGTCCCTGCGGGTACGTCCGCAGTAGACGTTTTCCTCCGGCAGCCGGCCTTCCGCCAGCACTTCCACTACCTTCCCCACTTCCTTTTCGCAAAGAGAAGCGGCGATGTCCTTCTGGATGTCCATGATGATTTTCTGGCGTTCTTCCTTCACATCCTCTTCTATCTGGCCCTCCATCTTCGCCGCGGGCGTGCCTTCCTCCTGGGAGTAGCAAAATACTCCCAGACGATCAAAGCGCATTTCCTTCACAAAATCCTGAAGTTCTGCAAATTCCTCTTCCGTCTCACCGGGGAAGCCTACGATCAGGGTAGTGCGGATGGCAATATCCGGCATCGCCTCACGCAGTTTTTTCACAGTCTGGCGAATCAGCTCCTGACTGCTCTTTCTGCCCATCCGCTTCAGTACGGAATCGCAGCCATGCTGGATGGGCATATCGATGTAATGACAGATCTTCTCATTTTTCGCCATGACATCAATGGTCTCCTGGGTCAGTGTCTCCGGATAGCAGTACAAAAGGCGAATCCACTGAATTCCCTCCACCGCCGCCAGCTTTTCCAGCAGCACATGGAGCTTGGGCTCACCGTAGAGGTCCCTGCCGTAAATGGAGGTATCCTGCGCCACGATCACCAGTTCCTTGACGCCCTGTTCTGCCAATGCCTTTGTTTCCTCCA
>CALWKZ010000018.1 GCA_944381385.1 uncultured Anaerotignum sp. | reverse complement strand
AACCCTGTGGTCTGCGCCGGAGCCGTACATATCCTGCAAACCATGGACGAGGCCTTTTTGCAGAGCGTAACGGAAAAAGGCGCTTATCTGAAAGAAAGAATCTCCAAAATGCCCCATGTGCAGAATGTCACAGGACTGGGTATGATGCTGGGCATCCTGCTGGATACGGAAGCCAAGCCCGTCATAAATACATTGCTGGAAAAAGGCCTGCTGGTGCTTTCCGCTAAGGAAAAGATCCGTCTGCTGCCTCCTTTGACCATCACAAAGGAAGAGCTGGACAAGGGCCTTGCCATATTGGAAGAAACACTGAACGCATTGTAATTTTAGAAAGGGGAACGCATATGAAACATTTTCTGAAACTGCTGGATCTGTCCACAGAAGAGATCCTGGAACTGCTGGATCTGGCGGATCATTTGAAAACACAGAAAAAACAGGGGATCGAACACCATATCCTCAAAGGCAAAACATTGGGCATGATCTTTGAGAAATCCTCTACCCGCACCCGTGTTTCCTTTGAAACCGGTATGTACCAGCTGGGCGGCCACGCACTGTTCATCAGCTCCAAGGATGCGCAGATCGGCCGGGGCGAACCTACAGAGGATACCGCCAGAGTACTGTCCCGCTATCTGGACGGCATCATGATCCGTACCTTCGACCAAGAAGAAGTGGAAACCCTGGCGGAATACGGCTCCATCCCTATCATCAACGGCCTGACCGACTTCTGTCATCCCTGCCAGGTTATGGCGGACCTGCAGACCATCCGGGAGCATAAAGGCAAGCTGGAAGGCCTGAAAATGTGCTACATCGGTGACGGCAACAACATGGCAAACTCCCTGATCGTCGGCGGCCTGAAAGTAGGCATGTCCGTAGCCATTGCCTGCCCTAAGGATTATCAGCCTCATAAGGATGTTCTGGACTTCGCCGCACCCTATGGCGATAAGTTCCTGATGACGGACGACCCTATGGAAGCAGCCAAAGGCGCAGACGTTGTCCTGACGGACGTATGGGCATCCATGGGCCAGGAAAACGAGCAGAAGATCAGAGAAGCCGCCTTCAAAGGCTTCCAGGTCAACGCGGAACTGATGTCCGTGACCAACGAAGGCTGCATGGTACAGCACTGTCTGCCCGCCCACAGAGGCGAGGAGATCACCGCCGATGTCTTTGAGGCACACGCGGACGAAATCTTCGACGAGGCGGAAAACCGTCTCCACGCCCAAAAAGCCATTATGGTAAAACTGATGGCAGACCCTCAGTAAATACCATCCGTTCCGAAAAAACATCTTTCGGACATCTCCATAAGAAAGTAACTACCGCCGGAATCCTTGAGGCAGAAAAAGGATTCCGGCGTTTCTTTTTATCGGAATCGTTTTCTGATAAAAGCATCCATCGCCATTGCTTTTTTCAAAAAACATGGGAAAATTTTTCTAATTTTTTTCAAAAAAGCTATTGACTTTCCGCCAATTTCTGTTATACTAATCTCAAGTAAACGATAATGATTATTATTTAATAGAAATTATAGAAAACAAGGAGGTCATCGTTATGAAAGAACTGAAAGGCACAAAAACAGAAGCGAACCTGAGAACCGCATTCGCAGGGGAATCCGAAGCAAGAAACAAATACACCTATTACGCAAGCAAGGCGAAAAAAGAAGGCTACGAACAGATCGCGGCTCTGTTTACAGAAACAGCCAACAACGAAAAGGAACACGCGAAAATCTGGTTCAAGCTGCTCCATGACGGCGGCGTTCCTTCCACAGCGGAAAACCTGCTGGATGCCGCTCAGGGCGAGAACTACGAATGGACAGATATGTACGCTACCTTTGCCAAAGAAGCGAAAGAAGAAGGCTTCGACCGCATCGCTTATCTGTTTGAAGCTGTAGGCGAAATCGAAAAGCACCACGAAGAACGCTATCGCCAGCTGCTGGCAAATGTAGAAGGCGGCCTGGTATTCTCCAGAGACGGCGATATGATCTGGCAGTGCGCAAACTGCGGTCACATCCACGTAGGCAAGCAGGCACCTCAGGTATGTCCCGTATGCGAACATCCTCAGGCATACTTCCAGATCCTGGCGAAAAATTATTGATCCGCTCCCTCTTTTTTAAATGAAACATATATAGAACGTTAAAAAGGGATTCCCTTTCGGGGGAATCCCTTTTTTGTCCCATTCTCACCTCTGCTCCATGGTTTTCCACAGGAACAGAGCACAGCACAGGGCGCAGAGGGCCAGAACGCCGCCGCCCAGACCCAGCAGACCCATATCCAGTCTTTCCACCATCAGACTGCCGCAGACAGAGCCAAAGGCAATGCCGAAATTAAAGGAAAAGGAATTGGCGGAGGCCGCCAGCGTAATGGCGCCCGGATACTCCTTTGTGGCAATATCCAGAATATTCACCTGTATGGGCGAGTTTTGCAGATACATCAAAAGCCCGATAACAAAAATCACCGCCAGGCCCAGCGGCGGCACCCGCAAAGCCAGCGGCAGCAGGAACATGGCCAGGGCCATAGCCAGAAAAGAAAACCGCAGCTTATAAATCCCCTTTCTCTGAGCCATTTTTCCGGAAATCAGATTGCTGCACAGCACCATGACACCGAACAGCAACAGCACCGGACTGATCCAGGAGGATGGAATGCCAATGATCTCCTCAAAAACCGGCGTCAGATAGGTATAAAGCACATAAGAGGCGGAAGCCCCAAAAAATACCGTAAAGATCGACAGCAGTATGCGTCCGTCCCGCAGCAGCACAAACTGCTGCACCAGCCCTGAAGGCACCTTCTGCTGTGCCCGGGGCAGAGAGATCACCAAAAGCACCAGCACTGCCGCGCTGCATAGAGTAATCAGCCCAAAGGCTGCCCGCCACCCCAGCAAATGGCTGGCTGTGGTCCCCATAGGCACCCCAAAGATAGAGGCCAGACTAAAACCGGCAAAGACCCAGGAAACCACTGTGGCGCGATGCTCCAGAGAAGCCACGTCCGGCACAAAGGTCATAGAGACAGAAATCAGTGTACCGGATACTACCGCCAGCAGCACTCGGGCCGCCGTCAGCCATCCGTAGCCCGGCGCCAGGGCGCAGAACAGATTGCCCAATACAAACAGCACCGTCAGTACCATCATCAGTCCAAAACGTGAAAATCGGCCTGCCAGCGCCGCCGTAAAAGGCGTCCCCACTGCATATACAAAGGCAAACACCGATACCAGGCTTCCGGCCGTCGTCAGCGAGACCGACAATCCTTGGGAAATATCCGGCAGTATGCCGACAACGATAAACTCACTGGTCCCCAGAGCAAAGCTCAATAAAATCAGCGCTATGACCGGCAGCGTAAATATTTTTTCCTTTTTTGCCATAAACTTTTCCCCCTCTTTTTCAAACCTTGACTATTATATCACTTCTCTTTTGGCCGTCAAGGTCTTTCTCTTGCAAAATCTCCGCTCTTTTCGTACAATAAAGCAAAAGCATTTTACAGGAAAGGAAGGTTTATTATGCAGCTGATACTTGCGTCTGCCTCTCCCCGGCGGCGGGAACTGCTCTCCCGGCTGGAGATCCCTTTTTCCATCCGGGAAAGCCAGATAGACGAGCGCGGGCTGGAGGCCAGTCTCACAGGCGCCGCGCCAGCGGAAAAAGCCATAAAAACAGCGGAGGCCAAAGCCCTTTGGGCGGCGGAGAGTATTTCCGAACCAGCTATCGTCATCGGCGTCGATACCATTGTTGCCTATGACGGTGAGATCCTCCACAAACCAAAGGATCAGGAGGCGGCCTTTGCCACCCTCTCCCGGCTCTCCGGCCATACCCATATGGTCTATACAGGCGTAGCCCTGGCCAAAACGTCTCCGGACGCCCCGCCGACGGTCCGTTCTTTTGTGGTCGGCACCAGAGTGACCTTCCGCCCTTTGACCGAGGAAGAGATCTGGGCCTATATCGCCACAGGAGAGCCTTTTGATAAAGCGGGGGCCTACGGCATACAGGAAAAAGGCGCTCTGCTGGTCTCCCGCATCGAAGGGGATTACTTTAACGTGGTAGGCCTGCCTTTGACGGAGCTTCATCTGCGCCTGCGGGCTATGGGGCTGGAAATTCCTTCCTTCTGGAAAAATACAGGGAAAAATTCTTAAATCTTTTTAAAAAACAGTTGCGGCCGCAACTGTTTTTTTGTATACTGTTTTTGGTTGCAGACGCAACTAATTTATAAGAAAGGCTTGACACTATTTTTATGGAAAAAAAAGGATTGCGCTATACCATTCACGCCTCCGCTATCAATCGCTATGCCAACCGCATCTATACCAAATGCCTGCACGATTTTCCCATCGGCAGCGGGCAGTATTTTTTCCTGCTGCGGATCTATGAAAACGACGGCATTTCTCTGTATGCGCTGGCACAAATGGGATTTTTTGATAAAGGCACCGTCAGCCGCGGCGTCCAAAAGCTGGAGGAAGCCGGCTATATCCGTGTCGTCCCAGACGAAAAGGACCGGCGCATCCGCAGGCTTTCCGTCACGGAAGCGGCCATGCCCATTATCCAACGGCTGCTGGAGGCCAAAGAAATGTGGAATCAGGCACTGACATCCGGCATGAGTGATGAGGAATGCCTGCTGCTGGAAGAGCTGATGGCAAAAATGGTACAAAACGCCAAAAAATTTCTGGATGAGGAGGAATCGCAATGCACACAAGAACACTGAGCGTATCCGGAGATAACCCTTTGGGCACGAAGCCCATCAAAAGGCTGCTGCTTTCATTCTCTATCCCTGCCATTGTTTCCTGTCTGGTCAATTCTGTTTATAATATCGTAGACCAGATCTTCATCGGTCAGGGCGTGGGGTATTTGGGCAACGCCGCTACGACCATTGCCTTCCCTCTGATGACCATTATCATGGCCTTTGCCACACTCATTGGCTCCGGCGGCAGCGCCTATGCCGCTCTGCGTCTGGGCGAAGGCAGAAAACGGGAAGCGCTGCTGACACTGAATAATCTGCTGATCATCGCCATTGGCCTTGGGGTGCTTTTGGCGGCCATCGGTCTGATCTTCCTGCGGCCCATCCTGACTCTGTTCGGGGCTACGGAATCCACCATGCCTTACGCCGTGGACTATACCTCCATCGTCCTGCTGGGGGTGCCCTTCAGCCTGGTGAGCATTTCCCTGTCCAATATGGCCCGTACCGACGGCCATCCTCGGATGTCCATGTACGGCATCCTCATTGGGGCGGCGCTGAATACGGTACTGGACCCTATTTATATTTTTGTGCTACACTGGGGCGTAAAGGGCGCCGCCTTAGCTACAATTACCTCCCAGTTCGTTTCTACGGTGGTGCTGTCCTATTACTTCCTGCGGAAGGGCCATATGCGCTTCAATAAAATCTATTTCAAGCCCGTAGGCAGAGTATGGTACAAAATTTTCACCTTAGGTATCTCCTCTGGTATTACCTCGCTGGTAGCCTGCATCATGCAGGTGGTCATGAACAACTCCCTAGTATACTACGGCGATCAGTCCGAAATCACCGGGGATGTAGCCCTCAGCGCTATGGGCATTGTCATGAAGATTGCCATGATCCTGGCCTCCTTCTGTATCGGCTTTGGCATTGGTGCCCAGCCCATCCTGGGCTTTAACCTGGGGGCAAGAAAATATCCCCGGGTACGCCAGACCTATCTGATGGCGGTCACCATCGCCACCGCGGCCATCTTCCTTGGCTGGCTCTTCTGCCAGACCATGCCCCAGTTGGTACTGAGCCTCTTTGGGGATGAAAACCAGACCTTTACGGATTTCGGTATTCGTTGTCTGCGGATCTATCTGGGCGGCATTTTCTGCGCCGGCTTCCAGATCGTATCCACCAACTATTTCCAGGCCACCGGCCAGCCTTTGAAGGCTTCCCTGCTTTCCATGCTGCGCCAGCTGCTGCTTTTGATCCCGCTGCTTCTGCTGCTGCCGCTGAAATTCGGACTGGACGGCCTGCTCTATGCCGGCCCCTGCGCCGATATTGGTTCCGCCTGCATTGTAGCTCTTTTCATTATACCGGAAATGCGGAAGCTGAGCCGCAGGATACAGGAGCAAAAAGATCAGGCAGCCTCTTTGGCGGCCTAAATCAAAAGATTATACGAGAACAAATGAAAACCCCCTGTCTATTGACAGGGGGTTTTCCGGCCTTTTGCCGTTTTATAAGAAGGATCATCCGAAGATCTGTCCAAAGGCTTTCTTTTGCAGGATCGCCTCTGTCATCTCCGCCATCTTAGAAGTATCTCCCAGAAGGATCACGCCGCAAAGGGC
>CALWKZ010000017.1 GCA_944381385.1 uncultured Anaerotignum sp. | reverse complement strand
GGAAGCTCGCTTACCAGAAGCGGAAGAAGAATATTTGGACGTCGCGCTGTGCGCGACGAGGCAATCTTCGATTGCCGGTGCTTGCAACGTGTAAACATTGTCATCATCTTTTCTTGAACAATAGCTTTGTTCTTGGAATGATCATTTATAGCGAAATAAAATGTTTTTGCTTTACTACATTTTATTTAGAATAAATTTTCTCGATTTTATTGACTCTTGTTTGTCTTGTATTCAGTTTTCAAGGTGCATTTCCTGCGGTCTGTCTTATTTTTGACCGCCTAAGTAGTCTATCATGAGAACGAAGTCTTGTCAACAGATTTTTTTACAATTCTCTCAGTTTTTTTCTTCGCTATATCCAATCCCCTTCTCTTTTCCTGTAAAATCAATGCTTTTCACAAAAAAAGGCCTCCTTTCCTCGGAGGTCTTTCTCTCATGTAAAAATCGTCAATATAAAGTACAGCAGAATATTGTTTTCATACAGCGGCAGTGCCAAATGCGTCTTTTCCAAGGCCTCAAAAAGGAACTGGAATTTAAAGCTGCACTGGAAAAACGTCAGCAGGAAACAGATCAGCCATGCAATGGTAAATCCTTTCAGCAGGCCAACGATCAAGCCCAGGAAACGGTTCATAAAATTCAGAACCGGCAGCTTGCTGATCAAATGCAGCGCCTTCAGCACAAAGCGCACGATCAAAAATGTCAGCACAAATACCAGCAGTACGCTGACAATGTTGATACAGATATTGGCCAGAAAGCCGGCGATATATTCCTGTAGACTGTCTACATCCAGCAGCTGGTAGACCACGGGATTATTGTTTTCCAGCAGGCTGTCCTTCAAAAATCCCGGCAGCTTCATATTTTCGATCAGCGATGTCTGAGTCTGCATGGCCGCGTCTCCAATGATATGGTCCAGCTGCAATGCCTCTCCAATGGACTCCGCCAGGGAGCCAAAAATCGGGGTTTTTCGCAGAAGTGCCCCCATGGTCGGCGTAAACAGCCGTACCGATACCAATGCCGCCAACATGGGCAGAAAACTCAGCCCCGCCACCACAAAGCCTTTCCGAAAAGCCTGTATGGCCGTCCAGCCAATAAAAATCAAAACTGCCAGATCCAATATATAGGGCAAAAACTCCATCCTTTCGCCCACCTCCTTTTTCTTTTCTCTCCTCTATTACGGAATCATTCCGCAGCTTCCTCTTCCTGTGTATTCTCCTCTTCTCCGGAAGCCCCGTCTGTTCCTTCCGTCGTCTCATCCGTTGTGGCAGCCGTTCCTTCCTCTGCCTTCTCTTCCGTCTCCTGCGGCTCTGTCTCCTGGGTCTCCCCCGTTTGTTCCGCAGCAGTACCTTCCGTTGTGGTCTGGCTTTCCTCCGTCTCTGCCGGAGTCATTTCATCCACAACCACTTCGCCTTCAATCTTCGGCGCCTCCAAAGCCGTCAGCCCTGCGCCTTCTGTATTTTTCGTCATATCCAGAATCATCGCCCGATCCTGCATAACCACCAGTACCTTTGTAAATTTCTCCATAGGGATCAGCTGTGTCACATCCTGCACCGCCTGGTAGGTCCATTCCACTTTTCCCGTATGGCGCAGCCCCGCGTAGTCATTCTGGCTTCCTGCGATCACGCCGTCCTCCCATACACTAAAGAATGTGATTTCCTTATCGCTTTCATAGCTTGCCGTTTCCTTGCCGTTGCCATCCACCCAGCAGATGGTATGGCTGGGTCTGCTTTCCTGATCCGCCAGGGCATCGCCCAGAACCAGTGCTACTTCCCCTTTGTTCTGGAAAGAAATATAGTCTATGACATTGGAAAACGTATAAGCCCATTTTTCTGTTCCATCAGCCCCAAAGCCGTAAAGCTGACGATCAGAAACCGCCCGCAGAACACCGCTGCCATAGCTGACTGTCCCCATGACTTCGCCTTCCTTAATTACGGAGGCAAACATACTGTCCGTCACATTCTCGCTATCTGTAGAATTGATATAGAAAAACAACACCTTACCCGCAATCTTTACATCTGAGGCATCTACATAGCTGACGGCAAAGGATTTATTGTCATCAGAAATATCCGTAGATACCGGGTATATCCCAGAAGACTCCTCCACCCTGCCCTTCAGCAGTGTTCCGGTATTGTTGTAAATCAGGATCTGGGAGCCGTTGGACTGCTTCTCGATCAGAGAAAGATACCCGTTTTCGTTCAAGGCAAACTGGGTCAGGCTGCCCTCCAGCTGTACCTGATAAAGCATGCCCTCCTGTCCGTAAACCCGCAGGTTCTTGCCGTTCATGTCTCCCACCGCCATATAGCTGCCTTCCTGGATCAGCTTAGGCGAGGTCATGGTAAAGGTATCGCTCCATTTCTGACTTCCCGTGGAATCATAATACTTCACGCCGTCCTTGGTACAGTGCAGAAAGGCCTTGCCGAAAACGGCAAAAGAGGACTGACTCCCCACATCCAGCTCCATGGTCTCCAGCACACCGTTCCCCAGATTGTTTCCTGTGTCCGTGCTGGATGTCTGCACAAAAAACTGGCGGATTCTGCCGCCGCCGTAATAAGTATCCGCAAAAATCAACCCCGCCAGCACAGCCAGCACCAGCAGGATACCGATCCCTATTTTTGTCTGTTTTGTCATATGTTGCAGAGGATGCTTTTTCATCAGCCTGTCTCCTTTATCATCGGGTATTTTCTGCCCTTAATCATACTACATCAGCAATTTATTTGCAAATAAGAGACGTGATTTCCCCAAAATTTTACCAGCAGGATCCGCTTTCCTTCCCCACAAAACCTCATAAAAAACGCGGGATCTCCTTTTTTTCGGAAATCCCGTGTCCTGTCTGCTTTTTCTGCCGTATTTTTAAATTTCTGTTTCCTCATCCCGCAGGCTTTCGTACAGCTTGATGTATTCCAGCGCGGAGCTTTCCCAGGAATAGTTGCTTGCCATAGCGTTTTTCACCACATGCTCCCATTCTTCCCGGCCCATATGGTATACGCCCAGAGCCTGATCCAGTGCCCAAAGCAGGCCGTTGCCATCATAAGTCTCGAAGAGGAAGCCGTTGCCTTCCTTTGTTTCCGTATTGTAAGGGAAGATGGTATCCGCCAGGCCGCCGGTCTTGCGCACGATAGGCACCGTGCCGTACCGCAGGCTGAACATCTGCCCCAAGCCGCAAGGCTCGAACAAAGAAGGCATCAGGAACAGATCCGAACCGGCATAGATCCACTGTGCCAGCTTTTCATCAAAGAAAATATTGGCGCTGACTCTGCCCCGGTAACGTTCCTCCATACCGCGGAACAGATACTCAAACCGATTCTCGCCGGTGCCCAGCAGTACAAACTGGATATCCCGGCGCATCATTTCATCAAATACATAGGAAAGAATATCCAACCCCTTCTGGTCCGCCAGGCGGGTAATCATGCCGATGATGGGCACATCTCTCTGCTCCAGCCCCAAACGTTCCTGCAAACGGCGTTTCATTTCCCATTTGCCTTCCAGATGCTCCGCATCGTAATTGCAGGGAATTCTCTGGTCAGTAGCGGGATCGTTGGCTTTGTAATCAATGCCGTTGATGATGCCGCTGAGTACATTCTTTCTGCTGTTCAAAATGCCGTCCATGCCATAACCATACTGCCAGGTCTGTATTTCTCTGGCATAGGTCTGGCTGACGGTGCTGATGCGGTCGGCATAGATCAGGCCCATTTTCATGTAGCTGACATTGCCGTAAAATTCCACATTTCCGTTTTCATAGCAATAATAGGGCACACCCAAAAGCTCCATGGTGCTCTTGTCAAAATTGCCCTGATACTGCAGGTTATGGATGGTAAAGAGGGTCTTCATTTTGGAATAATAGATCATCTTGCGATAAATCTCTTTCAAATACATACAGACCGGACCCGTCTGCCAGTCATTGCAGTGGATCACATCCGGATAAAAATCCAGCATTGCCATCATATCCATGACCGCTCTGCCAAAGAAAGCGAAACGCTCGTTGTCGTCGCCGTAGCCGTATAATCCGCCCCGGCCAAAATAAAAATCATTCTCTATAAAATATACAGGTACTTCTCCATTTTTCACCAGAATCTTGGCCTGCTGTGTTCTCCATAATAAATGCACAGGGAATTCTCCCAAATATTCCACCCCATACATTTCCTCGTTTTTTACTGTCATATATCTGGGGATCACCACGCGGATATCCACACCCTGGGCACGCAGTGCTTTGGGCAAAGATCCGGCAACGTCTCCCAGCCCGCCGCTTTTTACGAAAGGCGCCGCCTCAGAGGCAACCAGTAATACTTTCAAGCAATCCTTCATCCTACCTCACCTCATATTCATCATACTATGAAATCAGCGTTTCAGCAAGAAAATCTTACCAAATTCATGAATTTATCCTATAAAAACTGTACAAATATACATCCTTCTCTCTTTTGCTCCCAGCCATTTTCCTTTTTATTCTAACCAAAAAGTGGTATACTATAATATACTTTTGTAAGAAAAACTGTTCTTCTTAGAATTTGAAGATAAAGAAAGGATGATGTATATGAAAACACAGCTGCCTTTGCGAAAGGATGTAGACCCCGCTTCCAAATGGCATATCGAGGATTATTACGCCAACGACGGTCTTTGGGAGGATGCCTTTGCAAAACTCTCCCAAGGCATCAAATCTCTGGAGAGTTTTCAGGGCCGCCTAGCGGATTCCGCCCAGACCCTCTGGGACTGCTTCCAAAAAGATGAGGAAATCTCTATGGAGCTGGATAAACTCTACACCTACGCCAATATGCGGCTCCACGAGGACAGCGCCAACGCCTTTTATCAGGGCTTGGCCTCCCGGGCAGAACTGCTGCTGATCCAGTACAGCGCCGCTATTTCCTTCCTGACGCCGGAGCTTCTGGCCATGCCGGAGGAAAAACTGAACGCCTTCCGGAAAGAAAAAGAAAAGGAATTCCAAAAATACGACCACTTCTTCCACAATCTGCTGCGAAAGAAAGCCCATATCCTGACGCCCGCCGAGGAAAGCCTTCTGGCAAAGGCGGCGGAACTGGGCGGCGCGCCGCAGAATATTTTCACCATGCTCAATGACGCGGATATCACCTTCGGCAATATCACCGACGCCGACGGCGACCAGGTGCCCCTGACCAAGGGCCGGTATGTAACATTTTTGGAAAGCCCCGACCGCCGTGTCCGCGAAGAGGCGTTCCATACGCTGTATGCCGCTTATCTGGCGCAAAAAAACACCCTGGCGGCCACTTACAGCGCCTCTGTCAAAAGCGATGTATTTTTCGCTAAGGCAAGAAATTACGAATCCGCCCGGGCCATGGCGCTGGCCGATGATAATATCCCTCTTTCCGTTTACGACAACCTCCTTGAGACCGTCCACGCCCACCTGCCGCTGATGCACCGCTATGTTGCCCTGCGGAAAAAGCTGCTGGGGCTGGAGGAACTGCACATGTACGATCTGTATGCTCCTCTGGTGGCAGATGCGGATGTAAAGATTCCCTTCGCCCAGGCCAAGGAAACTGTCAAAAAAGCATTGGCCGTCATGGGGGAGGAATATGTAAAGGCATTGGACCACGGCATGGAGTCCGGCTGGATCGACGTCTATGAAAATCAGGGCAAACGGGGCGGCGCGTACTCCTGGGGCAGCTACGGCGTCCATCCTTTTGTGCTGCTGAACCATAACGATACCATCAACAGCATGTTTACCCTGGCCCACGAAATGGGCCATGCCCTCCACAGCTACTTTACCTGGCAGAAACAGCCCTATCTGTACAGTGGCCATAAGATCTTTGTGGCGGAAGTGGCCTCCACCTGCAACGAGGCCCTGCTGATGGAATATCTCTTAAAAACCACTGAGGACGCCAACATGCGGAAGTATCTCATCAATTATTATATGGAGCAGTTCCGGGGCACCCTCTTCCGCCAGACCATGTTCGCGGAATTTGAAAAGATCACTCACGAAATGGCAGAACGGGGCGAACCTTTGACCTGGGAAAACATGAACCAGATTTATGGCGATCTGAACCGCCAGTATTTCGGGGAGGATATCGTCATCGATGAGGAAATCCAGATCGAATGGGCAAGGATTCCTCATTTTTACAACGCCTTTTATGTTTACCAGTACGCCACGGGCTACAGCGCCGCCATCGCTCTGTCCCACAAAATTCTCACAGAGGGACAGCCCGCCATTGACGCATACCTGGACTTTCTTGCCAAAGGCGACAGCGAATATTCCATTGACCTGCTGAAAGGCGCAGGCGTGGATATGTCTAAAAAAGAAGCTGTGGAAAACGCCATGGCCGTATTTGAAAAACTGCTGGATGAAATGGAAGCCCTTAGCTGAAGGTCCAAAAGAAACATTCTATAAAACCATAATAAGGACAGCCGGAAAGCAACTTCCCCTTAAGAAAACATCGGTCTTTCTTTTCCTTGCCTTCTTAAGGGGAACTGCGATGGCTGAAACCATTCCAAAAAATAACATCGCCGGAGCCCCTTGCGTTTACTAGGCTCCGGCGATGTTTTATTTTCTCATGAGGACGCCTTAAATCTCGGCTGTTTTTTCCTCACTGCAATGTTCTTTTATAATTTTGTGCCTTTTTTCAGGACAATAGGCTCTTGTGCGGATTTGCCAATGACCGGCTGACCATCAGAAATAACAACATCCTTATCCAGGATCGCGTTTTCAATCACACAGCCTTTGCCGATCTTAACGCCCTCCATCAAAATACTGTTGCGCACCACGGAATCCTCCGCCGTATATACCTTCCGGAAAATTACGGAATGCTCCACCTTCCCGTTGAAGATGGTGCCGCTGCCTACAACGGTATCGCTGACCTCGGCCCCTGCGTTATATTTTGCCGGCGGCTCATCCTTGGGCTTTGTTTCAATGAAAGGATACTGCCGTACAAAAATATCGCGCACTTCTTTTTTCAGGAAATCCATATTGGTAGCGAAATAGTCGGAAACGCCAGTACCGATACTGCTCCAGTAGCCCTTGAATTCATAGCCGTAAATTTTCAGACGGCTGCGGAAAGGAATAATGATATCCTTAACCAGGCCATATCCGCCCTGAGGCACAACCTCCTGCAGCAGTTCGATGAGCAGCTTTCTGGAAATGATGTAAATACCCAGGGAAGCAGAGCTGGTCTGTGCCTGTTCCGGTTTTTCCTCAAAACCCAGCAGGCGTTTTTCCTCATCCAGCTGCATGATGCCGAAATAGGACAGGTCTCTTCCTTCCATGTTCTGGTATACTACGGTAATATCCGCGCCTTTTTCGATATGGTAGTTTACCGCGTCCCGATAATCCATTTTATACACGGAATCGCCGGAAGCGATGACAACGTATTCCTCGTTGCTGCGCATCAGATAGGTCATGTTCTGATAAATAGAGTCTGCCGTGCCCCGGAACCAGTCATTGCCTGTGCTGCTGGTAAAGGGTGTGAATACGAACAGTCCCCCCTGTTTTCTGCCGAAATCCCACCATTTGGAGGATGTCAGATGGTCCCGCAGGGAACGGGAATTGTACTGTGTCAGCACAGCGACCTTGCCGATGCCGCTGTTGGACATATTGCTCAGTGTAAAGTCAATGGCACGGTAGCAGCTGCCGATGGGAAGCGCCGCGGATGCTCTCTGTTCCGTCAGTGCGCCCAAACGGCCGTCGTTATTGCCGCCTGCCAGAATAATCCCAATCGCTTTCATTTAGATCCCCTCCCGAATGACTGATTTGCCGCTTTCCAGTCTGCCCTCCGCGAAATCCTCCGCCTTGGTAGCGCCGTAAAGCACGCAGTTTTTCCCGATCACAATATCGTCAGGAACGGATGTATGGGTACCCAGTACGGTAATGCCCGTATTGTAGATATTGGGCTTCGCCTCGTTGGGCACGTTTTCCCCTACGCCCATCTGTACATTCTTGCCGACGATGCAGTCCTCGTCGATGATGCAGCGGTCGATGACCGCGCCCTCGCCAATGACTGTGCCGCCCATGATAATGGAATCTTTAATCACAGCGCCTGCCTTTACAACAACCTCAGGCCCCAGAATGGAATGGTTGACCTCGCCGTAGATCTCGCTGCCGTCGGATACCAGGGATTCCTTTACCTTCGCGCCCGGCGCCGTGTACTGCGGCGGCTGATGGTCGCTGTTGGTGTAGATCTTCCAGAAATCCTCGTACAAGTTAAATTCCGGCAGCGCCTTGATCAGCTCCATATTGGATTCCCAATAGGACTCGATGGTGCCGACGTCCTTCCAGTATCCGCGGAACCGGTAAGCGTAGAGGGTCTGTCCTTCTTCCAGCATCTTCGGGATAATGTGCTTGCCGAAGTCACTGTCCGCGTGGATGGCGTTATCCTCCACCAGAGCCTCCCGCAGTCTGCTCCATGTGAAAATATAAATGCCCATGGATGCCAAGTTGCTCTTAGGATTTGCCGGTTTTTCCTCAAACTCGTAGATTTTGTCGTCTTCCTCCGTGTTCATGATACCGAAACGGCTGGCCTCTTCCATGGGTACCTCCAGAACGGCGATGGTCGCCGCCGCGCCTTTTTCCTTATGGAAGCGCAGCATCTGGGAATAGTCCATTTTGTAAATGTGGTCGCCGGAAAGGATCAGAACATACTCCGGATTATTGCTGTCGATAAAATCAATATTCTGGTAAATAGCATTGGCTGTGCCCATGAACCATTCACCGGAATCTCCGCCCTTCACATGGGGCGCCAGAATCGTTACCCCGCCGTTTTTCTTGTCCAGATCCCAGGGAATACCGATGCCGATATGCTGGTTCAGCCGCAGCGGCTGATACTGCGTCAAAACGCCTACGGTATCCACACCGGAATTGATACAGTTGCTGAGCGGAAAGTCAATGATTCTGAATCTGCCGCCATAAGTAACGGCAGGCTTCGCAACTTTCCGTGTGAGAATCCCCAGGCGGCTGCCTTGTCCGCCCGCCAGAAGCATTGCAATCATTTCTTTTTTACGCATAATACCAACCCCTTGCTTTTTTTGCTGGTTATGTACAAGTATTTGTACATAACTTATCCATATTATAACATAGTAATTTACCAAAAGAAACTAGCAAATTTCATGATATTTTATTATATTTCCCTAACAAGTGCTTATAATTTGCGGCAAAAAAGAAAAAATAAATCTTTTTTTCCTGTATAGAAATCAGAATTTTCTGTATAAAATATAGAAATACCTGGAAAAAGAATTGATATTCCCCCCTGCGTATACTATAATGGAAAACAATCAGAAAGCACCTATTACTTGAAAATGAGGCGGTTATTTATGTTAACAGCAAATCAAAACGCACAGCATATTTATTTTATCGGCATCGGCGGCATCAGCATGTCCGCTCTGGCGGAGATCCTCCATTCCAGAGGCATCCGTGTTTCCGGTACCGACGTAAAGGAAAGCAATGTAACGCGCCATCTGCAGCAGCTGGGCATTACGGTCAACTTTGGCCACCGGGCCGAAAATATCACCGATGATGTCACCATGGTCGTTTATACGGCAGCCATCCACGAGGATAACCCGGAACTGATGGCGGCCAAAGAAAAACAGCTCAAGATCATCGACAGGGCGCAGCTTTTAGGAGATATCATGGCGGAATACGCCTATTCCGTAGCAGTGGCCGGCACCCATGGCAAGACCACGACCACCTCCATGGTATCCGAGATCCTGCTGGCGGCCCAGAAGGACCCTACCATCACCGTAGGCGGTATCCTGCCCGCCATCCACAGCAATCTCAGAGTGGGCCACTCTCCCTACTTTGTAGCGGAGGCCTGCGAGTATTT
>CALWKZ010000016.1 GCA_944381385.1 uncultured Anaerotignum sp. | reverse complement strand
CAAGACTCATCATAAAAGGAGCTGGAACATGAATCCGATTTTTCAGGCTTACTGCCGTATCTATCAAAATATTTTCCGGCTGGCCATCCCCTTTTTGCCTTACCGCAAGCCGGCGCTGCTCCATCATGCAGACAGCGTTGTGCCTTTGCTGGAACAAAAAGGCATTTCCCGGGTACTTTTGGTCACCGATGCCAATATCCGGAAAGCGGGCATCACCTATCCTCTGGAGGAAAGCCTGGCTCGTGCCGGTATCCGCTGCACCGTATATGACAAAACCGCAGCCAACCCCACTACCGATCTGGTGGAAGCCGCAAGAGAAAAATATCTCCTGGAAAACTGTCAGGCCATCATCGGCTTCGGCGGCGGCTCTTCCATAGACTGTGCCAAAGCCGTCGGCACCAGAATCGCCCGTCCCCGGAAAAGCCTGGCGAAAATGAAGGGCATTTTGCAGGTCATGCGGAAGCTGCCTCTTCTGATCGCCGTGCCCACTACAGCGGGCACCGGAAGCGAAACCACACTGGCCGCCGTTATTACAGACAGCCATACCCGGCACAAATACCCCATCAATGATTTTCCGCTGATCCCGGCCTATGCGGTCCTGGACCCGGAAGTCACCAGGGGTCTCCCGCCCTTTGTCACGGCCACCACCGGTCTGGACGCCCTGACCCACGCCGTAGAAGCCTTTATCGGCAATTCCACCACGGAAGACACCCGTCACGACGCCTTGACTGCCGTAAAGCTGGTCTTTGGCAATCTGAAACGGGCCTATGATAACGGAAATGATATGGAAGCCCGCCGGAATATGCTCCAGGCGGCCTATTTTGCCGGCAGCGCTTTTACGAAATCCTATGTGGGCTATGTCCATGCCGTGGCCCATTCTCTGGGCGGGCGCTATAATACGCCCCACGGTCTGGCCAACGCTGTGCTGCTGCCCCACGTACTGCGTGCTTACGGCAAAACCGCATGGAAAAAACTTCATATCCTGGGCATGGCGGCGGGCGTATCCACGCCCCATGACACACATCAGGCAGGGGCGGAGAAATTCATTCAGGCAGTAGAACGGCTCATGGAAGAGCTGCGGATTCCCAAGACCATCCGCGGCATCCGTGGCCGCGATATTCCCATGCTGGCAAAATACGCGGCAAAAGAGGCCAATCCCCTGTATCCCGTACCGAAACTCATGACAGCCAGACAGCTGGAAAAATTCTACTGGCTGATAAAGGAGGAGAAAAAATGAAGGCAGAACAAATCCACGCCATTACAAAAAAACAAAGAAAATTCTTTGCCACAGGCCGTACCCTGGATGTGGCCTTTCGCATGACAGCTTTGAAAAAGCTGAAAAGATCCATAGAGCGCCACGAAGGAGAAATCTGTCAGGCTCTGGCACAGGATCTGGGCAAAAGCCCTTCGGAAAGCTATCTTTGCGAGGTAGGCATGGTTCTCAGCGAACTTTCCCATATGCTGCGCCATGCAGCCAAATACGCTGCCCCCAGACGGGTCAGGACACCTATGGCCCAGTTTGCAGCCTCTAGCTTCGTGCAGCCCTCCCCTTACGGCGTTGTGCTTATCATGAGTCCCTGGAATTATCCCTTTATGCTGACCATGGACCCGCTCATTGACGCCCTGGCGGCGGGAAATACGGCGGTAGTCAAACCCAGCGCCTATTCCCCCCATACCAGCCAAATCATACAGACTATTTTGGAGGACTGCTTCCCACAGGCTTATGTGGCTATGGTTTCCGGCGGCCGGGCAGAAAACCAGTGCCTGCTGGAGGAGCCCTTTGACTATATTTTCTTTACCGGCAGCCAGACCGTGGGCAAGGAAGTCATGCGCCGCGCAGCAGAGCACCTGACGCCCATTACATTGGAGCTGGGCGGCAAAAGTCCCTGCATCGTAGACCAGACGGCGGATCTTCGTCTGGCGGCAAAACGCATTGTATTTGGCAAATTCCTCAACTGCGGCCAGACCTGCGTTGCCCCAGACTATATCTACTGCCATGAAAGCATCGCCAAAGAACTGGTATATGAGCTTCGGCGGCAGATCTGCCGGCAGTTTGGCCATGAGCCCCTTCACAATCCCAACTATGGCAAGATCATCAATCAAAAGCATTTTCGGCGGCTTTCCGCCCTTATTCCCTATTCCAGAACAGTCTGGGGCGGAAAAATGGACCCGGAGGCGCTGCGCATAGAGCCTACAATCGTTTATCCCGCCTTTTGGGAGGATGATGTCATGCAGGAGGAAATCTTTGGCCCCATCCTGCCGATCCTGACCTTCCGTTCCACAGAGGAGGCTATGGAAAAAATCAATTCCCTGCCCCATCCGCTGGCATTTTACTATTTCACGAAAAATAAGGAGGCCGCCCGCCTGGCTATGAAACGCTGTCTCTTCGGCGGCGGCTGTATCAATGATACCATCATCCATCTGGCCACCTCCGCCATGGGATTCGGCGGCGTAGGCGCCAGCGGCATGGGTGCCTACCACGGAAAAGCGGGCTTTGATACTTTCTCCCACCACAAAAGCATCGTAGACAAAAAAACATGGATCGACCTTCCCATGCGTTATCAGCCTTACCGGCCCCTTTCCGACGCATTGGTGCGTTTCTTCTTAAAATAAACCAAGGTCACTTCCCGCAGCAGGAAATCTTCCTCGGAGACTTTCCTGCTGTTTTTCTTTTTTCTGCCTTTTCCTCCAAAATATGATATAATCATATTGATGTTATTTTCATGAATAAAACCAACTACCAGATATAAGGAGGAATTTTCCATGGATACCAATCTTATCCTCCGTGCCGCCAAAGAAGGCGCGGAAAAATACTTTTCTGCCCAGATGGAGCTGCTGGAGAAATTCTCCGGCATTGACTGCGGCACTGGAAACGTAGAAGGCAACGCCAAAGTTACAGCCCTGATCCGGGATATTTTAGAGGAAATGGGTGCGGAAACGAAATTCGTGTTTGCCGAAGGCTTGGGCAACCATGTGGTAGCTTCCATTAAACCGGAAGGCGCCCAGGGGAAAATCGTTATCAACGCCCATACAGATACGGTCTTTGGGGAAGGCTTTACAGCAGCCCATCCCTTCCATATCGAAGGGGACTATGCCTACGGCCTGGGCATCGGCGACTGCAAAGCCGGTATTGCCGTTTCCCTTTATGCCGTAAAAGCGGCAATGGAAGCCGGCCTTCTGCCCAAAAAAGAGATCAAATTCATCTATAACTGCGATGAGGAGATCGGCACCCAGTCCGGCAGCAAAGTTTACGCCGAAGAAGCTGTCGGCGCGGATTATGCCTTTGTATTTGAGGGCTGCGACCTCAACGACGGCGTATACAGCGCCGTTACCTCCCGCCGCGGCGTAATTTTGGGCACCATTGACGTAACCGGCAAAGAGGCCCATGCCGGCGCCGCTTATATGGAGGGCAGAAGCGCCATTCTGGAAATGGCCCATAAGGTGATCGAGCTGTACAGCTTCAACGATTACGACCGGGAAATTTATTATAACGTAGCGCCCATCGAAGGCGGCCGCCCCAACGGCATCGTAGCCGGCAGCGCCCATGCGGAATTTTGCTGTGCCGGCCTTCCCACCAACGCGTCCTTTGCGGAAGCGGAGGCAAATATCCTGTCTTTGGAAAAAAGCACTACTGTGCCTGACTGTACCGTAAAAGTAGGCTACCGCACACTGTTCCCCGCTATGGAAAAAAGCGAGCAGAACCACAAAGCGTATCTGCCGGTGGAAAAGGCTTCCAAGCTGCTGGGCATCCCCACAGAGGAGATCGCGGAGCCCACAGCCACAGACGCGGCTTATTTAAGCTCTCTGGGGATTCCTACCGTAGACGCCATGTCCGCCGTTTGGATCGGGATCCACACCACGGAAGAATGTATCTATATGCCTTCTTTAAAGGATAAAACCGCGCTGTTCATTGCCACACTGGCTTATCTGAACGAATAAGAACACGCAGAAAGCATGATAAAAAATATATCATGCTTTCTGTTTTTTTTTTGCAAAACATCTATGCAGGAATGCTTTACGAAAAAAGCGGAACATGATATGATAAAGAAGAATGCGGAATCTTCACGCAACAAGGAGGTTTTTTATGAAAGTTGAAACCAGGCTGATCTGGGCCGCTGTCTGTGCTGTATTGTTTTTTCTATATGAATGGCTCTATAAAGGAACTTTGGACTGGTATCCGCCCATTGTGGCCTTTGCCCTCGTATATTTTGTGGCGCCCTATGTTTTTACAAAACAGTTCTTCTTGGGAAACCGGGAGTTAAAAAAGAAAAAGAAGGACGACGCCCCTGATCGTGAAAAATAAAAAACACTGCCTTTTGCATTTGACATAAGGCAGTGTTTTTTCATGCCATAATAGAATTCTTTTTGCAAAAAAACAAGGCTGAAACGATCCTTCGTTTTAGCCTTGTTCCCTCAAAAATAGCGGAGGAGGGATTTGAACCCCCGACACTGCGGGTATGAACCGCATGCTCTAGCCAACTGAGCTACTCCGCCTCATGACAGAAAAAAACATGGGAGTTACAGGGCTCGAACCTGTGACCCTCTGCTTGTAAGGCAGATGCTCTCCCAGCTGAGCTAAACTCCCATGAAACGACTCAGATGGGGCTCGAACCCACGACCTCCGGCGTGACAGGCCGGCGCTCTAACCAACTGAGCTACTGAGCCATATGCAATTTTATAAAAATGGGTCTTCAGGGACTCGAACCCAGGACCGTCCGGTTATGAGCCGGATGCTCTAACCAACTGAGCTAAAGACCCAAAGAAACCGCATTTTTAAAAAAGAAAAGCCGATGAACGGACTCGAACCGTTAACCTGCTGATTACAAGTCAGCTGCTCTGCCAATTGAGCCACATCGGCATAATAGATTCCGGCGACCATCTACTCTCCCAGGCAGCTCCCCACCAAGTACCATCGACCGCTTAGGTCTTAACCGTCGTGTTCGGAATGGGAACGGGTGTGTCCCCTAAGCGCATCATCACCGAAGATGTGTAGTTTTGAAGGACTGTATCCTTCAAAACCGAACAGCAAAAATATTTTCAACCTATACTCCATAGAAAGGAGGTGATCCAGCCGCACCTTCCGATACGGCTACCTTGTTACGACTTCACCCCAGTCACTGGCTTCACCTTCGGCGGCTCC
>CALWKZ010000015.1 GCA_944381385.1 uncultured Anaerotignum sp. | reverse complement strand
TTGTTGTTTGCGATGTAACGTTTTACGTCAGCAGGCAGGTGTTTTTCCAGTTCTTCGCCTTTCCAGCCGCAGTTCAGCAGGAAAGTACCGCCGGGTTTGATTTCGGAAACGATATCATATTTGGAGATGTAGGACTGGTTGTGGCATGCCACAAAGTCTGCTTTGAATACCAGATAGCTGGAGCGGATAGGCACATCACCGAAACGCAGGTGAGATTTTGTGATACCGCCGGATTTTTTGGTGTCATATTCAAAGTATGCCTGTGCGTATTTATCTGTATGGTCACCGATGATCTTGATGGAGTTTTTGTTTGCGCCAACAGTACCGTCGGAGCCCAGACCCCAGAATTTGCAGGAGATGGTGCTTGCGTCTGTTACTTCGGGTTCTGCGCCAACTTCGATGGATGTCATGGAAACGTCGTCAATGATACCAACGGTGAAGTGGTTTTTCTTTTCGCCTTTCATGTTGTCAAAGACAGCAACAACCTGTGCGGGGGTTACGTCTTTGGAGGACAGACCGTATCTGCCTGCCAGTACCAGAGGCGTTCTGCCTGCTTCTGTCAGTGCGGAACATACATCCTGGTACAGAGGTTCACCCAGTGCGCCGGGTTCTTTTGTTCTGTCCAGAACGGTAACGATTTTCGCTGTTTCAGGCAGTGCGCCTAAGAAATGTTTCAGGGAGAAAGGACGGTACAGGTGAACCTGCAGGAAACCAACCTTTTCGCCTTTTGCTGTCAGATATTCCACAACTTCCTGTGCTGCGCCAGTGATGGAGCCCATAGCGATCAGAACGTGTTCTGCATCGGGTGCGCCGAAGTAGTTGAACAGCTGATAGTTTCTGCCTGTGATTTTGTTGATTTCGTGCATGTAGTTTTCCACGATTTCAGGCAGACGTGTATAGAAAGGTGTCTGTGCTTCTCTGTTCTGGAAGAATACGTCAGGGTTCTGTACGGTAGAACGCTGTACGGGATGTTCAGGGTACAGTGAGAATTTGCGGAATTGACGCAGAGCGACTTCATCCAGCAGTTTTGCGATATCTTCGTAGTCCATGACTTCGATTTTCTGCAGTTCGTGAGAAGTACGGAAACCATCGAAGAAATGCATGAAAGGTACGCTGCCTTTGATAGCGGAAAGGTGTGCCACACCGCCCAGGTCCATAACTTCCTGTACGGAAGCGGAGGACAGCATTGCTACACCGATCTGACGACAAGCCATAACGTCGGAATGGTCGCCGAAGATGGAGAAAGCATGTGTACCAACGGTTCTGGAGCTTACATGGAATACGCCGGGTTTGAGCTGACCGGCAATACGGTAAATGCCGGGGATCATCAGCAGCAGACCCTGAGAAGCTGTGTATGTGGTTGTCAGTGTACCAGCTTCCAGTGCGCCGTGCATGGCACCTGCGGCACCTGCTTCGGATTCCATTTCTACCAGACGTACTGTCTGACCAAAGATGTTCTTCTTGCCGTTTGCAGACCAGCTGTCAACGTGTTCTGCCATGGGAGAAGAAGGGGTAATAGGGTAAATGGTAGCGACTTCTGTAAATGCGTAAGAGATATAAGCAGCCGCTTCATTCCCGTCCATGGTTTTCATAATTTTTGTGTTCATGGAAAAACTCCTTTCATATAAATAAAATGTCCCCGTAATAACTGTAATTTCATGATAATGTATTCTGCATACACTGTCAAGAAATTACCAAAAAGAAAACAAAAAAAGTCAATTTGTTTGACATTCGGCTGTGAATTTGTGCAATTTAACCATAAAAAATTCCGAAAAAAGGAGAAAACAGGAAAAAACGAGCAAAAAAATCACGAAATTGTTGTGTACAGAAAAAAGAAAAAACAATAAATTATTGTATTTTCGTTGATACATCGTCAAATTGGTGAGGCGCATGTTTGCGAAGGGGCTGGAAAAAAGAGGAAAATCAAGGAAAAACAGGGGCGGATTTCAGGGGATTGCAAAGGATTGTATGACAAAAAATGCAAAAAGATTGTTTATAAATTAACGATTTAGGAGGCGTTTCCATGGAAATCATCAACATCACATGTCTGCGGCAGAAATCCCAGCGGCATCGTCCCAAGTGGGTGGGGAAACTGCCGGAAAGCTGGGCAGAAAAATGGCAGCTGAAGTATTGCCCGTGGGTGGAAACGGCAGAGGGCAGCTGGTGCTTGCAGACGGATAGGGACGGCTGTTTTCTGCCTCCGTGGCGGGAGAAAGCCAGAGAGTTGCTGGAACAGGCAGCAGAGAAAGGCGCAAAAATCGCTCTTTCTCCCATGGCGGCAGACTTGCCTGGGGATATCCTGCCCTTTGCCACAGGACGAAAACTCTATCCCATATTCGGGGCAGAAGCCGCAGCCACAGGGCTGGAAGCCATGGGCAAACGACCGGAAGGAGCCTCTTTTGTGGTGGCAGACGGCGGCGGATGGGAAACGGAAGCGGTACTGGCAGCTTTGCCCGGCTGGGTGAATCGTCTGGGTATCCTCACAGACCGTCAGCTTTTTTTCGTGTCATGGCAGGAGAGATTCTTGGAGGAAAGAGGTCTGGTGGTGGAAGTGTTCAGCTCCGTGGGCTACGGCGTTTTTCGGGAGGCAGATGTGGTCCTTTCCTGCGCGAAGGGTAACGGCGCCATGGCTTACGCATTGGCGGAAGGGGCTGTGTTTTTGGATTTGGTGGGCAATGGCAGTGTCACGGAGAGTATTGCCCTGCGCCGCGCCGATGTGCTGGCGGCAGATGGATTTTTCTTCGGCAACCAAAAAGAGATGGAGGCAGGTGCCCTGACAGAAGCCCGTACTTATTGTGAAAACCAGATGTTTCGGGCGTATTTTGATGCGCCCGGCGCCGAAAAAGCGGCAGAGGCAAAAGCCGGTTTGGGACAGTTGTGTCCCGTCGGTTTTCTTCTGGGCGGAAAAAGACGAAAAATTCCGAAAAAACAGGGATAAAATCGCATTTTCCCGGGAGAAAACATTGACAAAATTACTTACCTTAGTATATAATTTATCAATGAATTTTCGGAGGGCATTTCGGTAAGCCCTCCCTTTTCCTTGTAATATCAAGGAAAATCCCTATTTTTGAAACAGTGGATAAAACCCGCAAGGAGATGAAATAAGCAATGGCAGAAGCAAAAAAAGTAGTGATGACCTATGACGGTCTGAAAAAAATGGAACAGGAACTGGAAAACCTGAAAACCGTACGCAGAAAAGAAGTAGCAGAAAAGATCAAAGAAGCAAGAGGACAGGGCGACTTGTCTGAAAATGCCGAATATGACGCTGCGAAAGAAGAACAGGGCGAAATCGAAAGCCGTATCATACAGCTGGAAAACCTGCTGCGCAACGCGGAAGTTATCGACGAAGACGTACTGAAAATGGACGTTGTCAACCTGGGCTCCAAAGTAACAGTACTGGACGTGGAATTTGACGAAGAAATGGAATACACCATCGTTGGTTCCACAGAAGCAGACCCTATGAACGGCAGAATCTCTAACGAATCCCCTCTGGGTATGGCTCTGCTGGGTCAGAAAGTTGGCGCAACCGTTATGGCAGATACACCCGACGGCGAAGTGGCATTTAAAATTCTGAACATCCAGAAATAATTTTTATTTTTTGCATAAGAGAACACGGAAACGGAGGAAAACAAAGTGGCAGAACAGAACAACCAGCCTGCACAGGAAATGACACAGCAGGAACTGAGCGAACAGATTAAAATCAGACGGGAAAAGCTGGCACAGCTTCAGGCTGAAGGCAAAGACCCCTTTGAAATTACAAAATGCGAAGTAACACATCACAGCGATGAAATCAAAGACAACTTCGACGAACTGGAAGAAAAAGACGTTGCCATCGCCGGCAGACTTATGAGCAAACGTATCATGGGGAAAGCGTCTTTCTGCAACATTCAGGACAGAAACGGCAACATCCAGTCTTATGTAAGTCGTAACGACATCGGCGACGAAGCTTATGCCGCATCCAAAAAATTCGACATCGGCAACCTGATCAGCATCAAAGGCTTCGTATTCAAAACAAAAACAGGGGAAGTTTCCGTACACGCAAAAGAAGTGACACTGCTGTCCAAGAGCCTGCAGGTACTGCCCGAAAAATTCCACGGTCTGAAAGACCAGGAACTGCGTTACCGTCAGAGATATCTGGACCTGATCGTGAACCCCGAAGTGCGTGACACATTCATCAAACGTTCCCGTATCATCACAGAAATCCGTAAATTCCTGGACGGCAAGGGCTTCCTGGAAGTGGAAACACCTGTACTGCAGACCATTCCCGGCGGCGCTTCCGCAAGACCTTTCATCACACACCATAACACACTGGATATCGACATGTACTGCCGTATCGCTCTGGAACTGCCTCTGAAACGTCTGATCGTCGGCGGTTTTGAACGTGTGTATGAAATCGGCCGTGTATTCCGTAACGAAGGTATCTCCGTTCGTCATAATCCCGAATTTACCCTGATGGAACTGTATCAGGCTTACACAGACTATAACGGCATGATGGACATCACAGAAGAAATGTTCCGTACCGTTGCGCAGAACGTACTGGGTACCACAAAAGTGGTTTACGGCGGTCACGAACTGGATCTGGGCAAACCTTTCGCAAGAAAGACAATGGTAGACGCTGTTAAAGAATTCTCCGGCGTAGACTTCGATCAGGTAGCTGATACAGCAGAAGCTAAGAGAATCGCTGACGAACATCATGTAGAATATGAAGAACGTCATGTAAAAGGCGATATCCTGAACCTGTTCTTCGAAGAATTCGTAGAAAAGAACCTGATTCAGCCTACATTCATCATCGACTACCCCGTTGAAATCTCTCCTCTGACAAAGAGAAAACCCGATAAACCGGAATTCACAGAACGTTTCGAACTGTTTATCGTTGGTAGAGAATATGGTAACGCATACTCCGAACTGAATGACCCCATCGACCAGCGTCATCGTTTTGAATATCAGGAATACCTGAGAGAAGCAGGCGACGACGAAGCCAATATGATTGACGAGGATTTCCTGACAGCGCTGGAATACGGTATGCCTCCCACAGGCGGTCTGGGCGTTGGAATCGACAGATTTGTCATGCTGCTGACAGAATCCGTTTCTATCAGAGACGTCATCCTGTTCCCCACAATGAAACCCCTGGACAAATAATTTTATAACAGAAAATTAGGGCGTTCCCCTTTTGGGGAAACGCCCTTTCTGCTTTTTGGCGTACCGGAGACATATTCTGCGAAGGGCCCTTTCCGCAATCTCAGGAGAAAATTCCCGGAATGGACGGGCGTTTATGCTGCCGTTCTGTTAGAAAATATTGTAATTTTTTCTGAAATTTAAAAGAGGGCAACATTTTTCTCCCGCTTTATGCTATACTGTATTTAAGTCTGTATTTTTTTAGAGAACAAATGGAAATCGGGTGTGGAAGTATGGAATTATTTCGCGGTTTTTTTGACAGCCTGGGCATTACGGAATTCGTAAAGCCCTCCATCGGCATTACCGATGTGCTGGATATTCTGATCGTTGCCTATATCATTTATAAGATCATTTTCTGGATCAAGGAGACCAGAGCCTGGGCGCTGTTTAAGGGCATCCTGGTGATCTTTGCCCTGGCGGCGGTGGCTTCGATCTTAAAATTGAATACTATCCTCTGGATTTTGTCCAATACGATCAGTGTGGGCATTATCGCTTTGCTGATCGTTTTCCAGCCGGAAATGCGCAAGGCGCTGGAACAGCTAGGCAAGGGCAAGTTTTTTTCCTATTTTACACGCAGCGATGACGCTGGCGATGAAAAGGCGGCGGCCCGTACTGTGGATGAGATTGTAAAGGCGGCGGGAAAAATGGGCGCCGTAAAAACAGGCGCGCTGATTTTGATGGAGCAGGAGGTCCCTCTGGGGGACCTGGAGCGTACCGGCATCCCTATCGACGCCATCGTTTCCAGCCAGCTTTTGATCAATATTTTTGAGCACAATACCCCCCTGCATGATGGGGCGGTGATCATACGGCATAACCGTGTGGCGGCGGCTACCTGCTTCCTGCCTTTGACGGACAGCAATGAGGTCAGCATGGAGCTGGGCACCCGGCACCGGGCGGCCATCGGCGCCAGCGAGGTTTCCGACGCCTATGTGATCGTTGTGTCCGAGGAAACGGGGAAGATCTCCGTAGCCAGAGGCGGCGTGCTTTATCGTGACCTGACAACGGAGCAGTTAAAGACGATGCTTTCCCAGCAGAATCAGACCAGCAGGAAAAAATGGATGATTTGGAAAGGAAGGCCGGAAGAATGAAAAGATTTCAGGAATTATTGATGAAAGATATCGGCTGGAAGCTGCTTTCCATCGCGATCGCGGCCATCATGTGGTTCATGGTCATCAGCATCGACCAGCCGGAAGATACCAGAACATACAGCACCCAGTTACAGATCACCGGCATGGAGTCTCTGACAGCCCAGGGGCTGACTATTGCCAACTGGGAAGAATTATCGGAAACAAAAGTAAATATCAAGATCAAGGGCCAGCGTACCGCGCTGGATCGTTTGAGCCAGCAGCAGTCGGATATGATTACCGCCGAGGTGGATGTGGCCGATCTGGGCTATGTATCCAATGGGGATACCCGTACGGCGGAGGTAAGGGTGACGCTGCCCAGCGGCAGCAGCTATGTGATCGTCAGCAAGAGTCCCTCCACGGTGGAATTGTCCATTGAGACCCTGGTCAGCAAGGAGTTCCCTGTGGAGATCTCCATGAACGGTATGGCGGACGGTTCTGACAAGCTGTCCGAACCGGAGCTGAGCATGGAAACTGTAATGGTCAAGGGCGCAAAATCCGCCGTAGACCAGGTGGCTTCCGTTCGGGCTACCGTCAGCGCGGCGGACGCCGTGGAGCTGGGAGTTGTGGAGAGCAAGCTGGTGGCTTATGACGCCGAAGGCGAGACCGTCAGCGGCATTACCTTCTCCCCGCAGGATACGGTTACCGTTTCCTATCTGATGCAGGATGAAAAACAGATTCCTTTGCAGGTAGAGATCACCGGTGCGCCGGCGGAAGGGTACCATATTTTAGAAATCACCACAACGCCGGAAACCATTACGGTCATGGGCGAGGAAGCGGCTTTGAACAGGCTTTCTTACCTGACGCTGGAGCCGATCGACGTAGCAGGGCGGACCACCTCTGTTTCCAAGGCCTTTGATTTGGCGGATTACCTGCCGCAGGGCGTACAGCTGAAGGAAGGCAGCGCGCAGAGTGTGCAGGTATTGGTACACATTGCCAGAAGTGAGGAAACAACGGTATGGCTTTCCTCCTCGGTCGTTACGCTGCTGCATACAGACAGCCAGTATGCCTATGAACTGCCTTCCTCTATTTCCGTAACGCTGGTAGGGACAGAGGATGTTCTGGAAAATGTGGACGAAAGCCAGATCAGCGCTACAGTGGATGTAAGCGGTTTGACGCCGGGCGTTCATACAACGGAAGTCATCTGGCAGCTGCCGGAAGGCGTTTCCACAACGGATACCACCATTTCCGTGACGGTGACACAGGCCGGGGCAGAAGAGAATGATAGCACAGAGCCATAAATGGAATTTTTGTATATGAAGGAGTTAAGATAATATGGGTAGATTATTCGGTACAGACGGTGTCCGCGGCGTAGCGAACACGGAACTGACAGGGGAAATGGCATACCAGCTGGGACGTGCCGGCGCGTATGTACTGACAAAAGAAACGAACCATGCGCCCAGAATCCTGGTAGGCATGGATACCCGCATCAGCGGGGATATGCTGGAGGCGGCGCTGGTGGCGGGCATTTGCTCCGTCGGCGCGCATGCTGTATTGGCGGGCATTGTACCTACGCCGGCAGTAGCTTATCTGGTGCGGAAATATCGTCTGGACGCGGGGGTCGTGATCTCCGCTTCCCACAATCCGGTGGAGTATAACGGCATCAAATTCTTCAACAGCCAGGGCTATAAGCTCAGCGATGATCTGGAGGATGAGATCGAGGATATCCTTCTGGGCCATCAGGAGATTTTGCCCTGTCCCACAGGGGGCGCCATCGGCACCCGTTCCCTGGCGGAGGAGGCTTTGGATGACTACATTGACTTTTTGACCAAGACCACAAAGGAACGGTTCCAGGGCATCAAAGTAGCGCTGGACTGTGCCAACGGCGCTTCCTATAAGGCGGCGCCCATTGCCCTGCTGAATCTGGGGGCGGGTCTTTGCATCATCCACAACGAGCCTGACGGCACTAATATCAATAAAAAATGCGGCTCTACCCATATGGAGGATCTGAAAGCCTTCGTCAAGGAAAACGGCGCCGATATCGGCTTTGCCTTTGACGGGGACGCGGACCGCTGTCTGGCGGTAGACGAAAACGGAGAACTTATCGACGGGGACAAGATCCTGGCTATCTGCGGTCTGGATATGAAGGAACGGGGCCAGCTGAAAAACGATACTATCGTAGGTACTGTAATGTCTAACCTGGGCCTGACCCTTATGGGCCGGGAAAAGGGCATTGCCATTGAGCAGGCCAATGTAGGCGACCGGTACGTTCTGGAGCGGATGATCGCGGCGGAACGGAACCTGGGTGGCGAACAGTCCGGCCATATCATCTTTTTGGACCATAACACCACCGGCGACGGCATCCTGACGGCTATCCAGCTGCTTTCCGTTATGAAGCGCAGCGGCAAAAAGGCGTCGGAGCTGGCGGCGGCCATGGAGACCATGCCTCAGGTGCTGGTCAATGCCCGGGTGAATAACGCCAAAAAGAATACCTATATGGAAGTGCCGGCTATCCGCCATGCCATTGAGGAATTGGAAAAAGATTTTTCCGCCGACGGCAGAGTGCTGATCCGTACCTCCGGCACAGAGCCTCTGGTCCGTGTCATGATCGAGGGCAAGGATCTGGAAAAGATGGAAAAGGAAGCCCGCAAGCTGGCGGAGTTTATCGAAAAGACCCTGCAATAAGGAGACAAAGGAGAATCTGTTATGAAAAAAATATGGTGTGTATTAACGGCGATCTGTATTTGCCTGTTTGCCCTCAGCGGCTGCGGCGGAGATTACGCCACACAGTTTTCGGAAGTGAATCAGCTGGAAGGCGTGACCCTTTCCCTGCAGGAGGATACGCTGAAATCTACCAGCGCCACCTTCCTGCTGACAAATGACAGCGACGAAGAAGTAACCTACCGCCTGCTCTACCATCTGGAGGAGCTGAAGGACGGCCAGTGGGAGGAATTCCCCGGCACGGCAGGCGCCAGCTGGGGCGAGGAGACCCAGAGCGTAGCTCCCGGCGAAACGACGGAGGTGCCCATCAACTGGAAGACCCTCTGCGGCGGCATCGGCAGCGGGGAATACCGCATGATCCTTTTGGTAAACGATCTGCCTGTGGCGGCGGAATTTACCGTGGACTAAATATTTTTGGAAAGAAACCGGAGAAAGACTTTTGCTCCGCGGGAAAACAAATATGGCTGGAATCTTGGGATACCATGGGTTCCGGCCATAACTTATTTCCGGGACCGTTTTCTTACAGAGGGCCTGCTTTTGGAAAGAGGCCTTTTTTTGTTTCGCAAAAAATTCCCGGAAAGGAATAAAAAGGTCTTTTTTTGCTTATATTAGGAACAAGCAGGAAAGGAGCGATGCCCATGGGCAGACGGGAATTATGGGACGAAGGCGAGAAGATCATTACCTCTATCCGCCAGATCCAATGCCAGCTGGAATCGGCCCGGTCAGCCTTTGCAAATGTGACCGACGAGGCGCTGATCGACAGCTATATCTATGAGATCCGGGCGCTGCATAAAAAATATGAGTATTTTCTGCGGGAGGCCAAGGCGCTGGGACTGAGCGTGGAGCCCGGCAGAAAGATCAGCTGAGGGGAGGGAAACGGTATGGGGGGAACTGGAATACTTTCCGGTGTGATATTGGTATGTTTGGCGATCCTGGTGCTGGCGGCGCTGGCAAAGCCTCTGCGGGTGCTGCTGCGGTTCGGGCTGTCGGCGGCGGCCGGCGCTGCCGCCTTGGGGATCTGCCATGGCCTGGGCCTTTCGGTGGGCATCAATCTGGTGACCGTAGGCATTGTAGGTCTTTTAGGCACGCCGGGTTTTCTGGGCCTGTTGGCGCTGAGTTTGATTTTGTAGTTTTTTGTCGATAAGAAAGCTGAAGGCGAAAATTGACAATCAGGTATATTTATGATAGGATACATGTAGACAAAGTTGTGGATAACTGGTTCTTCCCTGTGTATAACTTACGAGTTATCCCCAATTTTAGAAAAACAGTCTTCTTTTATGATAAGAATACCCCATTTTCTTATCACTGACAGAAAAGCTCATCGGGACCCCAACCGGTGGGTTTTTTTCTTATGACGAGGTGAAAACGATATGGAGCATTTGGAATTTTTGAGAAAAACGGGACAATGGATGATTCAGCAGGGTTTTTTCTCTGTAGTCGACCAGGATCAGCACCCCGTAGACGGTCTGTTCTGGCGGGTGGAGAACCCGGTGTTCTATCTGATCTTCCTGCTGGACGGCAGCCGGAAAGGCCCGGCGGAATGGGAGGAAGCGATAGCCGGCTTGGCGGAGAGGATGCTGGAAAATAAAGAGGAAATGCACTGTACCAGAATGGTCTGCCTCTGTATTTTCACGGAAGAAGCCTATCGGAAGGAAACCATGGCCTTCATCCGGGAAAAACAGCTTTCCTTCGACGGGCCGGTGCAGTACATATGGTGGTATTTCCCGCTGGACCGAGGGCAGGTGCTGACGGGCAAAGACCAGCCGGAAAAGCTGCTGGGACTGGAAAAGCTGCTGACGGCGGCGGCACAGGGCCAGGCGCCTCAGCCTGCCATGGCTCCGGCGGCGGAAGGGGAAAAGCCCTGGGCCACCATAATCATTTTTGGTCTTTGCGCGCTGATCTTGGCGGGGATGTATCTGTCCGGCGAGAAAGACCGCTGGATCTGGGCTTTTGGCTCCGGCTGGGAAGGCGTTGTGGAACAGAGGCAGTATTACCGGCTGTTGACATCCATATTTCTCCATGATGGCATCCTGCATCTGGCGGCCAATGGTATTTATCTGTTTTATTTTGGTGTGCCAATGGAGCGGCTTTTGGGCCGTGGGCGGTTTCTGGCGCTCTTTCTCCTGTCCGGTCTCTGCGGCAGCCTTTTGAGCCTGTTTTGCAGCGGCTGGCTGGGCATTGGGGCTTCCGGCGCTGTGTTTGGCCTGCTGGGCGGCGCGCTGCTGTGGACAAAGCGGGAGGGCGCCCGGGCCACGGGCATGAATTATGCCACCATGCTGCTGCTGGCGCTGACGGCGCTGGGCATGGGCTGGCTGGATACAGGCGTGGACAATTATGCCCATTTAGGCGGATTTTTGGCGGGCATGGTGATTTTCCGCTTCTTCCGGAGAAAAAGCGTGGAAAAAACCGCCGGATGAGGGGGAAAAAAGCGGAGTTATACACAAGGCTTTGTGTATGAGGCGGATTTATCAACAGAACGCCTGTTTTTCCCTATATATTTTGAATTACGGAAAAAGAGCGCCACAATATCTTGCGGTAGAAATAGAAAGTTGTCCACAAAAAATCTGTGGATAACTGTGTGGGTATGTGGATAAGTAAAAAAGGAGAGATAGAAAATGGAAAATTTGACCCAATGGCGGGAGGCTTTGCTGGCGGCGGTGGAGCAGTCCCCTTACCGGGAGAAAACCTTGGTTTTTGGCGGCGGAAAGGAGCATCCCCGGATCATGCTCATCGGGGAGGCACCCGGCGGCGAGGAGGAAAAGCAGGGCCGCCCCTTTGTGGGCAAGGCGGGGGCCAATCTGACTATTTTCCTGGAAACACTGGGCCTGCCCCGGGAGGAGGTCTATATCTCCAATGTGGTAAAGCTGCGCCCTACAAAGATCAGTCCCAAAACGGGCAAGCCTGTGAACCGTCCCCCTTCCCGGCAGGAGTTTGATTTTTTCCGGCCATTTCTGCTGGAGGAGATCCGGCTGGCAGCGCCAGAGTGGATCGTGACTTTGGGGAATGTGCCTCTGCGGGCGGTGACGGGGGAAAAGTCCATCGTCATCGGCGACTGCCATGGCAGAGAAAGTCGTACCCCCGACGGCAGACGGCTCTTTCCGCTGTACCATCCGGCGGCGGTGATCTACAACCGGAGCCTGTCGGAGACATATATGGCAGATCTTCAGGTATTAAAGCGCCTGTTGTAAAAAAAGAGAAAATTCCGGAATAGGGAAGGGTTTTTCTCTTGGGAAGGAGAAATCATATTCTAAACGAAAAGAAGGAGGAGATCCCATGACATTTCAGGTGGTCAGTGACAGCGCCTGTGACATCGCCCCCCGTACGGAAGAGGAACGGGGCATCCTTTTGGTGCCTTATTACGTTTCGTTTGGATCGGAAATATACCAAAAAGAGCGGACGGAGCTGCCGGTGCCAGATTTTTACCGCCAAATGGCGGAGCATCCGGGAGTATTCCCGAAAACCTCCATGCCTACCATAGAGGACTATGCCGATGCCTTCCGCCCTGCCGTGAAACAGGGGCTGCCGGTGCTCTGTATCTGTCTGAGCGCGAAGTTCAGTGGTTCCTACCAGTCGGCCTGCCTGGCCAGAGAGGAAGTGCTGGAGGATTTCCCCAATGCCCAGATTCTGGTGATGGATTCCGCCTGCGCCACGGCAGAGCAGGGCCTTCTGGTAGAACAGGCGGCGGATATGGCGGCGGCGGACGTGCCTTTTTCGGAAGCGGCGGCTCTTCTGGAAAAAATAAAGCAGACGGGACGCATCCTCTTTACAACGGCAGATCTGGATTATCTGCAAAAAGGCGGCCGCATCGGCAAGGTCATGAAGCTGGCGGCAGTGGCCTTAAAGATCAAGCCGGTTATGGAAATGCGTGCCGGGGAGCTGTTTCCCGTCAGTATGACCAGAAGCCGGAAGAAATCCCTTGTCGCCATACTGGCGGAGCTGGAAAAGGCTTTTGGCGGCGAAAAAGAGGAAATCAACCAGTATCGCTTCGCTGTGGGCTTTGGCTACGGCAGGGAAGAAGCGGCGGCTTTTTATAAGGAGGTAGAGGAAAAGCTGCGGCAGTTTGGTTATACAGGAGAATTGCCTCTGTACCAGATCGGCGCCACCATCGGCGTCCATACAGGGCCGTATCCCATCGGCTTCGGCTATATGCGCCGCTGGGAGACCATGCGTGAAATATAAGAAACAGCGTCTTTTCCGAAATCTGGAAAAGACGCTGTTTTTTTGTTTGCGGCTCAGAATATATTTTCGTTCTGGAGCAGCTCCAGTAGTTGGGCGTAGGTTTTTACACCCTTTGCCAATATGCTTTCGTCAAACTGGAACTTGGCGCTGTGGAGGGGGGCTGTATACCCTTTTTCCTCATTGCCGGAGCCCAGGAAAAAGAATAGTCCCGGCAATACCTGCTGGTACAGGGAGAAATCTTCCGCCAGCATATAGGGCGGCGTTTCTTCATAGTCTGTACCTGTGACTGTCTGAAGGGCCTCCACCAAACGGCTGTCGTTGTTTACGACCCGGTACATATGGCGGAACACGGCCTCTCCCTTGCAGCCATAGCCGGCGGCAATGCCCGCCGCCGCTTCCTGTATTCTGCGGGTCATAGTATCATAGGCCTCGTCGCTGAATGCCCGCATGGTGCCTTCCAGCTTCACTTCCTTGGCGATGATGTTGCAGGCCTCGCCGCCGTGGATGGCGCCAAAGGTCAATACACCACTGTCCAGAGGGGAGATGTTTCTGGAAAGTATGGTGTGCAGGCCGGTGATGACAGCCCCTGCCGCCAAAACAGCGTCATTTCCCAGATGGGGCTGGGCGCCATGGGCGCTTTGACCGTAAATATGCACATCCACCTCGCCGTTTCGCGCCATCATGGCCCCTTTCCGGCAGGCGATTTTTCCTTCTGGTACTTGAGGAAAGATGTGGCAGCCAATGACGCAGGAAGCGGGATGCCGTTCAAAAAGCCCCGCGTCAATGAGCAGCTTAGCGCCGCCGGGGCCTTCCTCCGCCGGCTGGAAGATCAGCAGAACGTCTCCCGCCAGCTGGTCTTTGTGCTCCGCCAGATATTTGGCAAAGCCTAGCAGTATGGTCATATGGCCGTCATGGCCGCAGGCGTGCATCTGGCCGGGATGACAGGAGGCGAAATCGCAGCCGGTCTCCTCTGTTACCGTCAGGGCGTCCATGTCCGCCCGAAAGGCCAAGGCGGGGCCTTCCTCCTTCCCCGGAATCAGGGCGATGATGCCCGTATCCAGCCATTCCTCTGTTTCTGTAATGCCAAAGCTGTGGA
>CALWKZ010000014.1 GCA_944381385.1 uncultured Anaerotignum sp. | reverse complement strand
ATGCGGGAGATGGAAATGGCCCGCAAAAAAGCGGAACGGGAGCAGGCAGCCCTTACCGACGGCGGCGAAGCCGCGCCTGCGTCGGAAACAGCGGAAGCTGCTTCCCAGCCTGCCGAAAACACATCTGCGGGTACAGAAAAACAGGATAACTGATCCTTCTGCTGCCATAACGCGAAGGCCCAAAAACCGGGCCTTCGTTTTTTTATTTCTGTCCAAATTTATAGCCTACGCTCCAAACGGTACGGATGCCCCATTCATCCTCCCGGTTCATTTTCTCCCGGATGCGCTTTACATGAACGTCTACGGTTCTGGTGTCTCCCACATACTCATAGCCCCAGATCCGATCCAGCAGCTGTTCCCTGGTAAAGACCCGGTTGGGATGCTGCGCCAGGAAGGAGAGCAGCTCAAACTCCTTGGGCGGGAAATCCATATTTTTCCCGTGGTATGTAACCGTATAATTCCCCAGATTGATCTCCAGATCCGGGAAGTGCAGGATATTCTCATCCTCCTTGGCGGAGCCGGTCTCATACCGGCGCAGAACCGCCTTGACCCGGGCAATCAGTTCCTTCGGATCGAAGGGCTTGACGATATAATCGTCCGCCCCCAACTCCAGCCCCAGCACCTTATCAAAGGTTTCCCCTTTGGCCGTCAGCATAATGACCGGCACCTTGCTTTTCTTCCGCAGCTCCGTGCAGACCTGGTACCCATCCAATCCCGGCAGCATCAGGTCCAGCAGCACCAAATCCGGCAGATAGCTGTCAAACTCCGCCAGCGCCTCCTTGCCGTCATATACCTCTTTTGTATCATAACCATCCTTCATCAGGTAGAGGGAAATCAGCTCCGCAATATGGCGGTCATCATCCACTACCAATATCTTCTGCTTTTCACTCATAGAACTCTCTCCTTTTTTATTTCAGTTCTACCACTGTCACCCCGGCTTCGCCTTCCCCAAAAGTACCCGGGCGCTGGCTCTTTACATGGGGATTGGTACGCAGATACTGCTGTACCCCCGCCCGCAGAGCGCCGGTGCCCTTGCCGTGGATAATGACAATCTGTTTCAGCCCGGATAAATACGCGTCGTCGATATATTTGTCGATATTGGCCAGCGCTTCGTCCACCAGCTGTCCCCGGCAGTCGATCTCGGCGGAGATAAACTGGCTTTTCTTCGTCTTTGCCTTAACGTTGACAGGCCGCTGTTTCTGTTCCTTGGGCTGGGGCGTGTCGTCCAGCATCAGCTCCGCCAAAGGAATCTTGGCCTTCATGGCACCCATCTGCACCATGACCTCTTTATTTTTATCCGGCGCGGACAGCGCCACACCGTTCTGGTCGAAGGAAATTACATAGACCCGATCTCCTGCCTGGAGTTTTTCCGGCGGTCTGTGGGAAGGCTTCACCTTTTTGGATTTCAGGAAGTCCTCCTGGACGCTGGAGAGCTTTTCTTTCAGCTTGGCTCTGTTTTCCAGGGCCTTCTGCTGGTTTTTCTGCTTTGCCTCCCGGTTCATTTCCTTGATGATGGCGTCTGCCTCCTCCTTGGCCTGGGCATAGATCTGTTTGGCTTCCTCTCTTGCCTTCTGGAGGATCTTTTCCTTCTGTTCTCTCGTCTTTTCCTTCTGGCGTTCCACTTCTTTTTTCAGGCTTTCCGCCTCTTTGCGGTACTGTTCCGCCCGCTCCTGCTCAAATACCACGCTTTTTTTGCTGATTTCCAGATCGGTAATAACATCCTCGAATCGCGCGTCCTCATGGGAAATAAACTCCTTGGCGCTGTCGATGATGTGATCCTGCAATCCCAGACGCTTGGAGATAGCAAAGGCGTTGCTCTTGCCGGGAATACCGATGAGCAGCCGATAAGTAGGCCGCAGTGTTTCCACATCAAACTCACAGCAGGCGTTTTCCACCCCTTCCGTGGAGAGAGCGTATACCTTCAACTCGCTGTAGTGGGTGGTGACCGCCGTACGGATGCCCCGCTGATGGAGGTACTGTATGATGGCCATAGCCAGGGCAGCACCCTCCGTGGGGTCTGTGCCCGCGCCCAATTCATCGAACAGCACCAGAGAATTGTCCGTCACCTCGTCCAGAATCCGCACCACATTGGTCATATGGGCGGAGAAGGTACTCAAACTCTGCTCAATGCTCTGCTCATCGCCAATATCGGCAAAGACCTCCTCAAATACCGCCAGCTGGGAATGGTCCCCCGCCGGGATATGCAGGCCCGCCTGCCCCATCAGAGAAAAGAGGCCCAGGGTTTTCAAGGCCACGGTCTTACCGCCGGTATTTGGCCCGGTAATCAGCAGTGTAGTAAAGTCCTTTCCTAAATATAAATCAATAGGCACCGCCGTTTTGGCATCCAGCAGAGGATGTCTGGCCTTCCGGATATTCACATAGCCCTTTGTATTGAACAGGGGCTGTGTCCCATCCATGGACAGGGAAAGCTGCGCTTTGGCAAAAATAAAATCCAGCTGGGTCAGCAGTTCCAAATCAGCCCCCATCACCGCCTCATTCTGTGTCACCATCAGAGACAGAGAAATAAGGATCTTTTCGATCTCCTCTTTTTCCTTGGCCTGCAATTCCTTGATCTTATTGTTTAACTGCACCACGCTCAAAGGCTCCATAAACAGCGTAGAGCCTGTATTGGACTGGTCATGGATCATGCCGGGGAACACGCTTCTGTATTCACTTTTGACCGGCACACAGTAACGGTCGTTTCGGATGGTGACCACATAGTCCTGGAGCATGTTCCGGTACGCGGAGGAGGAAATGACGCTGTTCAGATGGTCCTTCACCCGGTCATTGGAAATCTTGATCTCCTTGCGGACGGATTTCAGGCCGGCGCTGGCGTCATCAGCAATCTCCGTTTCCGAAACGATACAGCGGCTGATCTCATTTTCCAGCTGGGGCAGCAGTGTCAGCAGCTCGAAATACTCATCCAGACGCTCGTATACCTCCGCCTTGTTTTCATTTTTGGCATAATTTTTGGCTTTCCGGCAGACATAAAGAAATTCCCCGATATGCATCAGCTCGGGAATGGACAGGATACCGCCCATGGCCGCCCGTTTCAGCTGGGGACGCACCTCCCGAAAGCCGCCGAAGGAAGGACTGCCCTTGCGCAGCACCATGCTGACCGCCTCCGTGGTCTCCTGCTGGCGCAGCGCGATCTCCGAAAGAGAAACGGAGGGTGTCAGATTCTGGGCCAGCTCCTTCGCCATAGGAGAAACGGCGTAGTAAGTCAGTTTTTGTATCATTTTATCGTATTCCAGTGTATGGAGTGCTTTTTCGTTCATTTTACTACCTCGTCTATCTATTTTTTCATTACTCTTAAGTATACCATAAACCCAGCCAAAAACAGCCGTTTTTCTCAAATTTCATATTTTTGTAATATAAAAAAGCCCTTAGAGAGCTTTCCTCTCTAAGGGCTGATTTTCTGTTATCTCATCCATTTTCCGTCCAGCAGATCTTTAGCGTCTCTGGTCAGAGGGAAAATATCGCTGCGGTCGATGTATTCCAGAGAGAATTTCCGGTTCAGGGCCGCGAAATGTTTCAAACCGAAGGCGATCCGGTTCAGATAGGAATATACGCCGATGGCGCCGGTGGAGAAGTTATTGGCTTCTTCCCCGTAAATATTGCGCAGTTCCCGCAGATCGGGGAACAGTTCGTCCACGGTGGAGCCAAAGCGCTGCAGTTCCACAGGCAGTTTGCCTTCCTTCAGCAGTTCGCCCACCTTCTTGGCGCTCATAGCCGCCGCCATAGAGCCGCGGCAGATGCCGATCAGGTTGATGTAGGGCGCACCGAACGCCAGAGCCTTATATACCTGATCCTCCATGGTAAAGCCGCCGGTCAGAGCCACATGCGGCAGGGACAGACCTTCTTTTTCCAGTCTCTGAAGGATCTCCACCAGGTAGCTTTCCATCACAACGGGAGGCAGGCACCATTCATTCATCATTTTGCAGGGGCTGTAGCCGGAACCGCCGCCTGCGCCGTCAAAGGTGACCATGTCCACCTGCAGCTCAGAAGCGATCCGCAGAACGTGCTCCAGATCGGCATAGTCATAGCCAGCCATTTTGAAATATACGTTTTTCAGGCCCATCTGGCGCAGTTCTTCGATCCTCTTGCCCAGATATTCCAGATCCCACATAGGCAGTCTGGCATAGGAACGGAAGTTTTCGCCGAACCCGGCCTGATACTTTTTCTGCACCTCCGGATCGGAAGGATCGGGGATCACCAGCAGACCATTTTCCTGCGCCTTCAACGCATCCTCCAGCGTTGCCAGACGGTTGACAGGCTGCGTCCCTTTGGCGGACTGGCCGAATTTGAACTCAATGGCCTCACAGCCGCATTCCTTGATGGCGTATTCCGGCACACCGATGCGGTCATCATCTACATTCACCTGCAGAATGATCTGGCCGTAACCCCGGTCATATTTCCGGAACGCGTCCAGAAATTCCCGCAGTTTGGGACAGTGAACCACTTTGCCGTTTTCCAGCCGCAGGGTAGGGTCTTTCGTTACGGAGCCTTCCCCGATGACGGTGAGCACGCCGGCCATAGCCGCACCGCCGAAATAATCCTGCCAGTTCAGCTTGATTAGGGCAGGCAGAATAATGGGAAGTTTCAGCTTCACCGGATGGAGTGTCCCGATCTGGGTCTCCAGATTCACATGGTAAATGGTTGCCTTGTCAGAATCGGCTTCCGCGCCTACAGCGCCGAAAACACGGCCGTTGATATTGAAATGGGAATAATCAATGGGATAGCTTTTTTCCGAAGCCACCTGATTGTCGCCTGTGGTGGTGGGATACACAGCGTCCGCGCCCCGCACGGCGGAAATGCCGATCTCACAGGTACCTACACAGTCAGCCGTACACATGGAACACATGCCGGAGAAGGTGCAGGGGTGAGCGGGATCACGCAGTTTGGTGCGGTTAAACGAAGAACCTAATAACGGACTATAAGACATAAACAAGACCTCCTTTTATACAAAACTCCTTGAATGTATCGTATCACATACAATTCATACTGTCAATTTATACAAAAAGTATTTTTATTTCTCTGAAAAATATATAAAATATATCTTTTTACTATGCAATACCGCCCGCAGAACAACTCTTTTCCCCAAAAGTCTATTTATGCTATACTGAGATAAAAACAGAAAGGAGTCTGCCATGAATCATAGCATTCGCCCACTGAAAAAAGAGGAATATT
>CALWKZ010000013.1 GCA_944381385.1 uncultured Anaerotignum sp. | reverse complement strand
GGAAAGCCCTTTGAGATCAACACCGGGGCCATGTACCGGGGACTGCGTACAGAGCCGTACCCATCCTTGTATCTATTGAAGGAGCTGCGGGCCCGGGGCGGGAAGATCCTCCTTTCCAGCGACAGCCATGATACGGCTTCGTTAGGTTATGGCTTTGCGGAAGTGGGGCAGGCGGCAAGGGAAATCGGTTTTTCCTCCGTACTGATCTGGACGGCGAAAGGCTGGGAAGAAGTGGGATTATAGGATATTGTATGCAATATTCTTGTATAATCTGAAAAAAGACGTATCTTTTTTTAAAAAAAAGACGTCTTTTTTTTGTGTTTTGCATGGCGTATGAATACAAAGTGCAGATTATGCAGGATTTTCTCGAAATATGACAAGCTCTGAACAAATGATTCGTCGAATACAAGTGTCAATATTTACAAGGTTCCCTCTCAAAAATGAACTATTTTTCTTGTCTGAGTTCATATTTTGACTATGTGTACAAAATTGGAAGGAAAATACATTTATTCTGCACAGAATTTACAAATGATAAATTTATTTTTTAAATACTAAATTATTTGTTGACATCAGAAATAAAACTTACTAAAATACAAGTAAATTGTATTTACTATATTTAAACCTTACCAAAAATATGGGAAATGCAATGGTAGTTAGCTAACGACGGAATTATACATTACCATGAACTACAAAAGAAAAAACGGCTTTGGCCGGAGAAAGGCACCAACTTGTATTTTCAAAGAAAAATAAAAAGTTAAAGGGGGAGAAAGTATGAGTTTATTAACATCAAAAGGCTTTCAAAAGTATTTTGTACCTGGTATCGTATTCCAGTCCTGCGTTATCGCCGGCGGTTATGGTACAGGGCGTGAATTGATCGAGTACTTCATGGGTTACGGTCCTGTAGGCGGTATCCTGTCTATGAGTATCGTATCTTTGCTGACTTGGTCTATCATCTGCGCGATTTCTTTTGCATTCGCGCACACATTCAAGAAATACGACTATAAGAGTTTCATGAAGCAGCTAATGGGTCCGTTCTGGGTTGTGTTTGAGATCTGTTATCTGATATTTATTATGATCGTATTGGCCGTTGTAGCCGCTTCGGCAGGCTCAATTGTATTTGAGCTGTTCGGCATAACCAAATGGGTTGGTATTATTGGTATGGCGATTGCCGTATTCCTGCTGGTTATCAATGGTTCTGAAATGATTGAAAAAGTTCTTTCTGTATGGTCCTTCGTATTGTACGGCGTTTACATTCTGTTCCTGATTCTGGTGTTTGTAAATTACAGCGGCGAAATCGGTACAAACTTCGCTACTGTTCCCGTAACAGGCAACTGGCCTTTGGGCGGCTTCCAGTACGCATTCTACAATCTGGCCATCATCATTGCTGTACTGTACACCATCAAACACAGTGATACAAAGAAAGAAGCATTCTGCTCCGGTTTGATCGCGGGCGTAATCGGTATCCTGCCCGGTATCATTCTGTTCATCGCAATGTGCGGTTTCTATCCTGTTATCATTGACGAAGAACTGCCTGTAAACTACATCCTGACACAGATGAACATGCCTTGGCTGCAGTACATTTTCCAGATCGTACTGTTCGGTACTCTGATCGAAACAGGTTCCGGCCTGATCTACTCTGTAACAGACCGTATTGAAGGCGCTATGGTCGCAAAGGGCAAAGAAGTTCCCAAGTGGATCACTCCCGTAACCGCAGCTGGTCTGCTGGTTCTGGCGGTATTCATCTCCTCAGCTGGTCTGACAGCACTGATTTCCAAAGGCTACGGCACACTGGCATGGGTATTCTTCATCGTATATGTAATCCCTGTATTGACATTTGGTATTTACAAGATCGTCAAAGCAAAAGATGTAAAATAAAAGGCATAAGAGACTTACAGACGTTTGCCGTTTTTCGGCAAACGTTTGTAGTCTGTGACTAAGATATTAGGAGCGTGAGTAAAATGGCTTTGAACACGACAAAATGCAATGAATGGGTAGCAAGAGACAAAAAAGTAATCGCGCCGACTCAGCATCTGTCTTATTTCCCTCTGGTAGTGGAACGCGCAAAAGATGACATGATCTACGACGAGGACGGGAATGGCTTTATTGACTTTTTAAGCAGTGCGTCTTCTCTGAACTTGGGGAGCTGCAATGATGTAGTAACAGCGGCGCTGAAAGTACAGCTGGAAAAATTCACACAGTATGCCATTGCGTATACTTATGGACGCACTTCCATTGAGTATGCGGAAAGACTGACATCCATTTATCCTGGCGGCGGAGACGTAAAGGTGGTTTTCGGCAACTGCGGTTCCGACGCCAATGACGCCGCGGTAAAATTCGCCAGAGCCTATACAGGCAGAACAAAGATCATTACATTTATCAACGGCTATCATGGCAATACCTTTGGTGCATCTTCCATGACGACCGTAACCACCAGAATGCGTAAAGGCATGGGCCCTTTCCTGCCGGATATTTATTGCTTCCCCTTCTTTGGCAATGATGTGCCCGATGAGGAATGCGAAAAGAACTGCCTGATGGAAATGGAACGCGCTTTCAGCACCTATTTGGTAGCGGAAGAAGTAGCGGCTGTTATCATTGAACCGGTACAGGGCGACGCAGGCCTGATTCCTGCCCATCCCATCTTCATGAAAAAGCTGTATGAGCTGTGCAAAAAATACGGCATCCTCTTTATTTCCGAGGAAGTACAGCAGGCGTTCTTCCGTACAGGCAAATGGTTTGCCATTGAAAACTATGGCATCGTTCCCGACGGTATCATTATGGGCAAATCCGTAGGCGGCAGCCTGACACTGGGTGCTTTCATGGCAAGAAGCGAGATCATGGATACACTGCCCGCTCCCGCGCACCTGTTTACGCTGGGCGGTAACGCAATGGCCTGCACCGCCGGCATTGCGGCCTTTGATTACATGAAGGGCGAGGAATTCCAGGGGATTTTGGCCAGAAACACAGAAATTCTGAACCGCCGGCTGAAACAGCTGGAAGACAAGTTCCCTGAATTGGTAGCCGGCAACCAGGGCATTGGGATGTCCCGGGGCATTATCATCAGCAAAAAGGGCGAAAACGGGGAAAGAACACCGGACGGCGACGGCACCTTCAAGATTTTGTACCGTTCCTATGAAAAGGGTCTGCTGGTGATCTCTTTGGCTGGCAATATCCTGCGTATCCAGCCGCCTCTGAACATTACGGCGGAAAATCTGGAAAAAGGCTTTGATATTCTGGAAGAATCCATCAGCGAATATCTGAATGGCCAGATTTCCGATGATGTAATGCAGTTCCGTCAGGGCTGGTAATATTTCTTGAAGAAACCGTTTTTTTAAACAGCACATAAGAAAGCACGGAATGTCGGCGGGCAGCTCCGTGCTTTTTTGTTCTTTTCTCGAAAAAAAGAGGAGATTCCTTTACAAATTGTCGAAGATACCATATAATCATACGGGATTATAATGTAAGAAGATTAGGGAAGAGGGATTTGATATGGAAAAGAAAACCGAGGCTGCTTTTCAGTTTTATGGGAAAATGCCGTTGAAACAGGCAATACCGCTGGGGTTGCAGCATGTATTGGCGATGTTCGTCGGTAACCTGACGCCGCTGCTGATTATTACAGGCGCGTGCGGTCTGGGAGTAGGCAGTGAGTTTGAGGAATTACAGGTAAGTCTTTTGCAGAATGCTATGTGGATTGCCGGTATTGTGACACTGATCCAGCTGTTCTCCATTGGGCCCATCGGCGGTAAGGTGCCTATTATTATGGGGACAAGCTCTGGGTTTATCGGTGTGTTCAACAGCGTTGTGGCAACCATGGGCGGCGGTGTGCTGGCTTATGGCGCCATCATGGGGGCGTCCATCATCGGCGGTTTGATGGAAGGTGTGCTTGGTTTTTTCTTAAAGCCCTTAAGACGATTTTTCCCTCCAGTGGTAACGGGAACCGTGGTGCTTTCCATCGGTCTTTCCCTGATCTCTGTGGGGATCGCTTCCTTTGGCGGCGGCAGTGGAGCGGCGGACTTTGGTTCCATGGAAAATCTGCTGCTGGCCTGCTTTGTTCTGATTGTTATTTTGGCGGTCAAGCATGGCACGAAGGGAATGACCAGCAGTTCTTCTATTTTGATTGGTATTATTGCGGGCTATATCGCGGCAATGCTGATGGCGACAGTGCTGCCCCACACGGGGATCGCGGCGGACGGCACGGAATATACAAAGTCCTGGGTATTGAACTGGGATAAGGTAAAGGATGCGGCATGGTTTGCCATTCCTTCCATTATGCCCGTAAAAATCGTATTTGATTGGCGCGCGATTCTGCCGGTTCTGATTATGTTTATCGTAACTGCTGTAGAGACGGTGGGGGATATTTCCGGTGTTACGGAAGGCGGTATGGGCCGAGAGGCCACAGACAAAGAGCTTTCCGGCGGCGTAATCTGCGACGGGATCGGTTCTTCTCTGGCGGCGGTATTCGGCGTAATGCCCAATACGTCCTTCAGTCAGAATGTGGGTCTGGTGACCATGACAAAAGTAGTCAACCGCACAGCGTTGTCCGTCGGCGCTATTTTCTTGATCCTTTGCGGTCTGGTGCCCAAGCTGGGGGCCCTGGTGTCCATTATGCCCCAGGCAGTTCTGGGCGGCGCGGCGGTCATGATGTTTTCTTCCATCGTTGTCAGCGGGATTCAGCTGGTAACCAAGGAACCTATGACCCCCAGAAATCTGACCATTCTTTCTGTGGCGCTGGGTGTGGGCTACGGTATGGGCGCCAACAGCAGCATCCTTGCTTCCGCGCCTTCCGCGGTGCAGCTGATTTTTGGCGGTTCCGGCATTGTGCCGGCGGCTATGGTAGCCATTGTGCTGAATATCCTGCTGCCAAAAGACCGGGTGGAGGAACAGACAGAAGAAACAGCCCAGTAAAAGGACGCATAAAAAAAGAAAACAGGATTGCCGTATCTCTGAACCAGAGATGCCGGCAGTCCTGTTTTTGGTTGGAATTGTTTTCTTCAGGAAAAATGGTTTTTTTCTTATTTTTCCTCCTGCTTTCTGGGAGGACGGGGGCCTTCAAACTGGTAATAATCCGTTTTGATGCGGCCGTTGAAGAGCTTTCTTTTTCTGTCGGCTTTTCTGCCGAAGAGGGATTCGAAATATTCCATGGAAGTAATGAGATAGGTGGACCAGGTGGTATCCTCCTTCATGATGCCGCCCAAAGCGCGGTACATATTTTCTACTTCCTTTAATTCCCCCAGACGTTCGCCGTAGGGCGGATTGGTAATCATGACGCCGTATTTCCCGGGCAATGTGATCTCCTGGCAGGGGCAGACCGTAAAGGTGATGCAGTCGTCCACACCGGCTTTTTCCGCGTTGGCCTTAGCCAGTTCGATGGCGGCGGGGTCGATATCGCTGCCGTAGATTTGCGGCATAGCGTCATAGTCGATGGCCTGGTACGCCTCCATTCTGGCCTGTTTCCAAAGGTCCTTGCCGATGCGCTCCCAATCCTCGGAGGCGAATTTCCGGTGGATGCCGGGGGCGATGTTCCGGGCGATCATGGCCGCCTCAATGGGGATGGTGCCGGAGCCGCAGAAGGGGTCCAGCAGGATACGGTCCTTCCGCCAGTAGCTCAGCTGGATCATGGCGGAGGCCAGGGTCTCCTTCAGGGGCGCGTCCAGAGCGTTGGCCCGGTAGCCCCGCATATGCAGGCCGGAGCCGCTGGTGTCGATGGCAAGTGTCACAACATCCTTTAGAATGCCCACCTGGATGGTGTAGGAGGCGCCGGTTTCGTCGAACCAGTCTGTTTTATAGGTTTGTTTCAGTTTTTCCACAACAGCCTTCTTTACGATGGCCTGGCAGTTGGAAACACTGAACAGGGTGGATTTAACGGATTTTCCCACAACGGTGAACTTGCCGTCCTCCGGAATCCAGTCCGCCCAGGGCAGAGCCTTTGTCTGGTCGAAGAGCTCTGTAAAGGTCACGGCTGTAAAGGTGCCCATTTTCACCCAGACACGGCCCGCGCAGCGCAGCCACAGATTTGCCTTGACGATATCGGCTTCTGTGCCGGTAAATTCTACCTTGCCGTCGTATGTTCTGATATTTTCAAAGCCCAAAGCCTGACATTCCCGTTTGACAACGGCTTCCAGGCCAAAGGTAGTGGTGGCGATCAGTTGTATGCTCATATGCTTTCTCCGTTCTTGTCTAAAAATCTCTTGTGCCAATATAAATAAGATAATCCACCGGGGGAATCATGTCAAGGGAAGGGCGGGAAAGCCGGGAAAAAAGAAGGCCAGTTTTTTGCCGGGGAGAAGTTTTTTTCTTGAAATCAAAGGGAAAAAAGGATATGATAGTAAAGATATGACGATGAAAAGACAGAAATGAGGAGAATTATGTATCGATTACTGAAAACCTGCGGCAGAGCGAAGCGGGGAGAATTTCATACCCCCCATGGGGTGATCCAGACACCGGTATTTATGAACGTAGGCACAGCGGCGGCCATCAAAGGCGCCCTTTCCACAGAGGACCTGGAACGGGTAAAATGCCAGGTAGAGCTGTCCAATACGTATCATCTGCACCTGCGTCCCGGTGACGAGGTGGTGAAAAAACTGGGCGGACTCCATAAATTTATGGTATGGGACAAGCCTATCCTGACGGACTCCGGCGGATTCCAGGTGTTTTCCCTGACTACCCTGCGCAAGATCACGGAAGAAGGCGTGTACTTCAATTCCCATATTGACGGCAGAAAGATCTTCATGGGGCCGGAGGAAAGCATGCGCATCCAGTCCAATCTGGCTTCTACCATTGCCATGGCCTTCGACGAATGCATCGGTATCCCGGCGGAGCGGCCTTATGTGGAAAACTCCGTGGCCAGGACAACGCGGTGGCTGGAACGGTGCAAAAAGGAAATGGCAAGACTGAACAGCCTGGAGGATACCATCAATAAAAAACAGATGCTTTTTGGCATCAACCAGGGGGCTACCTACGCGGATATTCGTATCGAGCACGCCAAACGAATCTCAGAAATGGATCTGGACGGCTATGCCATCGGCGGTCTGGCTGTAGGGGAGACCCATGCGGAGATGTACCATATCATTGAGGAAGTGGTGCCTTATCTGCCTCAGAATAAGCCAACTTATCTGATGGGCGTCGGTACGCCGGAAAATATTCTGGAGGCCGTGGAGCGTGGCGTGGATTTCTTTGACTGTGTTCTTCCAGCCAGAAACGGCCGTCATGCCCATGTATACACCAATCAGGGCAAGCTGAATCTTTTAAACGCCAAATATGAGCTGGATGATACGCCCATTGACCCTACCTGCCAGTGCCCTACCTGCCAGCGGTATACGAAGGCCTATATCCGCCATCTGTTCAAGGCTAAGGAGATGCTGGCTATGCGGCTTTGCGTCATGCATAACCTGTATTTCTTCAATACCATGATGGAGGAGATCCGTCAGGCTTTGGACGAGGATCGGTTCCCTTCCTATAAAAAGGCGAAGCTGGAGGGATTTGTTCAGTGCCGGCAATAATATTTCCTTGACGCGTTTTCATTTCTTCGCTATAATATTTTTGTATATTTTTTGAAACCATACTAATGTTAGGAGAGAAAAACAAATGAATGAATGGATGAGATTTTTGCTGGATTCCAGCACAGTCATTACTCCCACCGGCAGTGAGGCGGAGGCAGCCACAGAAACAGCCAGCAGCGGTTTGTTCGGCGGTTTTCTGAGCGGCAGCAATGGTTTTACGATCGTTATTGTGTACGTAGTGGCCCTGGTGGTAATTATGTACTTCCTGTCCTTCCGTCCTACTCAGAAAAGAGAAAAGGCTCTGGCGGAGCAGAGAAACGCCATCCAGATCGGCGATATGGTAGTGACCAACAGCGGTCTGTACGGCAAAGTTGTGGATATGACATATGACTGCTTTATTATCGAATTTGGTCTGAACAAAGGCGTACGTGTGCCTGTGGCCAGAGGCGAGGTATATGGCAAGAGAGAACCGAATATGACCAACGAAGCACCTCCGGAAGAGGAACAGCCCAAGAAAAAGGGTCTCTTCAGAAGAGGCTGAACAAAGAAGAAAGAAGCGTGGTTTTCGCAGAGAAAACTGCGCTTTTTTTATATAGAAATTTTATGCGGCAGGAAGGAAAAAAATAAAGCAGAATCTATGAACCAAAGAACGAATTTTGACGCTATATGTGAAAAAGATACGGCAAATGGAAGATTTTGGTGAGCATAATATACAAAAACGGGATTGCATTCTATGAAATTATTGACAATATTAGATATATGATGTAAACTGAAAAAGAATTGAAAAACCTCTCAGGGAGAGGCTTTTGTTCATTGTCAACCAAAAAAAAGAAAACAGAAAGGGAGATTCATTATGAAGAAATTACTTTCTCTGTTGCTGGCTTCCGCTCTGGCAGTATCCATGCTGGCAGGCTGCGGCGGTGGCGGCGACACCACAACAGACGACACAGCAAGCGGCGATCAGAAGGTGTACAATGTCTGCAACCTGGTAAACGGTAACCTGGGTGACAAATCCTTCTTCGACTCTGCAGAATCTGGTCTGGCAGAACTGCAGGAAGCTGGCAGAATCACCTACACAACCATTGAAATGGGTGGTTCCACAGAAGACGAAGCAAAATGGGAAGGCTATCTGGACGAAGTATCCGCTTCCGGCGAATATGATCTGATCGTTATCGGTACTTATCAGATGTCCGAATACCTGAAAAACGTGTCTGAAAAATATCCCGATCAGAAATACCTGATCTATGATGACACAACTTACACACTGCCCAACGTAGTAAACCTGAGCTATGCACAGAACGACCTGGGCTACATGATCGGTGCGTTCGCAGCTGCAATGACAACAGATACCAGCGTGGACAAGATCAATGAAGATGCAGTCATCGGTTTCGTAGGCGGCGTAGACAGCCCCGTTATCAACGACTTCCTGTATGGCTATATTCTGGGTGCGCAGTCTGTAAATCCTGATATCAAGGTTGACACAAGATACATTGGCAACTACATCGATCCTGCAAAAGGCAAAGAGCTGGCAGAATCCATGATCAACGACAACAACTGTGACATTATCTGGGGTGTAGCTGGTAATGCCGGCAACGGTGCAGCAGAAGCATGTCTGGAAACAGGCAAGGCTTACTTCATCGGTGTTGACTCCGACCAGGAAGCAACCTTCTCCGCTGAGATGGCAGCAATCACACTGACATCCGGTCTGAAGAACATCGGCGACTCTCTGGTATGGTTCTTTGATCAGTGGGATGCAGGCGAAGAACTGTTCGGCCAGCAGATCCTGATCGGCAGCAACGAAGGCGGCGTTGGCATGGTTACAGACAAGAACTATGCGACAATCGCTCCCGACAGCGTAAAAGAAACTGTTGATGCTGCAATCGCCGCAGTATCCAATGGTGATGTTGATGTTCCCAGCGCAATTGGTGACGAAACAAACGCTGTTGCTGAACTGAGAGAATCCGTAAGACCTTAATTTTGATAGAGAACGGTTTTTCGGCATAAAATAAGGGGGCTGAATACAGCCCCCTTTTATGTTTTTTTCTGCGAATTGAAAAAATTTTTCGATAAATGTTCCAAAAGCAATGATGGAGGGAACAAAAAATTTTTTGAAGTTGCAGACAACAAATGAAAAAGAAGGAGGGAACCTGATCATGGCAGACAATGAATATGTTGTGCAGATGAAAGGAATCACAAAAGTTTATCCAAACGGCATTGCCGCCAATCAGGGTGTGGATTTTAACGTGAAAAAAGGCGAGATTCATGCGCTGATGGGTGAAAACGGTGCCGGAAAATCCACATTGATGAAGATGCTGTTCGGTTTGGAACAGCCCACGGAGGGAACGATTACAGTAAATGGGGAGGAAGTATCCCTGACGTCTCCTACAGTGGCAATTTCCAAAGGAATCGGCATGGTGCATCAGCACTTTATGCTGGTGCCGAACCTGACGGTAGCGGAAAATATCGTCCTGGGCATGGAGCCCAAAAAGAATAACCTGTTTATGGATTACAAAAAAGCGGTGGAGATCACAGAGGAATACGCCAAAAAGTATAACCTCCAGGTGGACCCGGACGCGAAGGTAAGAGACATCCCCGTCGGCATGAAGCAGAAAGTAGAAATCCTGAAGGCTCTTGTCCGTGGGGCGAAAATCCTGATTCTGGACGAGCCTACGGCCGTACTGACGACACAGGAAACAGAAGAGCTGTTCAAAGAACTGATCCATTTAAAGGAACAGGGCTACACCATGGTATTTATTTCCCATAAGCTCCATGAGATCAAACAGATCACAGACCGCCTGACCATCATGCGCGGCGGCAAATCTATGGGTGTATATAATACGGCAGATATTTCCAAAGAGGAGATTTCCCGTCTGATGGTAGGCCGTGACGTTATTCTGACGGTGGAAAAGGAACAGGCACAGCCTACAGATGTGGTGCTGCGTGTGCGGGATCTGGAATATACCAACGAATGGAAAAAGAAGATGATCAACCATATGTCCTTTGACGTACGAAAGGGAGAGATTTTAGGCATTGCCGGGGTTGAGGGCAACGGACAGAGAGAACTGGTGGATATGCTCTTTAACCTGAATATGCCGGACAGCGGCGTGGCCAAAGTCAATGGGCATAATATTCTGGGTGAGTCCCAGAGAAAAATCCGTGATCTGGGTGTTTCCCTGATCCCGGAGGACCGTATGACATTCGGTATGGCGGGAGCGGCCAGCATTGAGGAAAACCTTATCAGTGACCGCTGCGCCCAGAAACGATACAATAACGGGCCTTTGTTCAATATGAAAAAAATCCACGAGGACAGCGATAAGCTCATCGAGGAATATAAGGTGCTTTGCAAAAACAGGACACAGAAGGTAGGTATGCTTTCCGGCGGTAATATCCAGAAGGTAGTCGTTGCCAGAGAGTTTTCCGCGGAACCTGTTTTGATTATTGCCGACCAGCCTACCCGTGGTATTGACGTAGGCGCTACGGAGTTTATCCGTAAAAAGCTGGTGGAACTGAGCAGAGAAGGCGCGGCAGTGCTTCTTGTTTCTGCTGACCTGAATGAGGTTATGGAATTATCTGATAGTTTGATTATTATGTATAACGGTCAGATCGCGGCTTACTTTGAGGATACCAAAGATCTGACAGACACCGTAATGGGCGAATATATGCTGGGTCTGAAGCAGCAGAGCCCGGAAGAAGTAAGGAGGGTGCAGCATGGGGAATAAAAGAATGATGAGATTTGAGATCCTGCGTGGCTGTGCCGCGATTTTCATTGCCATCGCAGTGGCGTTCATTTTCATCCTGATCTGTGCGGATGATCCTCTGAACGCATTGTATTGCCTTTTGGTGCGTCCCGTGTTCAATAATGGCGCGCTGAATATTTCTTCTATTTACATGATCCTGGCACGTATGACGCCGATTATATTTACTGGTTTGGCAGTATGTGTTATGTTCTCCGCCAACCAGTTCAACCTGGCCGGGGAAGGTACGGTCATGGCCGGCGGCTTTGTTGCCGGCTTGGTAGGTATTTACGTACCTTTGGCAGCAGGTCTGCATCCTGTGGTATGTATCCTTGTGGGTGCTGCTGTGGGTGGTGCGCTGATGCTGATTCCCGCTTGGGCAAAGGTAAAGTTGAATGCCAGTGAAATGGTTTGCTCCCTGATGCTGAACTATGTAATCCTATATGTGGTTATGCATTTCCTCAGCAATGTATTTGCGGACCGTTCCCAGGGTTCTGTACAGACGTATCCTTATTTGGAAACTGCACGTGTAGGCAAACTTATTGCCGGCACAGAGCTGACATGGGGCTTCTTGGTTGCCATTGCGGCGACAGTCCTGGTAGCCTTCTTCATGTTCCGTACTCGTTGGGGCTATGCCATCCGTATGATCGGTATCAATGAGTCCTTCTCCAAATATTCCGGTATGAAGGTAGGCGGCATCATCGTAGTTTCTCAGGTCATCGGCGGTGTGCTCAGTGGTATGGGCGGCGCCATCGAGGTTCTGGGCAGATATAACGCCTTTTTGTGGAAAGATCTCCCCGGGTATGGCTGGACAGGTATCACTGTTGCGATCCTGGCGAAGAATAATCCCATTGCCATTCCTTTCGCGGCGCTGTTCATTTCCTATCTGAACAGAGGCTGTGAACTGATGTCCATTTACGCAGGTGTTCCGGCGGAAATGATTGACATCATCCAGGCCGTAATCTTCCTGTTCTTTGCTGCGGAACAGTTCATGGCGAAGACCAGACAGAAGATGGTCGTTAAAGAAGCCAAGGAAGAACTGGCGAAAAAAACGGAACCTGCGGCGGAAGGAGGTAATGCGTAATGTTAGAACAGATTTTGAGCATGGTGTTTACCACCAGTTTCGGTTATTCCATTATTCGTATCACCTCGCCAATCCTGTTTGCGGCTCTGGCGGCTGTTGTAGCGGAAAAGGCCGGCGTTACTAATATCGGTTTGGAAGGTATTATGATGATTTCCGCCCTTTTCGGTGTACTGTTTGCTTACTGGACCAGTTACTGGTGGGTAGGCGTAATCGGCGCCATGGTGGTCGGCGTTATTTTGGCACTGATTATTGGTATTTTCGCTTTGAAGCTGAAGACAGATATCATCCTGGCCGGTATCGCCATAAACCTAGTGGGCTCCGGCGGTACGATCTTCCTGCTGTACCTGTTTACGGGCCTGAAGGGGAATACGGCCAGCCTGACAACACCCAGTATGTTGACTCCCAAGCTGAATATCCCAATTCTGGAAAGCATTCCAGTAATCGGGCCTATCTTCTCTGGTCATTCCATACTGACATATGTGGCATTCCTGCTGGTATTCCTGGTATGGGTGCTGCTGTATAAAACGGCTTTGGGTCTGCAGATCCGTGCCGTTGGTGAGAACTCCCACGCGGCGGACAGTGTCGGCGTCAGCGTATTGAAGATCCAGTATATTGCCCTTGGTATTTCCGGCGCTCTTTCCGGTCTGGGCGGCGCGTACATGTCCATGTACTATTCCCAGAGCTGGAATACAGGTATCGTAGCGGGCCGTGGATTTATCGCTCTGGCGGCACAGGCCATGGGACAGGGCGAGCCTTTGGGTTCCATGTTCGCGTCCCTGCTGTTCGGTTTTGCCAGCGCTCTGGGCAACAAAATGGAAGGCATGCAGGGCTTCTCCTCCTTCCTGGTTGCGGCCGTGCCTTACGCGGTAACCATTATCGGTCTGGTGCTGTATGCCAGCACACAGGTGCGCCGTGTCAAGAAATCACGGTTTATGGAAAAAGGCAAGAAGGAAGCGGAAAAATCCTAATATCGCAGAGAAAAAATATATGGTTGGTTCAGCTGTACAGCTGAACCAACTTTTCTAAATAAAGAAAAGGACGGTGGAAGAAGATGAAAAAGATCCCTGTTATTCTGGACGGAGATCCGGGACATGACGACGCCATTGCGTGGGTGCTGGCAAAAGGCAGCCAGAAAATGGATATTTTGGGTGTTACCTCTGTCTGCGGAAATCAGACCATAGAAAAGACAACCTACAACGCCAGAAGAATCTGTACCCTGATCGGTTTGGATGCGCCTATGGCCATGGGCCGTCTGCGTCCGTTGATTTCTGAGCCTATTATCGCGCCGACAGTACATGGAGAATCTGGATTGGATGGTCCGGCCCTGCCGGAGCCTGCTTATCCCCTGCTGGAAATGGACGCGGTTACTTTGATGGCAAAGCTGCTGGAGGAAAGTCAGGAGCCTGTTACCCTGATTCCTACAGGGCCGCTGACCAATGTGGCGGCTTTGCTGCTGGCGTATCCGGAATTAAAGAGTAAAATTGCCAGAATCTCTCTGATGGGCGGCGGTGTGCAGTACGGCAACTGGACGCCTGCGGCGGAATTCAACATTCTGGTGGACCCAGAAGCGGCGGATGTGGTATTCTCTTCCGGTATCCCCATTATTATGGCGGGACTGGATGTGACGGAAAAGGCGATGATCTTCCCGGAGGACTTTGAACGGATTCGGGCTTTAGGCAATCCTGTAGCGGTAATCGTAGCGGAATGGCTGGAATTTTTCTATCAGTTCCATAGAAGCCTGGGCTACGAAGGCGCGCCGGTTCATGACGCCGTTGCTGTGGCCGCTCTTCTGAAGCCGGAAATTATGGAGTCTCAGGACCTTTATGTACAGGTAGAGACCGCCGGAGATTTCTGCAAAGGCGCGACTGTAGCGGACTTCAACGGCGTGCTGGGCAAGGCCCCTAACGCCAAAGTATTGATGGGCATTGACCGCCAGGCCTTTGTAGACCTGCTGGTAGAAGCCATTGGAACCTATGGGGAGGGAAAAGCATGAAACGGATTCCTGTAATTATTGACTGTGATCCCGGCGTAGACGATACCGCGGCGCTGCTGCTGGCGTATCAGATGCCGGAGCTGGATATCCGCGCCGTAACGACGGTAGCGGGGAATGTTGGGGTGGATAAGACCACCAATAACGCGAAAAAAGTAAGAAAGATCATGGGAGCGGATTTTCCCATTTACCGTGGCGCGGACAAGCCCATGTTCCGTCCATTGGTAACGGCTGCCGAGTTCCATGGCGCTGACGGCTTCGGCGGTGTGGAAATGCCTGTGCCGGATGATGTGATCCCGGAAGAAAAGGCCTGGGACGCCATTTATCGTATCGCCAAGGAATGCGAAGGAGAATTGGTGCTGATTGCCGTTGGCCCCATGACCAATGTGGGCATAGCCCTGGCAAAATACAAGGAGCTGCCGAAGCTTTTGAAAAAAATCGTTATTATGGGCGGCGCTGCTATCGGCGGCAATGTAACGCCCGCGGCGGAATTCAATATTTATGTGGACCCGGAAGCGGCGGATATGATGTTCTGCTGTGGTGTGCCGGTACATATGTGTGGCCTGGATGTTACCTTGCAGGCTTATGCCACAAAAGAAGAGCTGGAGCAGATCGCGGCGCTAGGAACACCGCAGGCAAAACTGTTCTGTGACGTGCTGCAGAACGGCCTGAAAAAATACCTGAGCTGGGGGAAAAAGGGCGTTGCCCTCCATGACCCAGCGGCAGTGCTTTATACGGCTTATCCGGAGCTGTTTACGGCGGAGGAGGCCGGTGTGCGGGTAGAGACCAAAGGCCCTCTGACGCTGGGGAAAACAGTAACAGACCTGTACAGTGACAAGCAGTTTGACGATCATAACGCTTTTGTGGTAACCGGCGTGGATCGTGAGAAATTCTTGCAGAAGGTATATGATTTGATGGAAAAATATGCAAAAGCAGAATAATTGATCTACAAAAAAAGGAGCGGATTTCCGGAAACAGAAATTCCGCTCCTTTCTTTTGTATCGCGGGAAGGATTTTTTGTTTTGGTGTGGAAGAGGAAAAATAAGCGCATAAAGGAGAAGATTTTCAGGGCGAAAAGAGGAGAACGCTATGGGGAAGAACGGTCCCGGAATCAGGCCGCTGGGTGAGCGAAAAAATACGGTATTATGTGTACATGCGAAGAGGCGGAATCGAGGAGCATTTTTCATAAGGAGAAGGAGAGGAAGCTGTTTCTTTTCACAGCCCAATGTAGGATGTTGGTGTGACTTTTGTACAAAACAGCGCAAACAAAATTGTGTGGAACGTAGAAGCGAAGGAAATTTGCTTTTTCAAATTGACTTTTTGGGAAAAAAGATATATGATTTAAACATCCTACATAGTACGTATAACGTACACCGTAGAACTAGCGGTTCTTACGAAAGAAATCAGGGAGGGATGAGGCAATGAAGAAAAAGATTTTATCGGTTTTCTTAGTGGCGGCGGTGGCGGCGGGCATGCTCAGCAGCTGCGGCGACCAGTCATCAGAGGGAGCCGAGGGAACCGGGAAGTACCAAAAGGTAGAGCTGGCGATGGCGGTCAATGGTACGGATATTCAGATTGACACCCTGGTGGCGGAGAAGTTCGCCGAACTGGTCTATGAGGCATCGGAGGGAAATATTGAGATCGTGGTTTTCCCCAATGACCAGCTGGCCGGCGGCAATGCCACAAAGGGCATCGAGATGATCGCCGACGGCTCTGTAGACCTGGCGGCATATGCCAGCAGTGTTATGTCCGTACTGGACGAAAGGCTCCTGGTAGGTACGATCCCCTGGTCCTATAACAACTATCAGGAAGCCAGAGAAGCCATTGACAACGGCGGCGGAGATTATTACGCAAAGCTGCTGGAAAAATACGATATTACATATCTGGGCTCTTTCCACAACGGCTTCCGTCAGCTGACCAACAGCAAGCATGCCGTGGAAACACCGGAGGACGTAAAAGGACTGAAGATTCGTGTACCGGGCGGCGAGGTTTACATGGGTGTATTTGACGCTTTCGGGGCCGACCCCATCTCTATGAGCTGGAGCGAAGTATTTACAGCCATCCAGCAGGGTACCATCGACGGGCAGGAAAACGGCGTCAGCATTACAGATTCCTCCAAGATTTATGAAGTGCAGGATTATCTGACCCTTTGGAATTATACTTATGAAAACGACCTGTTCGTTGCCAACAGCACCATCTGGAACGAGTACCTGGAGCCGGAAACGAGAGAACTGCTGCAGGAGAAGGCGCTGGAAGCCTGCGAATGGGGCAGAGATTACGTAGAGGAAGAGGAAGAGAAGATCATCCAGAAATTTATAGAGCATAAGATCGAAGTGACCCGGCTGACCGAGGAACAGCTGGTACCCTTTAAGGAAACGGTTTCTGAGCTTCGGAGCTATCTGATGGAAAAATACGGTCAGGAAGCATGTGAGGCGTTCCGTATCCCATCCTAAAGAAAGGAGCGTATCAACATTATGAAAAAGTTTTTGCAGAACATTGAGGAAATATTATCTGCTATATGTTTGTCCATTATGGTCGTGATCGCCTTTGTCAATGTAATCGGGCGGTATGTGCTGGGCGCGTCCCTCTCTTTTACGGATGAGGCCACAACGTATCTGTTCGTGCTGCTGAGCCTGCTGGGCGCCGCCATCGCGGCAAAAAGAGGCGCTCACTTGGGTTTGACCATCATCCTGGATGTGGTCAGCCCGAAGGCAGAGAAGATACTGAAAAGCATTGGCCTGATTCTGGCGGTAGTATTCAGCGGTTCGATTTTCTACTATGGTATCTTCATGACCATGCGGCAGTTTGCCCGCGGTCAGATCACTGCCGGAATGCAGTGGCCGGAATGGATTTTTGGCTCCTTTGTACCTATCGGAGCTTTCTTCCTGACCATCCGCTTCCTGCAGGTGCTGATCCGTGAGATCAAATCCCCGACGGAAAAAGAAACGAAAGAGGAGGTCGTATAACGTATGGTAGCAGCTTGTTTGTTTATTACCTTTGCCGTGTTACTGCTCATCGGCACACCTATCGCGATCTGCCTGGGTATCTCCAGTATGATCGCCATGATCGTGCAGGGCGCCGGCAGACCCATTGAAGTGGTGCTGGGTACCTTGCCCCAGCTGGTATCCGCATCCACCAGTAAATTCGTGCTTTTGGCCATCCCCTTCTTTATCCTGGGCGGCAATATCATGGAAAAAGCGGGGATTTCCCAAAAGCTCATCACATTGGCCCAGGCTTGTGTAGGCCATCTGCGGGGCGGCGTTGCCATGGTATGTGTTATCGTAGCCTGCTTCTTCGCGGCTATCTCCGGTTCCGGTCCCGCAACGGTAGCAGCACTGGGGTTGATCCTGATTCCCGCCATGATTAAGGTTGGATACTCTCCCGCCTTCTCCGCGGCGCTCATGGGCGCGGCAGGCGCCATCGGGGTTATCATTCCCCCGTCCATTACCTTCGTCGTATATGGCTCCATTTCTGATACCTCCATCGGCACATTGTTTATCGCCGGCGTTCTGCCAGGGCTGCTGATGGGCCTGGCGCTGGTTCTGGTATCCCTGTGGGTAGGCAGAAAATCCAATCTGGAAATCCTGCCTAAAGCCAGCGGCGCAGAACGGTGGGCAGCCTTTAAGGATGCCTTCTGGGGCCTGATGATGCCTGTCATCATTCTGGGCGGCATCTACGGCGGTGTTTTCACACCTACAGAGGCTGCGGCAGTATCCGCAGTATATGGCCTGATCGTAGGCGCGTTTATCTACCGCACCATCAAACTGAAAGAAATCTATAAGATTCTGGTGGATTCCGCATCCACAACGGCAACAGTTATGCTGATTACGGCAGCGGCCAGCATCTTTGCTTATATCCTGACCCGTTCCCGTATCGACGTTGCTATCAATGAGGCGCTTATTAGCGTAACAGGAGGAAATACCATCATCTTCTTCCTAATCGTCAATATCATTCTGCTGCTGGCCGGCTGCTTCCTGGATTCCACATCAGCGCTGTACATCTTCGTTCCGCTGTTTGTGCCGGTGGCAAAGGCTCTGGGTATCGACCTGGTACATCTGGGCGTAGTTATGATCGTAAACCTAGCAATTGGCCTGGTAACACCGCCTGTAGGCGTCAACCTGTATGTAGCCTGCGGCATAGCCAAGTGCAATCTGAAGCAGATCTCCGTGGCAGTCATGCCGCTGATTATCGCTTCGCTGATCGTATTGCTGCTGGTTACCTACATACCGCAGATCTCACTGTTGTTTGTATAAAAAAAGCTAAACCATATCCAATCATATAAATCACATAAGGGGTGGAACATTATGAAAAATGTAAATGTACACGAGTTGAAAAACATTGCCACAGACCTGCGCAAAAAAGCGGTCACTATGATCTATGAGGCGCAGTCCGGACATCCCGGCGGCTCTCTTTCCGCGGCGGATTTTGTAGCGGCCTGCTATTTCAGAGAAATGAATATTGATCCCAAGAACCCGAAATGGGAGGACAGAGACCGTTTCGTACTTTCCAAAGGCCATGTGTGCCCTATCCAGTACGCGGCGCTGGGAACACTGGGTTACTTCCCCGAGGCGGAACTCCATACCCTCAGAAAAGAAGGCTCCATCCTCCAGGGCCATCCGGATATGAAAAAATGCCCTGGCATTGATATTTCCACTGGCTCCCTGGGCCAAGGCCTGGCTTGTGCCGTAGGTATGGCGCTGTGTGCGAAAATGGACGGCAAGGACTACCGCGCTTTCGTTGTGGTAGGCGACGGCGAAGCCCAGGAAGGCGAGATCTGGGAAGCGGCGCAGACAGCCAATAAGTACCAGCTGGATAACCTGATCGTATTTGTGGATGATAATAACTTGCAGCTGGACGGTACTTGCGATGAGGTCATGCCCAATATCCATCTTGGCAGAAAATTCGAGGCCTTCGGCTTTGAAAGCTACGAGATCGACGGTAACGATATGCAGCAGATCGTAGATACGCTGGATAAGATCAGAGCTTCCAAAAACGGCAAGCCTAAATGCATTTTCGGCCACACCGTAAAAGGTAAAGGCGTTTCTTACATGGAAAATGTCTGCGGATGGCACGGCGTTGCACCTAATGACGAGGAATACGCGCAGGCAATGAAGGAATTGGACGCGCAGCTGGTTTGATACCCGTAACAGATGGAATCTGGAAAGGAGAATGGAGAATGAGTGAAGTAAAGAAAGCGACCAGAGAGGGCTTTGGCGAAGAGATCGTAGCACTGGGCAAACAGAATAAAGACATTTGTGTCATTGATATTGATATCGGTAAATCCTGCAAAACAGGGGAATTTGTAAAACAGCTGCCTAAGCAGCATATCAACGTAGGCATTGCGGAGCAGAACGGCGCCGGTGTGGCTGCCGGCATGGCAACCTGCGGCAAGATTCCCTTTGTAGTAACATACGCCGTATTCGGTTCCCTGAGAATGTGTGAGATGATCCGTCAGGAAATCTGTTATCCCAACCTGAATGTAAAGATCGCCTGCTCCCACGGCGGCGTAACACCGGCCAACGACGGCGCCAGCCATCAGAGCATTGAGGACATGGGCGTTCTGCGTACCATCCCCAATATGACGGTGGTAATGCCTGCGGACTATGTAGCGGCTAAGAAATTGACAGCGGCAGCGGCAGAAATGTACGGCCCCTGCTACCTGCGTTTTACCAGAGACGCGATCCCTGTGATTTATGACGAATCCGCGGAATTTGTGATTGGCAAGGCAAATCTGCTGAAGGAAGGCAAGGATGTTGCCATCATTGCCAACGGCGATACAGTGGTTCTGGCGCTGAAAGCGGCGGAAGAACTGGCAAAGGAAGGTATCCAGGTAAGAGTAGTGGATATGCATACCATCAAACCGCTGGATGTGGAAGAAGTAAACTACTGTGTGGATCAGATCGGCAAGATCATCACCGTAGAGGACCACAATATCCTCAATGGCCTGGGCAGCGCAGTCTGTGAAGTAGCGGCGGAAAAGGGCAAAGGTATTGTAAAACGTATCGGTATCCAGGACCAGTTCGGTCAGTCTGCGCCTTATGAAAGACTGCTGGCCATCAATGGTATCACTGTAGAAAATATTGTGGCAACAGCAAAGGAACTACATTCTTTATAAGCTCCAACATCATATGTTTAACAAAGTACATACTATATATAAGAAGATATTAGACGATTCTAAAGGAGGAAAATATTATGTTGGATTTTAATGGACAGGTCATCATCGTTACAGGCAGCGGTTCTCCCAAGGGCATCGGCAAAACCATCGCCAAAACCTTTGCGGCACAGGGCGGTACCGTTGTAATTGCGGACATGAACACCGAAGGCATTGCCAATACTGTAAAAGAGATCGAAGCGGAAGGAGGAAAGGCTTTTGGCATCGAGCTGAATGTAACAGACAAGGCATCCGTAGACAATATGGTAAAGACCATTATGGACAAATTCGGCCGCATCGACGTGCTGATTAACAATGCCGGCATTTCCCAGAAGGTAACTGTGGAGGATATGACACTGGAAGACATGAGACGCATTTTTGAAGTCAATATGTTTGGTCTGTTCCTGTGCACACAGGCCTGCATGAAACCGATGAGAGCCGCAAAATACGGCAGAATCGTCAATCTGTCCTCCGTATCCGGCAAAAGAGGCGGCGGTGTATTCGGCGGCGCACATTACTCCGCATCCAAAGCGGCAGTGCTGGGCTTCTCCAAAAACCTGGCCAGAGAAATTTCCGCTGACGGCGTAACCATCAACTGTGTATGCCCCGGCCTGATCAACACAGAGATCTGGAAATCCCTGCCTAAGGCAGACGCGGATAAAGTCATCGACGGCATCCCTATGGGCCGCCCCGGCGAAACGCAGGAAGTGGCCAATGCCATCGTATTCCTGGCATCCAAAGAAGCAAGCTACATCACAGGGGAAGAAATCGACATCAACGGCGGTTCTCATATGGACTAAGAAACAGCGACCATGGCGGGCAGTCAGCAGACAAAGCCAGGCTGCCCGCGGAACATTTCACGGAGGGATAGTATGAAAACCATTGGAATTTTGACCAGCGGCGGAGACGCGCCGGGAATGAACGCGGCCATCCGTTCCGCTGTACGCACAGCCTGCCACGACGGCATGGAGGTCATCGGCATCCACCGGGGCTATCAGGGACTGCTTCATGAAGATACCGTCCCTCTGGACAGCAACGCGGTCTCCTGCATCGTCAAAGAAGGGGGCACGGTGCTGTATACGGCCAGATGCCAGGAAATGTTCTCTCAAGAGGGCATAGAAATGGCGGTGGAAAAGGCAAAAGAGCTGGGGCTGGAGGGCCTGGTGGTCATCGGTGGGGATGGTTCCTTCGCCGCGGCAGAGAAACTTTGTGCCGCGGGACTGCCTACCGTTGGGATTCCCGGCACCATTGACAATGATATCAAATGTACGGATTATACCATCGGCTTCGATACGGCCTGCAATGTGGCGGTAGAAGCCATCGACCGCCTGCGGGATACGGCCCGCAGCCACGAAAAATGCAGTATCATCGAGGTCATGGGCAGAAATGCGGGCTTTCTGGCACTGGATGTAGGTCTGGCCGTGGGGGCGGCCGATGTGCTGGTACCGGAAGCGGCTTTTGATGTGGAAGAGGATGTCTGCCGGAATATTTTGGAACGGAAGGAACAAGGCAAGACCCACCATATCATTGTGGTCTCGGAGGGCTGTAAAATTAACTTGCAGCAGATGGCGGAAACCATTATGGAACGGACTGGCGTAGATTCCCGCATCACCATATTGGGCCATATCCAGAGAGGCGGCACGCCGACCATGCTGGACCGTGTCTACGCGGCGAAAATGGGGAATTACGCCGTGGAGCTGCTGCGAAAAGGCATTGCCAACAGAGTAGTGGCCATCCAGCGGGATCAGGTGGTGGATTTTGATATCAAGGAAGCCCTTGCCATGAAAAAAGATATTGATTTTGATCTTCTGGAGATCTGCCGGAACATATCCAAGTGAAACAAATGCTTTGTTTTCAGCACAACTTTGTGAGATAATGTTGAGAATACGGGGAAATTCATATATAATAGGTGTGGTTAAATCGTATTTTGAAGAAAATATCATAAAGTGAATGATAGGAAATAAAGGCAGGTTGAAAGTATATGGCAACAAAGTCAAAAGAAATCGGTTTGAAACCGATCCAGAAAGAATCGGTGGTACAGCAGGTCATTGACCGGCTGACGGAAGCAATGCTGACCGGCGCGCTGAAGCCGGGGGATAAGATCCCGACGGAGCTGGAAATGTCCGAAACCTTCGGCGTAGGACGCAACTCCATTCGGGAGGCCATTAAGATATTGGTATATTTAGGCGTTTTGGAGATTAGGAGGGCAGACGGCACCTTCGTCAGAAGCGGCTTTACGGACTCCATGATCGACCCTATGATCTATGGCATCATATTGAACGAGGACGATTCATATACAGAGCTGAAGGAATTCCGTGAATTTATGGAGCAGAGCATTATCCGTTCCGCTCTGAAAAAACGGACCCAGGAGGATGTGGAAAAACTCTATGAAAAATACTGTGTGCTGGAATCCGAGATCCAGGCGGAACCGCAGGATATCCTGAAGGTATTCCAGGCAGACAACGATTTTCATGATACCATCTCCGAAATGATCCACAACTCCCTGATGTTTAAAATCAACTCTGTGGTGCGTACCCTGACGTACAGCCTGCGCCTGCGCACAGTGACCCATGTGCTGGAAAACCAGTTCAAGGAGGATCTGCTGCGGGTGCATAAGGACATTTACGAAGTGGTCCGGGACTGTGACTACGACCGGATCGAAGAAGTGATCCACAACAGTTATTTGTACGATAAATTGACCTACGAAGATCATTGATGGATGGATCAGCCAACAAAGAGCCTTTCTGTACCGTATCCGGAAAATTTTTGGGGAGATATGGAAAAATGTTCTGCCTTTGCTGAGGAGGGACAATGCCGGAAAAGACGCGGCGTAACTGCCGAACTTCCTCTGCCGCGAAGGCGGGGAATATACGCCGCGGATAAAACAGGCGAATGACAGCAGAAAGAGAGAGGTGTTTTGCAATGGCTTTGGTGACAACAAAGGACATGTTTGAAAAAGCGTTTCAGGGCGGTTACGCCATCGGCGCTTTCAATATCAACAATATGGAGATCGTACAGGGTGTTGTGGAGGCTGCCAAAAGACAGAACTCCGCAGTGATCCTACAGGTTTCCAAAGGGGCCTTAAACTATGCCCATCCCAAATATCTGCGGGCTATGGTAGAGGCGGCAGTAGCGGAAACAGGGCTGGATATTGCCCTGCATCTGGATCACGGCCCGGATTTCGAGACTTGCCGTGACTGTATCGACTACGGTTTTACTTCCATCATGTTTGATGGTTCCCATTATGACTATGAGGAAAATGTGGCGAAAACAAAAGAAATCGTAGACTATGCCCATGCCAGAGGCGTGGTAGTAGAAGCGGAGCTGGGCAAGCTGGCCGGGATAGAGGATGATGTGAAGGTAGACGCCAAAAACGCTACATTTACAGACCCTGACCAGGCTGTAGATTTTGTGAAACGTACCGGTGTAGATTCTCTGGCGGTGGCCATTGGCACCAGCCACGGCGCCTATAAATTCAAAGGCGAGGCAAAGCTGGATTTTGAACGGCTGGAGACCATCACCAAAAAGCTGGAGGAAGCGGGATTCCATCATTATCCCATCGTACTTCACGGCGCATCTTCGGTAGATCAGAAGAGTGTGGAAATGTGCAATGCTTACGGCGGCAAGATCGACGGCGCAAAGGGCATACCCGCGGAAATGCTGCGTAAGGCGGCATCCATGGCAGTCTGCAAGATCAATATGGATACAGACCTGCGTCTGGCCATGACTGCGGCCGTGCGGAAGTCCCTGGCGGAAAATCCTTCCGGCATTGACCCCAGAAGCTATCTGGGCGATGGCAGGGACCTGATTACCTCTTTGGTGGAAGGCAAGATCAAAAACGTGATCGGCTCCACAGACTCCATGAAATAACCATTTTGTGTAAAAACCTTTTTGATACCTTACTTTGGACATAATTCCCGCCGCTTATTTGACCTCCATGGCCTTCGGGCCCTTTTGCGGCAGGAGAGACAAACCATAGAATGATTACAAAGAAAGAAGGAACAGATACCGGATCGGGCGGTATTTGTTTCTTCTTTTTTTGTGAAAGAGAATCCTATATGCAAGAAAAACGGGAAAAAAGCGCATACTACCTGAGAAGAAAAAGAGAGGTGAAGTTTTGTGGAAGCGAACGAACGCACAAAACAGGAATACGCAAAAATGGTGGAGCGGACTTCCCCCAAAAGCCCTATAGGGAAAAACTGCCTGTTTGCTTTTTTATCCGGCGGAGCTATCTGTACCTTGGGGCAGATGTTCCGTCATTGGTATTTTTCTATGGGCTGGACGGAAGAGGAATGCGGTTTGCTGGTTTCCGTGACGCTGATCGGCCTGTCGGCGGTGCTGACGGCGCTGGGGATTTATGGCAGGCTGGGGAAACACTGTGGCGCGGGAACGGAAGTGCCCATTACGGGCTTTGCCAATTCTGTGGTGTCTCCCGCCATTGAGTTTAAAAAAGAAGGAATGGTGCTGGGCATGGCGGCTAAAATGTTTCTGATCGCTGGGCCCGTCATTGTTTATGGTACGCTGACCTCTATGGTGGTGGGCGTCATTTATTATTTGTTGGGCAGGTGAGGATATGGGAAAACGATTGGGGCCCCAGACAGTGCGTCTGGAACGGCCTGTCGCGGTGACTGCCGCCGCTGCTGTGGCGGGAAAGATGGAAGGAGAAGGCCCTCTGGGAGAATGCTTTGACCGGATTGTGCAGGATGCTTTGTTTGGCGAGGACAGCTGGGAAAAGGCGGAAAGCCATTTTGTACGGGAGGCTATGGAACGGGCTGTGCAGAAATCTGGGCATACCATGGGGGATATGGATTATGTGTTCTGCGGGGATCTTTTGAACCAATGCATCGGCACGACCTTTGGCATCAAGGATTTTTCGATTCCCTGCTTTGGCGTTTTCGGCGCATGCTCTACTATGGGAGAGACCATGAGCCTGGGGGCGATGCTTATTGACGGCGGCTTTGCGGAGCAGGTTTTGGCAGGGGCATCCAGCCATTTCTGTTCTGCGGAAAAACAATTCCGCTTTCCGCTGCCTTTGGGCATCCAGCGGCCGCCGGTTTCCGCCCGGACCGTTACGGGAGCCGGCGCCGCGGTGCTTTCCCGAAAGGGCGAAGGGCCGGTGATCCGAGAGATCACCACAGGAAAGATCGTGGATCTGGGCATCAAGGACGCCAACCATATGGGGGCGGCTATGGCGCCTGCGGCGGCGGCGCTCATTGCCGCGCATCTGCGGGAGACGAACCGCAGGCCGGAGGATTATGATTATATCGTTACCGGGGATCTGGGGAGGATCGGCCGCGATCTGGCGGCGGAGCTGCTGGCAAAGGAAGGCTTCCCTATGGACGAAAGATACACGGACTGCGGCATATTGGTCTATGATCCGCAAAAGCAGGACGTCCACGCCGGCGGCAGCGGCTGTGCCTGCTCCGCTGTGACCTTTGCCGGATATTTTTATCCCAAGCTGCGGCGGGGAGAGATCCGGCGGATGCTGTTTGTGCCTACAGGAGCGCTTCTGAGCACCACTTCCGTGCAGCAGGGGCTTACCATTCCCGGCATTGCCCATGGGATTGTGCTGGAGAGCGGAAAGGGGGCGGACTGAATGGAGTATATCAAGGCGTTTCTGGTGGGCGGCGCCATCTGTGTTGTGGGTCAGATCCTGATAGATAAAACAAAGCTGACGCCGGCCAGGATACTGGTGCTTTTTGTCTGCGCGGGCTGCCTTTTGGGGGCAGTGGGGCTGTATCCCCGGCTGATAGACTTTGCCGGAGCGGGGGCTACTGTGCCCTTGACCGGTTTTGGCGCCAATCTGGCCAAAGGCGTGATGGAAGAAATTGACGCGGCGGGTGCTGTTGGTATATGGACCGGCGGCCTGAAATCAGCGGCGGGCGGTCTGACGGCGGCCATATTGTTTGGTTTTGGGGCGGCTCTTCTGGCGGAGCCAAAAGAAAAGTAAATATGTAAAAAAAATCATAGGGATTTTGTAAGAAAATTTATTTGTTTTTTTCTGGTCGTGTATTTATTTTTGTGCTATAATGATTATGTAAATTAAGTTTTACGCTTAACTCTACATGGAAGGAACGAAGTGAAATGCACAAGGCAATCGGTTCAAGAAAGGACTTCAGTAAATTGGATGAGGATTCACTGCTGGCAGAGTACAAAGCGTGCGTGGGGGATCTCCTTGGGCACGAAATGGTCCAGAAGTTGGATGATCATATGCAGCATTGCGAAACCAGCCGTTTGCAGCACAGCATCAATGTGTCGTATTACAGCTTTTTGATCTGCTACCGTATGGGGTGGGATTATCGTTCCGCAGCAAGAGCAGGTCTGCTGCATGACTTGTTCTTCTATGATTGGAGAACAAAAAAATGCATCCGTTCCAATCACGCCGCTTGGCATCCTCGGGTTGCGTATGACAACGCGAAAAAGATTACAGAACTGAACAAAGTGGAAAAAGACGCGATTTTGAAACATATGTGGCCTTGTACGATTGTACCGCCGCGCTATATCGAATCCTATGTGATTACTTTCGTAGACAAACTGTCCGCAGTATTCGAAGTTGCGGAGAGAAAGTATGTGAAAGTAGCCAGACGTGCAGTAGCACAGTCCTGATTGAACGCAGACAAGAAAAACCCCATGTTTTTGCATGGGGTTTTTTCTTTTTTATAAAAGTGATATATTTGTAACTTTTGTATTGACAGGAGGAAGGATAAGTGATATATTTATCTCAGAAAGAGATAAATATATCACAAAGGAGGATGGCTTATGTTCCGTAAAAAATTTTTTCTTGGGTTTCTCGGATTTCTGGGATGCTTCGCCTTTCGATATGTAGGCTCAAAGGATGTGCTGGATTTGGCCTATTTTGGATTTTTTGCCTTCTGCGGCAATTTCTTTCTGGGCCGGATACAGGGAGACCGGCGGGACGAGCGATATCAGGAGGATCAGAAGGAAGCACTGGCCTGGATCGGCAGGCTTTCCATGGTGGTACTGTTTGTGATCTGGTGTGCGGGTGTTCTGTTCCGGAATATGGAGCTGGTCTTTGTTTTGGTGGTGGCGGCCTATGCGCTGCTGCTGAACCTGTACAGCTGGAAACTGTATGTATTGGAGGAAAAGTAATATGGCGGAATTTACCTGTAATCTGAAAAAATACCGCCAGATGAAGGACTTGACCCAGGAGCAGCTGGCGGAGAAGGTGGGCGTCCGCCGAGAGACCATCATGCGGCTGGAAGCGGGAAAGTATAATCCATCCCTGAAGCTGGCCATAGATATTTCCCGTATCGTAGAGGCGCCCATAGAAGAGCTCTTTATTTTTGACTGAAAAACAGCGGTCCCCGGCCTTTTCAACAGGCTGAGCACCGCTGTTTTTTAATGATGATTTTCGTTGACGAACCGGCGCAGTTCCTCCATGGAATGGATATTCTGGCCGTTGTTGGAGAGAGAAATCTGGATCTGATCGGGCAGGGCATTGTAAAAATGCTTTGCTCTTTCATTATGGAGCAGCAGATCCGCCAGATCCTCGTATTTTTGTCCGGGCATGATGTCGCCTCCTTATTTGGATGATATGCTTAGTATGCCGCGAAATAAGGGATTTATACCCATTTGTCTTGAGAAGGACGCATATTTTTGCTATACTGGTATACGGTGATCGATATGCTGAAAAAATATAAAACCATTCTGGCTCAGGCCCAGGCGGAGATCGTGGAGAAAAAATCCCGCTTTATCGCTACGGTGCGGCCGGTAAAAACAGAAGAAGAGGCCAGAGCCTTTCTTGAGGAATTAAAGAAAAAATACTGGGATGCGACCCATAACGTGTTCGCCTATCAGATCGGCGAGAGGAATGAGATCCAGCGTTTCAGTGATGATGGAGAACCCCAGGGCACGGCGGGCATGCCTGTTTTAAATGTGCTCAAAGGGGAGGACGTGAAGGATACGGCCATTGTGGTGACCCGATATTTTGGCGGCACGCTATTGGGTACCGGCGGGCTGGTGCGGGCCTATGGCAAGGCGGCGAAGGAAGGCCTGCTGGCGGCGGGGATCGCGGAGCTGGTGCTATACAGCCGTTACCGCGTGATGGTGGATTATACGGACTCTGGCAAGGTGCAGTATGAGATCCTGCAGGATGGCCATGTTCTCTATGATACGGTTTATACGGACAAGGTGGAGTTTGTGGTTCTTGTGGAATCGGAGAGCAGTGACGCCTTTGAGAAAAAGATGCTGGATATCATGAAGGGCCGGGAGGTCTTTGAAAAAACGGCGGAGGTCTTTGGTGTGTGGCAGAAGGATGAGCTGCGGCTGATGGATTAGAAAGGAAAAGAGAAAATGGCGCGGATTCTTATTGATAAGAGTCTGCGCTTTTTTATTGCGGAAGGAGCGGAAAAATATCCCCGGTCTATCAAGGGATAAATCCGGGGATTGAGAGGGACATAATGAAATTTGGTAGTTGTTTTTCTATCTGTGTGTACGATTTATTTCTTGTGCAGCAGTATTTTTCCGCTGTGGGCTCCCGTCAGAGCACCGTTTGCATAGACGACTGTGCCATTGACAATGACAGATTCAATTCCTTTGCATACCTGATTAGAATGGGTATAATTGGGGGTATCCTCTAATGTGTCATAATCAAAGATAACGATATCTGCGTCATAGCCTTCGGCTAAGACTCCTTTCGTTTCCAGCATGGCGCGGCTGGCAGGCAAAGAAGTCATTTTCCGAATAATTTCTTCCAGAGACATCAGTTTTCGTTCTTTCTGGAAGTGGCAGATGGCTCGTACAAAGGTGCCAAAAGCACGGGGATGCGCCTTTTCCTCCATAGCGCGGCAGATGCCGTCGGTACCTACAACCGTATGGGGATACGAGATAATACGGTCCAGATCGTCTTCGGACATACAGTGATAGATGGCGGTGCCTACACCGCCGTTATCCGCCAAAAGATCGCAGAGTGCGTGGAAAGGAGCCCTGCCTGTCTCAGCTGCGTAATCGCTCAGGAATTTTCCTTCCGCTTCGTGGGTCACGGGACAGGAGGAAATAAATATCCCTTCATATCCGCCGCAGTTACGGACATAGTTGTCAAAAGGCGTTGCGGGGTCATTGATTTCCTGCTCCAGCTTTTTGCGTACCTCCGGGTCCTTCAGTTTTTCTGCCATGGCGGGAATACCTTCAGTAAAGTACCACGGCGGGATGCAGGCATTCAGGTGAGTCATGGAAGCGGTATAGGGATATTGGTCTAATGTAATACGGATGCCTTCCTGGATGGCTTTATCGACCAGCCCCAGGGTTTCTTTGGATAATCCCCAGTTTTGCTTGCCGCAGACCTTATGATGGGAAATGCTGACCCGAACACCGCTTCTGCGGCCGACTTCAATGGCTTCTTTTACGGAGTTTACCACGTCATAGGATTCGTTGCGCATATGTGTGGCGTACAGGCCGTCATACTCTGCGACTACCTTTGCCAATTCAGCCAGTTCGTCTGTCTGGGCATAGGCGCTTGGAGTATAGATAAGGCCGGAGCTCATGCCGAGAGCGCCGTGTTCCATACATTCCCGCAAAAGCTCCTTCATGGTTTCCAGTTCTTCCGCAGTAGGTTTCCGGCAGGCATACCCCATGACCGCCAGACGCAGGGAGCCATGTCCCACCAGAAATTTAATATTCGCTGCCAGGGGTACATTTTTGGCATATTCCAGGTAACGCTGGAACGTAGTCCAGTTGGGCATATCATCGGGATAGGTAGCTGTTCCGACGGAAAGAAGCGTTTTGTACAAATCCATTTTTTCCGGTCTGACAGGAAACATGGAAGAACCGCATTGCCCGGCGATCTCTGTGGTGATTCCCTGGGAAACCTTGCACAGCTTTGCGAAATCCTGTCCTAAAACCATGTCTCCATGTGAATGGAAATCAATAAATCCGGGGCAAATGATTTTGCCTTTGGCATCTATGGTCTGATGAGCGGATACATGTTCCGTCTGAAAGGTGATTTTGCCGTCATGGATTCCGATATCGGCCGAATAAGCCGGTTTTCCTGTACCGTCAATAATCGTGCCGTTTTGAATGAGAATGTCTAACATATTGCTCTCCTCTTTTCTATTTTGTACTGCAAAAGAATACGGATGAAATCATTTGGAAACGATAGCGCAGAGCAGGGGACGGATCATGCGCCGAAAATATTCCCGATAAGTACGCCTACATAATTGCCGATAATATAGCCATAAAGCCCTACCAATACGCCGGGTACGACCATCTTTTTCCAGCCCATGCTGATCGAAAGGGCTGCTGCGGTAGGAGGGCCGCCAATAGAAGCGATAATGCCTACCATCATTTCTTCCAGGTCGAATTTGAAAATTTTGCCGATGGCAAAGACCAAAAGGCACATTACGGCAAAAACGATACAGAAAGCGCAGATGATCAGGCCGCCGTACTGTATGATCTGCACCAGATTAGCAGAACAGCCGATGGTAACAAACCACATGAGCAGCATGATGTTGCCTAATTCATCAGAACCTTTGACGTTGCCCATAAATTTAGGGAAGGCTGTTGCGACGATCGTAGTCAACAGAGTCATAACCAGATAAACGCTGCCGAAAAGCTGTTTTACCACAAAACCTGCGTTGCTGTTGGAAATAATACCGGAAATGAACTGGCTGATGCTGACAATTACAAAAGTGATCGCCATAGCCTGGGCAATGTCTTTTAAAGAGATATCTTTGCTTTTCCAGTACATTGCGGCTTCTGTTGCCCCTTCTTTGGCGCCGCCTTCTGCCAGTTCTTTTTCGTATTCGTCAATGTGTGGATGACGGAATTTTGTCCGGAAAAATTTTGTTCTGCAGAACTGCCCAAAGAAGAAAACGATCATTGCTACGGTAAAATTGCCAACCAGACCCAGTCCGTTGAGCATATCTGTAGGAACGTCAAAAATCTGTGTTACGGCTACTGCGTTTACGGTACCGCCAACGGCTGCCGCGCTGTACATAGCAGCGAATTTAGCGATATTATCCACATTTCTGAAGATAATGGGGATCAAACAGGAAGCTAAGAATGCGCTGACGGCGCAGATGTTGAAGATCAAGAATGTTGTGCCGCTGGACTTATAAATTTTACGTATATCCGATTTGAATAGCAGCAAAGGAATCGCCAAAAGCAGCAGGATATTGCCGATGCTGTCATAAACAGGGGAGGCGAAAGGAATCACTTTCAAGTTGGCCAGGATCATCCCGCCGGCAATGCACATAACACAGCTGCTGACCCGGGCGCCCCATTTAAATTTTTGTTCGATGGTAATAGCCAATGCTGTAACGAGCATAACTACCATCCATAAATACAAGGTGTCTTCTGCCTGAATCCATGATGTCATAGTAACACATCCCTTCTGTATTTTACTGCTTTTTCTGTGAACCAATTGGTTAAGTTTATTATATAGGGAAACTGTTATAAAATGGTAATATCAAATTATGGCACTTGTTATAAAAAAATGTTATAATATGTTTTAGGGAGGTGCGTGTATGAAAATAGAACAGATCAGACAGGTGATGAGTATTTATCAATCAGGTTCCATCAATAAAGCGGCGCATAATCTGTATCTTTCTCAGCCGAATATCAGCAATTCTCTGAAATCATTGGAGAAGGAGCTGCAGCAGAAGATTTTTATACGCAGCCACCAGGGGATCGAACTGACAGATTTTGGAAAGGTGTTTATACAGAATGCCCAGAATTTACTGAAATATGCGGATCAGATCGAAGCGGCAGCCAGAGATTTTTCTTTGGTAAAAGGAGCGTTGTCCTTTTCGGTTTCTGTATCTTATCTTCTGTTTGCACAGGTGATTTTTCGGAAAATGATGGAAAAATATGAAAATGCGGCAGTAAATTTCAGGTATAATCAAACATCTGTATCTGAAATCATTATGGATGTATATGACCGTACGGTAGAATTGGGACTGATTTCTATTCCCACGCTGGATAAAATTAAGTGGATGGCTAAAATGGAATTGGAAGATCTTGTTTTTGAACCGATATACAGCAGCAAACCAGCGGCCATGTTTTCTTTTGAGCATCCTGTAAGGAAGAAAGGAACGTGGGAAGAACAGGAAATTTGCCTGAAGGAGCTTCATGAAAAATCTCTGACGATCATCGCTGAAAAATTGCCGGTATTGGATATGGTCAATAAAAAAATGCGAGCGGCTATGGGGGCGAAAACTACGATAGAGGTAAATGACCGAACAACGGCCCATGAATTTATACAAAGCAAAAACGCATATGCCTGTGTGGTAAACTGCGCGCCGGCTTATAAAAAGATCCCCTTTTTTTCCTATGTGAACCGAACCAGTAAAAATGGACAATGAAAAAAGAAGACCTCCTGTGGTAGAATGGAACTACTACAGGAGGTCTTTGCTATGCCTAGAAAATACAGCCATATCCAGGAACACGAAAAAGAAATACT
>CALWKZ010000012.1 GCA_944381385.1 uncultured Anaerotignum sp. | reverse complement strand
GCGCTATCCAGCACGTAGCTGGTATGGAAGGTTCCGAACTGGTAATCTCCATCAACAAGAACGACACAGCTCCTATTTTCGAAGTATCCGACCTGGGTATCGTAGGCGACGTAAAAGTTATCCTGCCGAAACTGGCTGATGCTATCAGAAAATACAAAGCAAACAAGGTAACAAACTAATCCGCTGCTTTATCATCATTGAAAAGGTAAGTTCATTTTAAAATAATATTTAAATCTAACAGGAGGAGAATGATAATGGATAACTATTCTGTATTTTTCCCGGGTTACAGCGCTGGCGAAGACGCTTATAAGGAAATTGAGACTGTTTGCAGCCCTTATGGCACAAAAGCAGTTGTTATCAGCGATGAGATATCCATCAACGCGACAAGAAAATATCTGGACGAAGCAACAAAAGACAGCAAAATCAACATTGAATATGTTCTGTTCCCTGGTGAAGCCGCATTCGAATACGCAGAAGAACTGCAGCAGCAGGACAATGTAAAGAACGCGGACATGATCTTCTGCCTGGGCGGCGGTAAGGCAATCGATACAGGCAAACTGGTTGCGCACAACCTGAATAAGCCTTATTTCACATTCCCTACTATCGCATCCACATGCGCATGTAACTCCGCACTGGGTATCTACTACTATCCGAACCATGTATTCCGTACATTCTTCCGTGTAGACAGACCCCCCGTACACATCTTCATTTCCACAAAGGTTATTGCAGAAGCACCTGCATCCTTCCTGTGGGCTGGTATCGGCGACGGCATGAGCAAGGAGATCGAAGTAAAATTCTCCGCAAGAGGCAAAGAGGATGAACTGACACTGTCCGAACAGGCCGGCGTAGCACTGAGCGGCTGCTGCACAGAGCCCCTGCTGAAATACGGCGTACAGGCAATGGAAGACTGCAAGAACAACCGCGCTTCCAAGGCTATCGAAATGGTTGCTCTGGATATCTTCATCAACACAGGTATGGTTTCCAACATGGTAGACTCCCATAAATACAACACCAACCTGGCACATGCGCTGTTCAACAGCATGACCATCCTGCCTCAGGTAGAGGAAAGACATCGTCACGGCGAAGTGGTTGCTTACGGTACACTGGTACTGCTGACACTGGATAAGCAGTATGACAAACTGGACAGATTCTTTGACTTCTACAAAGGCATGAAGCTGCCTACCAAACTGGCTGATATCGAAGTAAGCGTAGACGAGCTGGACCCTGTTCTGGAAGAAACCGTAAAGAAATACGACCTGGATTACACACCTTATGAAATTACACCTGCAATGATTAAGGATGCTATCCTGGAACTGGAAGAATACAACAAGAAAAAAGAAGCATAATCGCTTTTTGAGAAAAAACGAAGAGGGACGGATGTGAACTGCCGCAAGGCGGGGGCATCCGCCCTTTTTTCTCTCTTTTGAGGCTGGGGCAGAAAAAAGGCCGTTCTGTTTTTGTCGGGAAAACGGCTTTTTTTGTGTTTGGGCGTTCTTTGCATCGGAAACTTGACAGAGTTCCGGCGGACTTCTATACTGATAGCATTAACGAAAAGAAAGAAGGTGGCGGTATTGCCGAGAATCGGAATGCGTATGATAAAAACGGCCGTGGCTGTGGCGATCTGCCTGTTGATTTATCTGCTGCGGGGAAAGCAGGGCGTGCCTGTGTTTTCTACCATTGCGGCGATCATCTGTATGCAGCCTTATGTGGAGAACAGTGTGACAGTGGCCTTTAACCGTATCATTGGGACACTGACAGGGGCAGTTATGGGCCTGCTTGTGCTGTATCTGTTTCAATGGATACCGCCCAGAGTGGAGTTTTTGGATTATATTATCATCTCGCTGGCGGTAATCCCGGCCATGTATATTACGGTGGTGCTGAAGAAAACGGGCGCCTCCGCCATGGCGGGGGTGGTACTGCTGAGCATCACCCTTTCGGAAGGGAAATATGGTCCGATGGTGGACGCTTTCAACCGTTCCTTTGAAACCATTGTGGGGATTTTGGTTTCTCTGGGAGTGAATGTGATCCATTTGCCCAGAAAACGGCGGGAGGAATTTTTCTTTGTGTCCGGCTTTGACGGGGCGTTATGCGGCGAAAAGGGCAGTGTATCGCCCTATAGTGTGTTTGAATTGAACCAGCTGCTCAATGATGGTGTGGCCTTTACCATTGCCACGGAGCGCACCCCGGCTTCCCTGCTTTCCGATGTGGGCGGCATCCATCTGACGCTGCCGGTGATTGCCATGGATGGGGCGGTGCTCTTTGATATGAAGGAAAAAAGGTATTTGGCCTGCAATGCCCTGTCTAAAGAAATGACCCTCAGAATTTGTCATTTCTTACAGGAGAAGGATCTTCATTACTTCCTGAATGTGGTGCTGGAGGACGCTCTTTTGATCTATTACCGTGATTTTCGCAACGAGGAGGAGCAGAAGCTCTACGAAAGAGCCAGGACCTCCCCGTATCGGAACTATGTTTACGGTGAGGTGCCGGAGGAGGGCGTCATCGTTTATATCCTGCTGGTGCTGAAGGACGAAGAGGCGGATATGGTGGAAGAAGAGATCCGCCGCATGGATACGGAAGGCGAGCTGTTGTTCCTGCGGGATAAAACGGAGACACCGGAGGAATACTGTCATTTGAAGATATATCATAAAAACGCCACCAAGGAATACATGATGCGCCGCCTGCTGGAGAATATGGAGGGCGGTAAACGCAGGATCGTGGCATTCGGCAGCAACCGGAACGATCTTTCCATGATGGCGGCGGCGGATCTTTCCTACGCGACGCGGGAGGCTTCGGAAGAAGCCCGGGCTGTGGCGGATTATGAGCTGAAGGGAAGAGACGGTGTAGTGCGTACCATGCTGCGGCTTTATGAGCCTCTTCTGTGGCAGAAAATGCCTGAGGGAAAGAAAAAGCATACTGAAGGAGAGAAGAAATAAATGGCGGAAGAGATTTTTACAAGAGAGGAAATGCTGCTGGGGCAGGAGGCGCTGGCAAAGCTGCGGGCGGCAAGAGTGGCGGTATTCGGCATTGGCGGCGTAGGCTCTTTTGTGGCGGAGGCTTTGGCCAGAGGCGGCATCGGTCATCTGACACTGGTGGATGGGGATGTGGTCAGCGTTTCCAATATCAACCGGCAGCTCATCGCTCTGCACAGTACCGTGGGTCGGCCTAAGGTAGAAGTCATGGCGGAGCGTATCCGGGATATTTGCCCGGAAACGGAGGTAAACATCTTTCAGACGGTGTACGGAGCGGAAAACAGAGAGCTTCTGGATTTTTCCGCTTTTGATTATATTGTGGACGCCATTGACATGGTCACCAGCAAGCTGATTTTGATTGAAGAAGCGAAAAAAGCGGGCACGCCTATCCTCTGCTCCATGGGGACGGGGAACAAGCTGGACCCGACTCGCTTTGAGGTGGCGGATATAGCCAAAACCTCTGTCTGTCCTTTGGCGAAGGTCATGCGGAAGGAATTAAAGCAGCGGGGAATCTCAGGCGTAAAGGTGGTATACTCCCGTGAGGAAGCGAGAAAGCCTGAAGTAGTACGGGAAGAAGGAAGAAGAGCCGTGCCCGGCAGCATTTCCTTTGTGCCCTCGTCGGCAGGACTGATCCTGGCGGGAGAAGTGATCCGGGAGATCGCCGGCATTCTATAAACAGTGGAGAAGACCGGACGTTTTTTCGTGGAAATATGGAAGAAAGTGGAGGCGTTCTTTCAGAAAAGATACAATTTTCTTATATTTTTATGAAAGATACGCAAATCCCTTGCAAAGAAAAAATCTTTTGGATAAAATGAAACTAAAGACAGGAACATCCGGAAATAGAAAATGAAGGAAACAAAGGGGGGTTCAAAATGAATAAAAAGAATATTTGGACAAACAGCATTCTGGCCGCAGCAATGGCGTTTTGTCTGGCGGGCTGTGGTGCTTCCCCTGCGGAGGAAACGGTAAATGAGACGGCCACCGCTCAGGATTATGTGGCGGAGGCAGCGCAGACACTGACGGAAGCAGGCAGCTACGAGGCGGTGCTGACCGTGGTTTCCAGCATGGATGAAAGCTCCGACAGTATGCAGGCACAGATCGCCATGATCGCAGATCCGCTGTGTATGAAGGTAGATATTGAAAACGTGTTTGGCGGACAGACGGTGCGTACGCAGACCTATCTGGAGGAAAACGGTGACAGCGAAGTCAATATGTATATGAATTACGGCGATCAGTGGACGGAAATGTCCCTGACGGCGGAGGCGGCTCTGCAGAACATGCAGATTTATGACGCCAAGGAAAATATGCTCCTTGCGCTGGAAAAAGGTCAGGACTGGGTACAGGCGGGAGAAGAAGGCAAACAGATCACGCTGACAGGCGTGATTCCCGCGGAGGCGGTCTATGAGGTAGTCAACGGCGGCAGCTTGCTGCAGTTCTCCGGTATGAGCGGCATAGCCGAAAATTATTACGCCGATGTGGAGAGTGTGCCGGTAACGCTGGTGGTAGAGGAAGAAACGGGAGAACCTGTTTCCTGTACTCTGGACTTGACGGCGGTACAGCAGAAGGTGACGGACAACGTATTGCAGGAGCTGCAAAGCGAAAGCGGTGGTATCTCCGTACAGGAATACCAGGTGACTATGGACATTTCTCAGATCGGCGAGGTAAAGGAGATTTCCATTCCAACGGAGGCCCAGAGCGCCATCAATTATGAGAAAGAGATCTCTTATAACATGAATGAGGAACAGGCGGCATCCTGACGGGTGTGACCGCAGCTGCAAAAAAACGCAGGCGCTGAAAAGCAACTTCCCCTTAAGAAAACATTTCAAATAAAATCTCAAACAAGAAAGCTGAAATCCTGTAAAATTCATAAGGATTTCAGCTTTTTTATTTTTTTATGAGGATGTTCCGAATAGGAGTCTGCGTTTTTTTCGGAAAAAAGAGGAAAAAGCCCAAGTTTTTTGATTTTGGGCTGTTTTTTGCTCTGGGAATGAGATATAATAGGAAAGATTTGAAAAAATAGAGACGATCTCCTCCATGGTGAAGGAGAAGGAAAGGAGAAACGGGTATGATCGCTGCACAGGGTGTGAGCCTGCAGTATGGCGGGCGCGTGCTTTTCAACGACGTGAATATCAATTTTACAAAAGGAAACTGTTATGGACTCATCGGCGCCAACGGCGCGGGGAAATCCACATTTTTGAAAATACTGGCGGGGGAGATGGAGCCGAATAAGGGCTCTGTTTTTGTGACACCCGGGGAACGTATGGCGGTGCTGAAGCAGGACCACTTTATGTTCGACGAATTTGGCGTAGTGGAGACAGTGCTCTACGGCCACAAGCGGCTGTATGACATCATGAAGGAAAAGGAAGCACTTTATTCTAAGGAGGACTTTACCGACGAGGACGGCATCAAGGTTTCGGAGCTAGAGGGAGAATTCGCGGAGCTGGATGGTTGGTCCGCCGAATCCAACGCGGAGATCCTGCTGAACGGCTTGGGAGTCACTAATGAGTTCCATTATGTCAAGATGAAGGAACTGACCGGTACCCAGAAGGTGAAGGTGCTGCTGGCCCAGGCGCTGTTCGGGAATCCGGATATCCTGCTTTTGGACGAGCCGACCAACCATCTGGATCTGCATGCCATCAAATGGCTGGAGAATTTCTTGATGGATTTTGAGAATACTGTCATCGTGGTATCCCACGACAGACATTTTCTGAATAAGATCTGTACCAATATCGCCGATATTGACTATGGCAAGATCACCATGTATGTGGGCAACTACGATTTCTGGTACAGCTATACCCAGATGACCCAGCGGCAGTTGAAGGATCAGAACAAGCGGGTGGAGCAGAAGATCAAGGAATTGCAGGAATTCATCCAGCGCTTCAGCGCCAACGCGTCCAAGGCGAAGCAGGCCACCAGCAGAAAGAAGCTGCTGGATAATTTGCAGATGGATACCATTAAGCCTTCCTCCAGAAGATACCCCTTCTGCAGCTTCAAGCAGGACAGAGAGGTGGGCAATGATGTGCTGTTGGTGGAAGGATTGTCCAAGACCATCGACGGCAAGAAGGTGCTGGATAATGTCAGCTTTATGATCCGGCCCAATGACAAGGTGGCGTTTGTAGGGAAAGATGAAATCGCCAGAACCACTCTGTTCCGTATCCTGATGGGAGAGCTGGAGCCGGACGCAGGCAGCTTCAAGTGGGGCATCACCACGAAAACGGCATACTTCCCCAAGGACAACGCCGAGTATTTCGATGGCTGCCACGATTCTTTGATCGAGTGGCTGCGGCCCTTTGCCAAGGAAGGAGAACAGTATGATGCCGATATCCGGGGCTGGCTGGGGAGAATGCTCTTCAGCGGCGAGGAAGCCCTGAAGGAGGCCAATGTGCTTTCCGGCGGCGAGCGTGTACGCTGCATGCTGTGCAAAATGATGATGAGCGGGGCCAACGTGATGATTCTGGACGAGCCCACCAACCATCTGGATCTGGAATCCATTACGGCACTGAATGAGGGCCTTATGGACTATAAGGGAACGTTGCTTTTTGATTCCCACGACCACCAATTCACCCAGACCATTGCCAACCGGATCATTGAGATCCTGCCGGGCGGCATCATCGACCGGCAGATGACCTTTGATGAATATATTGAAAACGAGGATATTGATGCGCTGAGAGCGAAAATGACAGAGGAGGCAGAAGCATGATCAACGGAAAAATTGATTTGAGAAGCGACACAGTAACGGTGCCTACCCAGGAGATGCGGCAGGCTATGTTTGAAGCGCCTGTAGGCGACGACGTTTACGGCGACGACGTGACCGTCAGAGAGCTGGAGGAACTGGCGGCGGAGATGATGGGAAAGGAAGCGGGATTGTTTGTGCCCAGCGGTGTCATGAGCAATCAGATTGCTCTGTTTACTCATGTGAACCGGGGAGAAGAAGTAATTTTGCCTGACAACTGCCATATTGTGGCCCATGAAGCGGGCGCGGCGGCCATCATTGCCGGGGCACAGCTGCGGACGGTGCAGAACGTCAATGGGGAAATGCCTCTGGATATTCTGGAAAAGTATATCCGGAAGGACCCGGAGGACATCCATCAGCCTAAAACGGCGCTGATTACCTATGAAAATGCTGATTCCGACGGCCAGGTAAGAAACCTGGAGTACATGAAGAACGTAAGAGCGCTGGCGGACAAATACGGTCTGCCTATTCATCTGGACGGCGCCCGGATTTTCAACGCGGCTACGGTGCTGGGAGTAGAGGCAAAAGAGATCGCTCAGTATGTGGATACGGTATCCGTATGCCTGTCCAAGGGCCTTTGTGCGCCGGTGGGCTCTGTGCTGGTGGGCAGCAAGGAATTTATTGCTTTGGCCAGAAGAAAAAGAAAGATCATCGGCGGCGGTATGCGTCAGGTAGGCATTCTGGCGGCGGCAGGCAAGATCGCCCTGACCAAAATGAGCAAACGTCTCCAGGAGGACCACGACAATGCCGCATATATGGCGGAGGCTCTCTGCGGCGTGAAGGGGCTGGAGGTTTACAAGGAACGCCAGCAGATCAACATGGTGTTCTTCCGTCTGAAGGACTATCCTTTGTCCTCCGCGGAGCTGGTAGACTACATGGCGAAAAACGATGTTGTCATCAACGGCGAGGACAACGGCATCATGCGTTTCGCGACACATAAATATGTATCCAGAGAAGAGATAGACAAGGTTGTGGAACTGATGAAACGGGTATAAGAGCTATGGCGAAGATATTTCTTGTACTGGGACTGGGTTTTCTGATCGGGTTTTTCGGTCTGCTCAAGGAAAAAGGATTGAAGATCAACGCCAAATTACAGACGGTCTGGCTGATGCTGCTGATTTTCTGTATGGGGGTCAGCATCGGCAGGAACGGAGAGATCATCGGGGCTTTGCCGTCTTTGGGCGGCAAGGCGCTGGTGTATACGCTCTTTGCGGCGGCAGGCTCCATTGTGGTGGTATATCTTTTGACAAAGGCCTTTCTGGGGAAGGAGGAGAAGCCATGAGCAAAGCCATACTGATCGCACTGGCCCTGGGGATCGGCGCAGGCGCGGTGATGCCGGAAGGCATGGGGAATTTTCTGGACGCGGCTTCTTCCTATATGCTGCTGATCCTGCTGTTTTCCGTGGGCATTGACATGGGCATCAACCGGGAGGTGTTCGGGCAGATCCGGCGCATGGGCCTGCGTATCCTGGTGATCCCTCTGGGAGTGGTGCTGGGGTCTCTGGCCGGCGGCGCTTTGGCGGCGGCGGTGCTGGGCATGGGCGTCAAGGAAGGCATGGCCATTACTTCCGGTCTGGGCTGGTACAGTCTGTCAGGGATATTGATGACGGAAG
>CALWKZ010000011.1 GCA_944381385.1 uncultured Anaerotignum sp. | reverse complement strand
TTTTCAAATACCGTCAGGGAAGAGGTGATGGCACTGGTGATCGTAAGTTTGTTTTCCACACTGTCATCCGATTTCTCTACATTATACCGGCTCAGCATCTGATATTCGTTTGTAGACGTCTTGAACTTCAGCACGCCATTTACCAGAGACGCCACAGTACCTTTGCGCTCTGAGGTATCGTTATCGGTCAGCGCAGACTTGGAATCCGCCAGATACATTTCATTGATCTTGCCGCCTTTGTTCAAATAAATCCTACAGAAAACGTCCTTTTCATCCTTGCCGTCATTGTAGTTGGTATCCTCAAAATATTCCTGCGCCTTCTTAAAGCTTACGCTGTCCCAATCATCTCCATCGGGAATATAGAAGGAAATATTGTCCAAAGCGTTGGTGGAACCAAATTCAAAGACTGTTGTCTTGCCGCCGCTGGAAACAGTCAGCTTCTTCTCGCTCATGCCCACAATGGTATAGGTGGTTCCCTCTGTGATCTTCGTTTCATCAAAGGTATCTTCCGCCATAACTACCTTCACCGCGCGGCCATCCTTATTACAGCTTACCTTTACATAAACGGTGCCGCCTTCTTCCATCTCCTGCAAGTCAGACAGGGAAGACTTTTGCTCACCGATATAATACTGACAGCCGTCCGCAAAGTATACGGTGCTGGTAGCGCCGCCGGAGCTGCGGAAGGAAACGGAGGAATCACTGATTTTCGTTACTTCCCCGTTCGCGTTGTATGTATCGGAAATGGTCAGGTAGACTTCCTCTACGGTGTTTTCCTCCACATTGCCTACATTCTGTTTCTTCACTGTCTCCGTACTGATCATCAGGCCTACATACAGATACTGATCTATATTTTCCTCTACTTTCTTCTCGAATTCCGACTTACTGATCTTAAATCCGTCATAGTAGAAGATGCAGTTGCTGCCGATTTCATAATCGTCAGAATCGCCTGTATTCTCATTTTCTACCCGCATTACGCCATCCTTCAGACTGGTAATATAGCCGGTGATATCATACCTTGCCTGGCTGTCCGCCTCTTCACTCAGCAGATAAATGGCATCCAGGGAAGTCTCCGTATAAACAACACTGACTCTGTCGCCCATAGAGAAACGGCTCAGAGAGATCTCCTCGCTGCCGTCTTTATTATAGACCTGGGTCCGATCGTTCATGGCAATGAACTTCCGTTCCTCGCCGTTATCCATCTGGATAGTCAGTTCATAATAATCGCCGCTGTTGTTGACAATCTCCGTGATCTCGCCCTGATTGCCGGTAGTGTTCCCATCCAGCAGCTCGTAGGTTTTATTCATCACAACCGCCATTTCCCCACGGGTAATGGGTGCGTCCGGATTAAAATTCTTATTGTCATCCCCGGAGAAAATCCCCAGCCGGCTCAAAAGATCAATATAGGCCGCGCCTGTATCGGAAATCTTCCACTGGTCGTTGTAGATCACCGTCGGCGTTTTCAAAAGATCATATTTATACTCCAGCGCTCTGCCAAAGAAGATGGCCACATCTTCTCTGGTTGCCGCTCTTGCCACGCCATTGTCATAAAACTTTGTCAAATCGGAAAGATAGAGCGTGCCGGTACTTAATCCGTAAATCACACTGGCCTGCGCCCAGGCAGGAATGCCCATAGAGGAAAATGTGCTGTAATATCCCGCCATGGAGGAAGTATCCATGGTCTGCAAGGAATTGGTCTTATTCAGTACATTATAGAGCATTACCATAGCCTCTGTATAAGTTACGTTATTCTTCGCGCGGAAAGTACCGTCCTCATATCCGCTGATCAAATTTCTGTCCGCTGCCGCTGTAATGCTGCTGGAAGCCCAGGGCACCTCATTGATGTCCTTAAAATCCGCCGCCCAAACTGTTGCCGGCATACTTCCTGCCGCCAGCATCACCGCCAGGGCCAGAGAAAGTTTTCGTTTCATATATGCATACCCCCTTATATTGGTACTTCTTCTCTTGTTTTCCAGTGTACCATAGTTCCGGAAAATTTACTATACCTTCTCCTTTAAGATTTCTTTCAATTTATGGAAATTCCTTTCTTGTCTCAGGCCATGCGCTCCCGCTCCTCCGCCTCAATCAGGGATACAATGGTTTCCGTCACCGTCACCGACACATTCTCGATCCCCGTACCATAGGCGATAGCCGCCGCCTCCGCCTGGGCCATGATCTGCTGGGCCTGGGCCTGGGTCGCGCCCTCCATCCGCAGACCGATGATGGCCGTATGCCCTTCCACCACCACAGCGCTGCCGGTGATGCCGTCGATTCGTCCCAAAAAGGATTTGATCTCCTCTGCCCGTTCCGCCTGGCTCTTTCCTCCGACCATTTCCCTGTCCTCCGCTGTCAGCGCTTTCTGCAAATGGTTCTGTACCGGCGCGGCGCCGCAGCCGCCGCAGAAAATCAGCAAAAATATCCCCGTCATGGTTGCGATTTTTTTCATTTTCCCGCCTCCTTTTTTCTTTAGTATGGCGTCCCAGAAAGAGATTATGGCAAGAAAATAAGGGGATTTTTCAAAACAAAGACTGATTTTGTGGTATACTATTTTCCATAACAAACGAAACGCAGCCATTCCAAAACAAAGGAGGAATGCTTTATGGAAAACCGGCATCGCCGCATCTCTATGGAAAAAATTCAGGAAACCCCTGCCGATGGCTATTATCTGCCGAAAAACGAAGTCCGGCTCTATGCCCTTGGAGCGATTTTGTCCGCGGTTCTTTTCTATCTGGTGGGATTTCTCCGGGGAAAATGGCGGCACTGAGGCTTTTCTTGCCGCCGTCCCTTGCCAATCGTCCCGCTTTTCGCTATAATGTTACACAGTGACTAGAAACCATCAGGAAAGGAAGTACAACAATGAAACTGGGTATCGTAGGGCTGCCCAACGTGGGCAAAAGCACCTTATTTAATTCCATGACCTTAGGAAAGGCGGAAGCGGCCAACTATCCCTTCTGCACCATCGACCCCAACGTGGGCATCGTTACCGTTCCCGACGAACGGCTAACCAAGCTGACGGAAATGTACGACTCCGCCAAAACCACCCCGGCGGTCATCGAATTCGTAGATATTGCGGGCCTGGTAAAAGGCGCCAGCAAAGGCGAGGGCCTGGGCAACAAATTCCTCTCCCACATCCGGGAGGTAGACGCCATTGTCCATGTAGTCCGCTGTTTTGAGGACACCAACGTGGTTCATGTAGACGGCTCCATCGACCCCATCCGGGATATTGAAACCATCAATCTGGAGCTGGTATTCTCCGACCTGGAAATTCTGGAACGGAGAATCGCCAAAACAGGAAAAATGGCGAAGGCCGACAAGTCTTTGCAGAAGGAAATGGACGTTTTACAGAAGCTGAAAGACGCTTTGGAGCAGGGCATTTCCGCCAGAGCCGTGGAGTTTGACACACCAGAGGAAAAAACTCTGGCCGACAGCCTGACACTGCTGACAGCAAAGCCTGTCCTTTACGCCGCAAACGTAGCCGAGGAGGATCTGGCCGACGACGGCGCCAGCAACGAATTTGTGGGTCAGGTACGGGAATTCGCCGCAAAGGAACACAGCGAGGTATTCGTATTATGCGCCAAGATCGAAGAAGAGATCTCCGATCTGGACGAAGCCGATAAAAAAGAATTTCTGGCAGACCTGGGCGTAGACGGCAGCGGTCTGGACCGCCTCATTGCCGCCAGCTACAAGCTGCTGGGCCTCATCAGCTACCTGACGGCAGGCCCTCAGGAAAGCCGTGCCTGGACCATCACCAAGGGCACCAAAGCGCCCCAGGCGGCCGGCAAGATTCACAGCGACTTTGAGCGCGGCTTTATCCGTGCCGAAGTAGTCTCCTACGACGATCTGATGCGTCTTGGCTCTTATAACGCCGCCAAGGAACAGGGGCTGGTACGCTCCGAGGGCAAGGAGTACGTCGTAAAGGATGGCGACGTGATCCTGTTCCGTTTTAATGTATAATAAATTATAATTTGCATATAAAAAGGTGTAAAATCCCTCTTTTAAATGGATTTTACACCTTTTTAATCATCCAAAATCATGTCGATTTCTACAAGTCCCGCCGATTTTTTCTATTTCCAATACAATCTTTTCTATTTTTTCAAAGCAAATCTCGTCATCTAACGTATCATCTTCCAAAATCTCTTTTATTTCACATAATGCTTTAAAACATGTATTTTGGAGCAACTCTTCTATTTTTATTGTTAATTGAGGAAACGTAACCTCTATTTTTTCTTGTTGCAATATTTCCGAGAGTATTTGACACAATAAATCCATCTTTCCTCACCTCTTCTATATTTTAACGGAAATACCGTTAAAAAACAATGCTTTTCTGTTCCTATGCTTCAATAAAACAGAGGTGATGTTATGATGTATCAGCGTATTCGGGATCTAAGAGAGGACAGAGACCTGTCCCAGCAGGATATGGCGGTCTTTCTCCATATCGCGCAAACTACCTATTCCGATTATGAGCGGGGAAAAATCAATATCCCCATTCCTGTACTCCGGCAGCTGGCTCTGTTCTTTGATACCAGTGTGGATTACCTTCTGGAACTGACAGATACCACAAAACCATATCCAAGAAAAAAAGCATGAAATTTCTGATTTGCCAGTAAATTTCATGCTTTTGTTTTCAGAATACGATTTATGCTTTCTGTCTGCACAAACGCTGTACTTCCTCAAATTCGTCGGTAATCTCCTTGGAAGGCGCCGGTGTAATCAGGCTGACGATTACGTTCACCAGCAGAGAGAACACAAACGCGGGCAGCAGTTCATAGATGCCGAATACACCGCCCAAAGGCGCGATGAGATATTTCCAGATAAATACCATTGCGCCGCCGGCGATCATGCCAGCCAACGCGCCGTATTTATTAGAGCGTTTCCAGAAGAGGGCGAATACCACCACAGGGCCGAAGGAGGCGCCGAAGCCTGCCCATGCGAAGGATACGATGCCGAATACAGAGCTGTTGGGGTCTCTTGCCAGGAAAACCGCAATGGCGGAGATCACGATAACGGTGATTCTAGCGATGGTCATGGCTGTTTTCTCAGAAATCTGCACCTTAAAGAAGCCACGCAGCAGATTCTGGGATACACTGGAGGATGCCGCCAGCAGCTGAGAGTCCGCTGTGGACATAGTTGCCGCCAGGATACCTGCCAGAATGATACCGGCCACAAAAGCCGCCAGAACGCCTTCCTGGCTCAGCAGGTCAGCGATCTTTACGATGATGGTTTCAGAATTGGAGCCTTCCAGGAAAGGAACGGCGCCGGCTTTTGTCATGGCATAGCCCACAATACCAATGCAGACAGCGACAGCCATGGAAATGGCCACCCAGATAGAAGCCACACGGCGGGAGAGTTTCAGTTTTTCCTTATCCTCAATGGCCATAAAACGCAGCAGGATATGGGGCATCCCGCAGTAGCCCAGGCCCCACGCCATAACAGATACGATGGTCAGCAGGCTGTAAGGCTCCGCCTCGCCTGTCACCACGCTGTAGGTTTCTGTCATATTCAGATAGCCGGGCAAAGACTGTACATCTGTTACGATGGTATCCCAGCCGCCGGCAACCTTTACGCCGAACAGCAGAATGATGATCAGTGCCACAGTCATGAAAATACTCTGGATCAGGTCCGTGGCGCTGGCCGCCAGGAAGCCGCCAGTAGCTGTATAGGCCACGATTACAACGGCGCTGATGGTCATCGCCGCCATATAATTGACGCCGAAGAGGCTGCTGAAGAGCTTGCCGCAGGCAGCGAAGCCGGAAGCTGTATAGGGAATGAAGAATACGATAATAACAACAGCGGCAATACACATCAGAATGTTTTTATCATCCCGGTATCTTCTGGAGAAGAAGTCGGGCACCGTAATGGAGTTATCCGCCACATGGGAGTAGATACGGATTCTCTTGGCGATGATGAGCCAGTTGAAATAGGTGCCGATAGCAAGACCGATGGCCGTCCAGGCCGCGTCAGCCACACCGGTCAGATAGGCTACGCCGGGCAGGCCCATCAAAAGCCAGCTACTCATGTCAGAGGCCTCGGCGCTCATGGCCGTAACAAAGGGGCCCAGCTTTCTGCCGCCCAGATAGAAGTCGTCTACGTTGTTGTTTTTCTTGGAGCAGTAAAGGCCAACGCCGATCATCGCGATGAGGTAAACGGCAATGGCAATCATAATACATACTTTTGCAGATAGCATTTTCTCAGATCCTTTCTTTTCTTCCGGGAAAAAGCATCTTTTCGGGCAGCCTCCCTACCGTCCGAAAAAAGGCTTTTTCCGCCCATGTCTGTATTGCAGTATAACACAAGTTAAAATAGACCGAAATACAGAACGAAGTATAGAATATAGTCTATACTAATTATTTTATAATCAACATGATTTATTATAAATATCATATTTTTAAACTGTGCGTTTTCTTGTATTATTTCCGTATCGAAATCCAAAATTATTTTTTCCCACAAAAAAACCGACCTGAAACAGATCGGTTCTGCCTGTTATTTCCGGAAACCACCCAAAAAACGGGGCATCATTTCCGCCGCGTAGCGGCTGAGGGAATACTCCCCGCTGCAAAGGCACCAGTCATAGATCAGCGCCCGCTCGCAAAGGGCGTAGGTCTTGACAAGCTCGTTGACGGAGATCTCATCGCTGAGTTCTCCCTTGCGCTGGCCCTCGGCGATGATCTGGCGCAGCAGCTTATAATAGACCCGGTTATGGTCCATCAGGTGCCGCTCCCCTGTGGTAATCAGCTGGGAGGAATACAGTCTCGCCAGAAGATCCAGGGAAATGCTGTTGTCGATCATGCCGAACATCTCCCGGTTCAGGAACATGAGCTTATCAAAGCTGTGCATATCCTCCCGCAGAGAGGGGATCAGCTCTGTATACTTATCATCGAACAGCTCGCTGAGGGAACCCAGCAGTGCGTCCTTGCCGTTGAAATAATGGTAAAAGGAGCCTTTGGACGTACCCGATTCCTCTACGATCTCCTCCACCGTCGTATCATCATAGCCCTGCTCATAAAACAGCTTCCAGGCCGCCGCAATGATCCTGCTTTTGGTATTGCGGGTATTTTTTTTTGCCATGGGAAACGACCTCCTATACCTTTTTCCATTTCAGGCTCACCAGATCATGCTCCCGGATGGCCCGCACCAGGCGGTTCCCGAAATCCTCCGCCAGAATATCGGAGGAGTCCAAAAGTTCCAGCCCCAGCTCCTGGGCCCGTTTATATGTACCGCTGCCTTCCGTCTTTTCCTTGCTGAAAGTCACCACAACACCCTTGGAAAACCAGCCGCCTACCCGTTTTTTGGCGATGAGCAGCTCATTGAGGGCCGCCGTATCTGCGTCACGCAGCTTGCAGGAAATAAAGACGGGCATGGAATGATCCATCAAAATCACATCGATCTCGTTGCCGGCCACCACAACGCCGTCGTAGGCGTTCCAGTCGATCATGGTGCCCAGCTTCACATCATCAAACACATTGGCCTGTCTGGCGGCAATATAGACATACAATTCCAGCCATACGCCATAGCCGGTGCAGTACTGCCGGTCCTCCACGGAACAGTAGGAAAACCGCACCCGTTCTCCGTCCATGACCAGATTTTTCAAGAATCCCAGCCGCTGGAATTCTTTTAAAATCTCCCTGTCGGGAGAGACCCGCTTCCCGTTTTTCATAAAGATCTGTTCCTTGCTCTCCATAAACACCTCATGGGGCAGGTATCTGGCCGCCACCGTCTGTAAATAGCTGCATGTGGTCTTCCATTCCGACAGATGGCGGAACAAATACCGGGCCATGGCGTTGATGGCCTCATATTTCTCCGGCGCGGGCGGCCGGTGGGATTCACCGATAAAGCAGGCGCCTCTGGCATGGATAAAATCCTCCAGAGAAAGGGTCACCGTCTCCGCCACCACTTCATCCGTCAAAAGGTCTGTGATCTCATTGCGCACCAGGTCTGTATGGACCAAACGGATGCCCTTCTCACAGCCCGCCTTGAACCCGGCAATAATCATCAGCTCGCTGCCGCCGGTCAATTCCAGAAAACACTCCCCGCCGCAGCGGTCGATAACCTGGCAGGTCTTTTGGTAGATCTTCTGGACGGAATGGATATCCACCGCGTACTTTTCCACCTGTATCTGGGGCAGATGCTCCCGAAAGCAGGTCTCCAGCGCGCGGAAGGCCGTCATATCCGCCATGCCGCTGTCGTAGAGATAGACTACCTTGTCCGGCCGCAGCGTCAGCGGCGCCACAATATTTTTCAAAACATCCTTGTCATAATATTCCAGCAATGTACGCAAGGGAAATCCCCCCTTATCCTTCCTCCACAATGGTCTCCTCTTCAAACTTCACCGTTTCCCGGGGTTCTTCCTTTTTGCCTCTGCCGAATACCGCGCCGAAATTCAGCTTGTTCACCACACCGGGCGCCATGTCGATGAGTTTGCTGACCGCGTCCTGATTCTTGATATTGATTAACTGCACATTGCCGTCCTGGATAGCCAGCACAGCGGAGGGTGTGATGCGGGCGCCCATGCCGCCGGCGCTGCCGCCCTTTTCCTTGCCGCCCAGGCCCACGCCTACGCCTACCTCGATGAGGGGCAGCAGCGTCAGATCGCCAATGACGATGGCCTCCCCTACAACGGTCTTTGTGGAAACCAGCTCATCCACCTTGCCAAATAATACGTCTAATGAAACATCAAATTCCTTCGCCATTCTTCTTTCTTCCTTTCCACAATGTTATGAGCACACGGCGCACCGGTTTTGCCAGCGCAAAGGCCGCGCCTGCGTATACCAGATACCCCGCTACAATTTTTCCTTCCACACGGACCACGATATTTTCCGCTGTCCGTCTGCCAAAGTCCCCTTTGACCTGCAAATCCTCGCCAAATTTCCCTTTGAGCACTCCCAGCGCCGCCATCAGGTACCCCGTCAGCACCGGGTCTCCCGTGCCGAAGGTGCCCCGCAAGAAAAAGTCCCGGGGCAGAATGCCCTTGGCCATCCGCTTCATCAGTTTCCCAAAGGCTTTGGCAATGCCTTTTTTATCCTCTATTTTCAAAAGTAGTCTCCAGTCGAAGCCCTCGTCCTCCTCTTCCGTCGCCTCGCCTGTAAAGAAGGCCTCGTCCTCCAGGAAATCCTCCTCCGGCAATGGCTCCGGCGGTACTTCCTCGATCTGCGACAGCTTCACCCGTCGGATGCCTTCCGGCCGTTTCCGTTCAGGCACAGGCTCTGGCTGCTTTTCTTTCTCCGGCGATGGCTTTTTCTCCGGTGCCGGTTCTCTCTCCGGCGGCGGGGCTGCCGGCTTCTCTTCCCGGACTTCCGTCTGTTCCTTCCGCTTGGGCGGCTCCGTTTTTTCCCGGGTATAGATCACATCCGGCTGTTTTTTCCTCGCCTTCTTTTTCTTCTTTTTCCGCTCCGTCAGAGACTTTCCTCCAACCAGAATCCGAAACTTCGGCTCCTCTCCCGGCCGCCAGATACCTTCCGCCTTGAAAAGCCCCAACAGCCAGCTAACGCAGAAAGCGCCGGAAATCTCCTCCTTCTTCTGACCCTGGAGACGATAGCGCACCGGCGTCAGAAGGACCACCAGCACCAAAAGCAGAAGCAGCAGAAGAAGCGCCAGGAGCAGGATACCCAAAGCCTTGAGTATGAATAATAATATGGTCAGCATGATACTCCTTCTCCTTCATCCACCTTTTCGCAGGGCCCAAACCAGGTCTGAGGCCTTGTCATATCCCGGCCCTCCGCCGCGGCCTGCCCAGCCGCGTAACGAAACAGGTCTATAACTTCCTGCCGCCCCATAGCTACGCCCACGATACGGCCTTTTCTCTTTTTCTGCTTCGGTGTGAACAATTCACGGGAGGACAGGATTTCCAGCCGGTCCCTGTCGTAAAACAGCACCATGCAGTACAGTCTTGGCACAGGGATCTCCCGCCTAAGGCTGTATACTACTGTACCCAGATTTTCCACCGTTTCCCCAACGTATAATTCCTCCGCAAAATCCATGTCCGTCACCGCCTTTCTTCTTATGATTGTCTTTCATTATAACAGATAACGGAACAAATGGAAATATGTAAAAGACGGCGTTGCCGCCGTCTGGTGCCCCGCTCACCAAAGGGCCTGATCCAGCAGGTTCAGCTTTTGGGGCGGAAAATCGTCTAAAAGCTCCCGGTACTGCTCCTGACTCAGGCCGCAGGTGGTGGTATACAGAGAAATCTTTTCGTCCAGCCCCGCCTTGGCAAAGCGTTTCTTCAACTCCTGAAAATCCTTGTATTCCACGATCATACCCCCTTAATTCAGGTTCCTGGCCGTATTCCCGTCTACCACATCACGGACGGCATCACTGACAGGATTGTTTTCTACCATATCCTTCATATCCTGAGTCATATTTTCCATATCCTGCCCCAGCTTGGACTTGTCCTCCTCTACGGTGTCTCTGCCGGCGTTGATGCCGTAGCCGTCCCAGTAGATATTGCTGCCGTAGACATCCTCGTTCCCGGTGGCACCGCCCAGATGATTGGCCGTAGAGCCGCACCCTGCCAGCAGCCCCGCCGCCAGCACAAAGGCCGTCATGGCTTTTTTATAATTCATGATCATTCCTCCTTTTCTGCGCTTGCAGTCTTCTGCCCTGTTATTGTCTGTTCCTTTTTTCAGAAAAATCCTCGCTTTTTGCTGGAACATCGCCTAAAATTTGTAAGTTCTGCGGATAGTATCTCCTGACGAAAGCTGATAAAATGGTGATTACGATTATTCTTGCATTTTTTTGAAAAAATATGCGTCCCAGACGTTTTTTGCACAAAGGAGGAAAACAGATCCATATGTTTACGGAAAGAAAAAGCGGCGTACTGCTGCACCCTACTTCTCTGCCCTCTCCCTACGGCATTGGGGATTTGGGCGAAAACGCTTATTTATTCGTGGATAAGCTGAAAGAAAGCGGCCAGAGTCTTTGGCAGATCCTGCCACTGTGCCCCATCGGCTACGGCAACTCCCCCTACCAGAGCACATCCGCCTTCGCAGGAAACATCCTGCTCATCAGCCCCGACGAGCTGGTCAAGGCCGGACTGCTGACCCAGGAGGACCTGGAACCGGTGCCCTATTTCGGCGGCCCCGACACAGACTACGACGCGGCAAAGGCCTACAAGCTGCCTCTGCTGCGCAAGGCATATCAGAACTTCCAGAACGAGCCCGCACCGGAGCTGCTGGCGGACTTTGAGTCCTTCTGCGAGAAAAACCAGTACTGGCTGGCGGACTTCGCACTGTTTCTGGCCTTAAAGGCATACTTTACCGCCCGCCGGAAACAGGGCAAGGAAGCGGAGGAATTCCGCACCTTCCAGCAGGAGACCGTAGACTTCCTGACGGCGGAGGAACAGACGGCGTATTTTGAATCGGCGGCCTGGTGCAGCTGGCCCAAGGCCATCCGCCGCCGCAACGCCCAGACCATGAAGAAATGGACCAGACTGCTGGCGGCACGAATTCGGGAGGAGCAGTTCTATCAGTATCTGTTCGCCGTTCAGTGGCAGGCCGTAAAGGCCTACGCCAACGAAAACGAACTCCAGATCATCGGTGACGCGCCTATCTTCGTGGCTTATGACAGCGCCGACGTCTGGGCCAACCAGAAGCTCTTCCAGCTGGATTCCAAGGGTTTCCCCACCGTTGTGGCAGGGGTGCCCCCCGATTATTTCTGTGTAGAAGGGCAGCTGTGGGGGAATCCCCTCTATGATTGGAAGGCCCACAAGAAAACAGACTACCAGTGGTGGACAGACCGCATCAGAAAATCCCTGGAGGATGTGGATATCCTGCGTATCGACCACTTCCGGGCCTTTGAAAGCTACTGGGAGGTTGCCTTCGGCGCGCCCAACGCCATCCAGGGCGTCTGGAAAAAAGGCCCCGGCATGGATTTCTTCCGGGCGCTGGAAAAAGAACTGGGAGAGCTGCCTCTGATCGCCGAAGATCTGGGCATCATCACTGACGAGGTACGGGCCCTGCGCAAAGAAGCCGGTTTCCCCGGCATGCGTGTGCTGCAGTTTGCCTTCGGCAATGACCGCAACAACGCCTACCTGCCTCACAGCTGTGATTTCAACAGCATCATGTATACCGGCACTCACGACAACAACACCTCCCGGGGCTGGTATGCCGAGGCCACAGAGGAGGAAAAGGACCATTACCGCCGTTATATGAACGTAGACGGCAGCAACGCGGCCTGGGATCTGATCCGGCTGGCCTTTGCCTCTCCCGCCGTATTCGCCATCGTGCCTTTGCAGGATGTGCTGAATCTGGACAGAGACTGCCGCATGAATACCCCCGGCGTCGCAGGCGGCAACTGGGGCTTCCGCTTCGACTGGAGCCAGTGGGAGGACGGCTATACCCAGGGACTGTACTATCTGGCGACACTGTTCGGCAGACACGCCGGCATTTGATCTTGGCGCATAGCAGACGGCAAAAGCGCGCAGAATAAACAACAGGAACACACAACAGGGTATTTCCACAGGCCCGCCTTTGGAAATACCCTTTGCATTTTCCGCGTTTTATGCTAAAGTAGAATCGGAAACTTATGGGGCATACGCCCTTTTTTAGGGATATTTAAAGGAGGAACAGCAATTATGTGCGGTATTTGCGGTTTTACGGGCCATTTGATGACTTCCGAGGAAATTCTGGAAAACATGATGAATAAAATCATCCACCGCGGCCCCGACAGCGGCGGGAAATATATGGATGACGGCGTTTCCATGGGCTTCCGCCGTCTGAGCATCATCGACCTGGAGGGCGGTCACCAGCCCATTTACAACGAAACAAAGGACATGGTCATCACCTTCAACGGCGAGATCTACAATCACCAGGAGCTGCGGGCGGATCTGATCGCCAAAGGCCATGTCATGAGCAGCAGCGCGGACACGGAGGTCCTGCTCCACGGCTATGAGGAATACGGCGAGGACTTACTGCCCAAGCTGCGGGGGATGTTTGCCTTCGTCATCTGGGACAGCAAAAAGGAGACCCTTTTCGGCGCCAGAGACTTTTTCGGCATCAAGCCCTTTTACTACTCCATCCAGAACGGACAGCTGGTTTACGGCTCCGAAATCAAAAGCATTCTGGAATACCCGGGCTTTCATCGGGAAGTCAATAAAGAGGCTCTGGAAAACTATCTGACCTTCCAGTACAGCGTGCTGCCGGAAACCTTCTTCAAAGGCGTATTCAAGCTGCCCCCGGCCCACTGCTTCACCTTCTGCCATGGAAAAATGAATATCAAGCGGTACTGGGAGCCTGTATTTGAGCCGGATCACAGCAAGAGTCTGGAACAGTTTGTGGACGAGATCGACAATGCCATGCAGGACTCTATCCAGAAGCATAAAATCAGTGACGTAGAAGTAGGCTCCTTCCTTTCCAGCGGCGTGGACAGCTCCTATGTGGCGGCCTGCTTCCACGGGGACAAGACCTTTACCGTAGGCTTTGACTACGAAAAATACAACGAGATCGACTATGCCAAGGCATTGTCGGAAAAAATAGAGATCGCCAACTACAATAAGCTCATTTCCAAGGATGAGTATTGGGACGTCATCGGCAAGGTGCAGTACCAGATGGACGAGCCTCTGGCGGACCCCTCGGCCATTGCCCTTTACTTCGTCAGCCAGACGGCGGCCAAGCATGTGAAGGTATCTCTTTCCGGGGAAGGCGCCGACGAATTTTTCGGCGGCTACAACATCTACCGGGAGCCCCATGACCTGCTGCCCCTGACCAGACTGCCCCGCCCCGTCCGCAAGGCCATGGGCGCCGTGGCAAAGAAAATGCCCAAGGTAAAGGGCCGCAACTATATCATCCGCGGCAGCAAGGACTTACAGGAGCGCTTCATCGGCAACGCCTTCATGTTCCCCGAGGAGGAACGGGAAAAGATTCTGAAATCCCCCACCGGCAAGTATCACCATACGGTACTGACTCGGCCTTACTATGACAAAGTAAAGCATCTGGACGACGTTACAAAAATGCAGTATATCGACATGCATTTCTGGCTCATCGGTGACATTCTGCTGAAGGCGGACAAAATGAGTATGGCCCACTCTCTGGAGGTGCGCGTGCCCTTCCTGGACAGAGCCGTATTCGACGTAGCCAGAAGAGTGCCCACAGAATATAAGGTCACCAAGGAAAACACCAAATTCGCCATGCGGCAGGCGGCACACCGCTATCTGCCCGATATGGTGGCGGAGAAAAAGAAGCTGGGCTTCCCCGTTCCCATCCGCATCTGGCTGAAGGAGGACGCCTACTATGAAAAAGTAAAGGCGGCCTTTGAAAGCCCCGCCGCGAAGGAATTTTTCAAATCCGAGGAAATCGTCAGATACCTGGACGAGCACCGGGCGGGCAAAGCGGACAACAGCCGGAAGATCTGGACCATCTATATGTTCCTGGTATGGCACCAGCAGTATTTTGAACAGACCGCGTAAACAAAATAACAGGACAGTTACCCGTTTGGGGGAGCTGTCCTGTTTCTTATTTCCTCAGCTGATCCATAAAATCTAAAATCGCTCTGCGGTCTCCCTGGGATAAAAGCTGCCAGCGCAGCTCCTCCTTCGTTTCCTCCCGGTCCCTGCCCACCAGTGCGTCCAAAGACACCTGAAAATAATCCGCCAGCCGGATCAAATCCGAAATAGACGGCTCATTCCTGCCGGATTCATAGTTAGCGATGGCCGTATAGCCATAATCCAATGCCTTTGCCAGCTCCGTCTGGGTCACGCGGCGGGAAAGGCGGAGGGCCCGCAGGTTTTTGGCAAAATCAGACGGCATTTGTATTCCTCCTTCTCCGTTCCTTATGAGAAATTTTTTATATATTTATTATATAATAATATGATAATTATAAAAAGATATCATGATAAAAAAATTTTCTGCTTTTGGCTATACTAAAAGCAGAAAGGATTTGATTCCCCATGCAGAACGAATTTGCGGATGAATACAAAAAAATCGGATTGAAAATCGCATACTACCGAAAACTGAAGGGCTGGACGCAGGAACAGCTGGCAGACCAGTTAAACGTCGCCACAAATTTCATTGGACAAATCGAAGCGCCGAACATCTACAAGCCTATCTCCATGCATACTTTGTTTCGGATTGCAAAGGCCTTGGAAGTTCCTGCCTATAAAATACTGGATTTTGATTGAGGCATACCACAGCATCGAAAGGATGGACCATCCATGCGGAATGATTTCACAGATTATTATAAACAGATCGGCCTGAAGGTATCCTATTACCGGAAGCTGAAGGGCTATACACAGGAAGGGCTGGCGGAGCTGCTGGATGTAGATACCAGCTTTATCGGGCAGATCGAGGCCCCCAATATCTACAAGCCCATTTCCCTCTACACCTTATTCCGTATCGCGGAGGCTCTGGAAATACCGCCTTATAAATTTTTATGTTTCGACTGAAAAAGCAGTCATCATTAAAGCAGGTTCCCCTTAAGAAAACAACTATTTTCTTATTCCTTGATTTCCCAAGGGGAACTGCAACGGCTGTCTTTATAAGAAAACAATTCCAATCAAAATTAAATTGATGGATCCTCTTAGTTACAAGGATTCAGGCAATATTTGTTTTCTTATGAAGATGCCCTAAATGATGACTGCTTTTTTTCATTTTTTAAAAAAACCTTCCAGACGCGGAAAAGCCGCCCGTTTTTTCCTTCGGGCGGCAATCCTTTTTTATCCCCTCGGCACATCCAGTCTGGCGTCGGAAACATAGATCCCTTCCACATCAGGATGCTCCAAAACCTTTGAAATCTCCGACGGCGTGCCGTAGTAGAGAAAGCCATAGGTCCTCACGCCGTTTTCCGTTACA
>CALWKZ010000010.1 GCA_944381385.1 uncultured Anaerotignum sp. | reverse complement strand
GCAAAAACTCCTTGGCGTAGCGTTCCTCCGCCGAGTCGGAAAACAGGGAGTAGATCCCCGGCAAATCCACGATCTCCGCTTCCCGCCCGCCGATCATACATCTGCCCTTGGCTGTGCCGACGGTCTTACCCGACCAGTTGCCCGTATGCTGTTTCAATCCGGTCAAAGCATTGAATATAGTGCTTTTGCCTGTATTGGGATTGCCCGCCAAAGCCACCCGAAGTCTTTTGCCCATTTACTCCACCACCCTTGTTAAGATCTGTGCCGCGTCCGCGTCCCGCAGGGCGATCATGGTGCCCTTTACCCCGTAGACCCTGGTACCGCCCCGGACACAGCTATACATGGGACGCACCATGCTCCCCCGGCAGAATCCCAGCTCCATGAGCCGCAGCTCCTCCGCTCCTTCCACCCGGCACACCAGACCCAGAGGGACCTCCTTCAAAGAAATTCCGTCTGCCAACCTAATCCCTCCCGGAAAATATCCTGTTATGGCCAATATATGGCTGCCGGCCCCAAAAGTGCTTTTCCTCCGGAAAAACAGGCGCAAAAAAAGCAGCTTCCCCTTAAGAAAGCATTGGATTTTCCTGACTTCTTATGGGGAATTGCCATGGCTGTCTTTATAAGAAAACATTTCAAATAAAATCTAAAAAAAGAAGGCTAGAATCCTGTGTATATAAGGATCTCAGCCTTCTTGATTTTTATGAAGATGCCCTGAAGAGGCTTTTCCGCAAGGTCCCTTCCGTTCCATTCTCAGGATACCACCTGACAGGTATAGGCGTTGATGATATACGGCGTATCCAGCTCCATAGTGTCGATCCGGTAGCAGGGCACCAGATTCAGTGTGCCGCCGGAAACGGATTCCGTCTGCTCCACCAGATCATAGCCCAGCTCCATACGGTTGACGGTGACCTCGCTTTCCGTTGTTTCCTGGCGCAAAAGCGCCTGCATAAAGGTCAAAAGAGCCTCATCCGCATAAAAAATATCCTTTTTATCCCCCTGATAACCTATAATCTGGCAGTAGGAAAATTCCACACGGTAAATCCCCTGGGCACAGACATAGATCTTAAACCAGTTGGAAAATACGGAATGGCCATCATATTTCTGGTAAAACTCCACACAGTAGCCATCCTCTGTATCCATCACATCGGCCGATACAAAGTCAGGGAAAGCCGATTTGATGCCATTCATGTAGGTCTCCGCCAGCTGTACAGCGCTGCCCCGGGTAGTTTCTCCTGCCCCCGTTTCTACATCCGTAAATTCCAGCTGACCGTAAGCCCCCTCCAGAATCATTTCGATCTGGTCGCTGCGATAAACCATGGACGTCTTGCCAGGCACCACCACGGTCTTTTCCCCGTCAAAAAACGTCCGCTCCAGTTCTTCCTTTGTATAGGAAGGCACCATTACCGAAAGGCGGCTCATGGGCTGGGTCTCCGTAATCAAATCCGTATACATGGTGATGCCGTTGCGGGAAAGGACTTCAAATATAGCCCTCTCCTGGGATGCCGTCATGGCTCCGACCCGTTCCTGCTGGTAATTCAATACTGCCAGGCAAACATTCAGCAGCACCAGCAGCACAATAACGAATTTTTTGGCCCGTCCCCATTCCATAGACCGCCCTCCTTTCTTTTTTTATTCACTGACCTCCGCCGGCGGCGTTTTCTGGGTCTCTATCATAAACAAATGGTCGTACAGATTCACAAACCATTTCAAACCGATGTTTTCGGTATCCTCTGCGTAATACCCCAGTACGATATTCTGGACATTATCCACAATCCGCTCTTCCACCTGTTCCTGATAATCCCGGTTGGCTTCGTCCAAAGCGTCGATAAACTGCACATCCAGAGCGGCAGTCCTGTCTTCTGTCACATAATCCACTGCGTAACGACGATATTTTTTTACAGCCTGCCCACGCACAGTGATCTCAATGGCGTGTTCCATACCGATCTCTTCCTTCAGTGTATCTGAAAGATAAATAGGCAGATTTTCCGCCACATAGTCGAAACAGTAGATAACTTCATTCCCCTGCTGGATAATATCCGACAGATATACGTCCGTATGCAGGGAGGCATCGTTGCGCATGAAATTACAGCTGATCTGGTAGCCCTCCGCCAAAGAGGCCTGGTTCTTATCGGTGCCGTAGGTCTCATAGCTGTAATACTCCAGTACCCGTTCTCCCGGATAATACTTTACCACCACAGAGCTGTCACTAAAGGCAAAGTTGCCGTACTCATCCCGTGTGCTCCAATCGGCAGAAAAATTCTTGAAAAATCCCTCTACACTGCTTTCCAGAGTCATCCGGCTGACAGCTCCGTCCTGCTCAAAAACAGGGTCCTGCCGCAGGGTAGCATAGAAATAGGGCAGCTGTGCCCACTGAGGCAGGAACAGGTTCCGCTTCAGCACGGAAGAGGTGGTCTTTTGTCCCGTGGAAATATAGACCATATCATCCTCATTCTTTTGCAGGGCTTCATAAAGGGCCGCTGCCGATTTGCTTTTCACACTGGTATACAGAAGATATTCGTTATTCTCGGAATTGACGAAATATACACTGCTCTTTTCCCCGCTGACCTTCCCCGGCACAATGGTAATGTAATCGAAATACTCCAGCGCCTGGGCGCTTCTGGCCTTCCGATAGCTTTCCAGATATTCCTCCGTCGACAGAAGGAAATCATACTGCAGCACCAGACAGCGGGACTGCAGGATCTCTTTCCAGTCCGCCTCTCCTGTCACCGCCTCACCGGAGTTGCCGGAAAGGATCTCGCCCATGGTATCATTTGCTATGGTCAGCAAAGCGCTGCTGCCCACATCATCCGGGTAATAGACGCTGAAATTAGAGCCTCCGTCGCCTACGGCATAGCGTGTGGCCAGCAAGACTTCCCCGTTGGCCTGATCCTCTTCACTGCTCTGGGAAATATTCTGTAAAATGGTATAAAAAAAGTTATGGCTTGTTGTTCCCTGAAGCCATAACTCTCCTGTCTGATATACAGCGGCTATGACCAAGACAACAATAACAAAATTCGTGATCTTGTATAATTTCATTTGATCTCACCGCTTCTTTATCTAATTTTGATTAACCTAACGCGCCAGGCAGGGCGATCATGCTCTGCAGCTCTTTTTTGATCCTCTGGGATACCCGTTTTACGGTCACCGTATCGGAGGTCTTTTCATAGCCGCTCTTTTCCGCTGTCAAGGTCACGTAATTGTAACCCAGCGCCAGCTCAATGGTTGCTGAGAAGATACCCAAAGAACCTACTGTCAGATTCTGGTACTGTGTCTCCACCATATCCCCATTGGCATTTTTCTGGCTGACGGAAACGCTGATCTGCGTTCCGGGCTTTGCTTCGCCATAAATGGTACGCTGGGCGTCAAAGGTGGATTCCGTTTCCCAGCTTTCCAGATTCAGGCCGCTGCTGACGCTGACCGGCGTCTCCGCAGCAAAGGCACTGACGGGAGAGAGACAGATCAAAGCTGCCAAAAGCATTCCTATGATTCTTTTTCTTGTAATTTTCATCTCCCTCACCTCCTTACTGGGAAATTTGTTCTTACATTTTCTTCTGCTTCTTTATTATACAATGGAAATATTACAGAATGGTTACAAAGGACTTACAGTTTGCTAACACATTTTTCCTGTTCTCCTGCGGTGTCTGGGAGGGAAAAACACTTATGCTTCTGTGTCCTCCTGTTCATATTCCAGTTTCGGCCGGTCCTTGGGGAACCACATGGTCATGGTAGTGCCCTTGCCGTATTCGCTTTCCGCCGTCAGCCTGCCGCCATGGCTTTCCATGATCTCCTTGGCGATGGCAAGGCCCAGCCCTGTGCCGCCCATGGCACGGCTTCTGGCCTTATCCACCCGGTAGAAGCGTTCAAAGATCCGGGGCAGATCCTCTCTGGAGATGCCCATGCCCGTATCCTTGACGGAGATCTTGTAATACGTATCGTCCTCGGTAATATAAATGCGTATCTTGGCCTGATCCAGGCTGTACTTGATAGCGTTTGTCACGATATTGTTGACCACCTGGCCCACTCTGTCCCTGTCGCCAAAGATAATGACGTCTTTGGGGTAAGGCTCAAAGGTCAGCTCCTGCCGTTTGGCTTCGGCATGGATCTTATTCTGGCGTACTGTCGTCTCCAGGAACTCGTTCATGTCGATCTCGGAAATGGACAGACGTACCTGCTTATTGTCAAAACGGGAAAGCTGCAGCAGATCCCGTACCAAAAAGGCCATACGGTCCGCTTCGCTGTCCACGATGGAAAGAAATTCCATAGCTGTTTCTCTGTCGTCAATGGCGCCTTCCATCAAGGTCTCCGTATAGCTCTTGATCGTCGTCAGAGGCGTCCGCAGCTCATGAGATACATTGGCCACAAATTCCTTACGCATATCGTCCAGCTTTTTCTGTTCCGTAACGTCCTGCAATACCACTACAACGCCGTCGATCTCATTTTTCGCATTGTAATAGGGCGAAAAAATAGCATTTAAGAACTGTTTTTCCACCGGGAAGGTCACCTTCTTGGAGGGTTCATTCCCCATATCCAGATAAACGCCGGAATTGATGTCATACTGCCGGATAAAATGGGAAAAATCCATCTCCAGCTTTTCCACCTTCAGCATTTCCTCCGCCGCCGTATTGGCCAGCATCAGATCGCCGTCCTTATCAAAAGAAATCACGCCGTCACTCATATTGTGCAGAATAATTTCCAGACGATTCTTTTCCTTGGAAATCTCCCGCATGTTCTTCCGCAGCTCCGCCGCCATGTTGTTGAAGCTGCTGGTCAGCTGGCCGATCTCGTCGGCGCTGCGCACCTTCAGACTTTGGTTCAGATTGCCCTCCGCCATGTTTTTGGCGCCTCTAGTCAGTGCCAGGATAGGCCCTGTCAGGGTCTGGGCAAAGACATAGCCCATGATGGCCGCCAAGAACAAAGCGATGGCCACCGCCGCCACAATGATCTTTGTGGTCTCGTTCAGGCTGCTCTGCATATCGCTGGCGTCCAGACGGGTGTAAATGATATACTGGATGCTGTCATCCTCACCGCGGATGGGCACGGCATAGCTCATCCATTCCTTCAGAAGGCCAAAGGAATCCGTGCTCTTTTTCCCCGTAGAGAAAGAGGCCGTTCCGTTCATGCCGGAAATGATAGCCTGATCCGTATACTGGGGATAGGGTGCCTGCAAAGCCGTCGTAGAGGCAATGGTCTCCCCATTGGCATTGAGGATATTCCCCTGGATGCCCACGGCATTGGTCACTGTCAGCTGCAAAGCGTCCTGGAACCTTTCCTCTTCTACGCCCTCGATGACCTGTTCCTGGATTTTTTCCGCGTACAACTCCAGCTGCTCCCTGGATTTATCCACCTCGATATTCCTGAGGCTCAGCAGGATATAGGTCCCGCTGACGATCATAACGATCAGCACCAGCCCCAGATACATGATAATCAATTTCCATTTAATGCTGCGCAATGGTTCCCACTCCGTTTATCAACAATCAAAATAATAGCCTACGCCTCTTTTGGTCAGGATATAAACCGGTTTGCCCGGATCGTCCTCGATCTTTTCCCGCAGCCTGCGGATGGTCACGTCCACCGTCCGTACATCCCCGAAATATTCATATCCCCAGACCTTTTCCAGCAGTACCTCTCTGGAGAAGATCTGACCCTTCTGCTGGATCAAAAATTTCAGGAGCTCATACTCCCGCAGGGTCAGGTCCAGCACCTTATCCCCTTTTTTCACCTCGTACCGCTCCGTATTCAGAGACAGTCCGCCGAATTTGGATACATTGTTGTCGGTGCCGCCGGCCTCCTGCAAAGCCGCCACCTTCCGCAGATTGGCCTTCACTCTGGCCATCAGCTCCCTAACGCCGAAGGGCTTCGTCACATAATCGTCAGCGCCCATCTCCAGCCCCAGAACCTTATCCACTTCCTCGGCCCTGGCTGTCAGCATGATGATGGGAGTATGCTTTTTCTCCCGGATCTTGCGGCAGGCCTCGTAGCCGTCCATTTTCGGCATCATGATATCCAAAAGGATCAGGTCCGGGTTTTCCTCAAAGGTCTTTTTGACCCCTTCCTCGCCGTCAGAGGCGGTAATGACCTGATAGCCTTCTTTTTTCAGATTAAAGGCGATGATATCCACAATGTTTTTCTCATCGTCTACGATCAATACTTTTTTGTCCATTCATCCGATACTCCCTTCAGAATCAACTTTTTCCCTAAATTTTATTATACTAAAGGAAGGGAGAAAAGTAAAGAAATGCTGCCTGACTTCGATTTCATCTGAATAAAACTCTTTTCCAATCTTTTTATTATGTCCAGCGAACCCTCGTTTTTTGAAGTCACCTCCGCATCCAGGGGATCTGCACAAAAAAATCTCCGGAGGACTGTCGTTCCATCCGAAGATTATCATTTTAAAATATTTCTTTCTGCACTTGCTTCCCACGCTTGCGTTGGCGTAAAAATCCCTCGCGATACGTATTCATATTATCCAGCGCCATCTGCAGCAAATAGCCAAACTGCGCCTTTTCTTTTTCTGTCATTCCGTACAGAAGAATTTCTTCCGTCTGTAAATCTATTTTTCTCAAATCCGTTTCCAAAGAAACCCCCTTTTCCGTCAGTACAATAACTCTTCTTCTGAAATCGCTTTCGTCCACATTCCGTTCTATCATGGACTTCTTTTCCAGCAGCTTCATGATTTTTGATATGGTCGGCTTGGAAAGATAAAGCCGTGTGATGATATTCCCCGCCGTTGTTTTCTCATCCGAATGATTCTGGATGTATTGTATCACCCCTGATTGGCTGGAAGTCAGCTCCATGGGCCGCATCTTCTGATTCCGGAACCAGGTCACCGCATTCCCCAGCTGGATCAGCATTTTTCCTGTTTTATGTTTGATCTCGTCCATACTCCATCTCCTTTTCCCTTCAGCAAATCCAGGGTCGCCATTTTCACGATTCCCCTTCTCTGAGCCTGCGATAATAGCCATCTACATATACCAGATATACAATACCGCCAAGTACATAAGCGATCGCCGTTAACGCGAAGCCTTCCTGTAAGCCAATGGTCTCCTGCAGGCATCCCATCAGCAAAGAACCAATCCCGATCCCAATATCGTAAGACAGCAGATACGTTGCATTGGCAACGCCTCTCTTCGGCGCTGGCGTTGTCCCCGTCACAAAAGACTGGAACAGCGGCTGAAGAATGCCGTAACCCAGACCAAAAAAGAAACCGGCAATCAATAAATGCGCCCCCGTCGTCAGGAATAAATAGCTTGCCATGGTAATGACCAGAATCAAAAGGCTGATATACACCAAAACCCTGTGTTTTCCGGCATCAATCATTTTTTGTGTAGATATTTTGGAGATCAGCATACCGATTACCAGACAAATGTAAAAATACGGCAGTACCGACATCAGATTTTTTTCCTGGGCAAGAATGGAGGAATAGGCGATTACAGCACCATAAGGAATCATAAGGAACGTCATGTTTGCCATAAAAGGAAGGGCTGGCTTATGGATGGAGTCCCGCAGAGAAAATTTCTTCCGTTCCGTCTTGGGATATTTGATCCTACAGCAGGAAACACAGATCAGAGCCACAACCGTAATGGCAAACACCGTCAGAAAGGAGGCTTTGCTGCTCAAACGGTTCTGTACCTGGATTCCCACATAAGGGCCAACAGCCATGCCAATGGAAATGGTAAAGGCAAAACGGCTGATACCTTCCGTAATTTTTTTCGGCGGCAAAACATCACTGACCAACGTCATGGTGGCAGAACCGCAAACCGAATATACCGCGCCCATATATAATCTGATCAGAATCAGCAGGCCAAAAACAGGGAAGGCGATAAATCCTGGAAAGGAAAGACAAAATAACGCCAGAAATAGCAAATACACGCGATAGCGGTTGAAATTATCCAGCAGATAACCGGCAACCGGACGAAATAGAATCGTCGCTACAGACATGGCCGTCAAAACAATCCCTACTCCGGCCCCTGTAATACCGATCTCCTGACAATAAACAGGGATAATAGGTATAGAGGCGTAAAACGCCGCCAATACCAGCAGATTTGTGATAAATAGCAGTATAAAGTTTTTGTTCCATATTTTATTTACTGTTTCCATTATAAATACAACTCCTTTTACACACTAAAACTAGTTGCAATTGCCACTAGTTTTAATATAGCAAAGAACAGAAACAAAGTCAATAACCAGTTGCAATTGCCACCAGTTTGAGGTATAATTAGGTTACAGAACAAAGGAGGATTCCATGATGCAAAATATTGTAGACAGCCCATTCAAGTCTATTTCTATCCTATATCGTAAGTCTCATGTATGGCTCAACAACAGCTGTATCCAGCACGGACTTACCGCCGCGCAGGCGGTCGTCATACTGATTATCTGCGATTTTCAGGTATTGACCCAGGACGAGATCACAAAACGTCTGGCCCTGGATAAAAGTGTCATTGCCAAAACTGTCACAAAGCTGGAGGAATCAGGGTTTCTTGTCCGTTCTACAAACGCCAGGGACAAACGAACCTATGACATTTCGCCAACAGAAAAATCCTGGCAGATTTATCCGTTTATCAAAGAACAGATCGACCATATCTTCCAGCGGATGACACAGCAAATGACGAAAAAAGAACAGGCAGAATTCCAACGACTTCTATCTCTGGCGGCGAAAGCTGCCATTTCCGTAGACGACTGATGAATCTCCTACGTCAGTGCGCAAAAAAGGAGGTGTTCCCTTAAGGGAACAGCCTCCTTTTTTCATGTCATATTCATTTTTTAAATCAGTCTGCCAGACGTTTCTCCAGCGCTTCCTTCATATCCTCGTAACCGGGCTTGCCCAATAACGCGAACATATTTTTCTTGTATGCCTCTACGCCGGGCTGGTTGAAGGGGTTCACATCCAGCAGATAACCGCTGATGCCCACAGCCTTCTCAAAGAAATATACCAGCGCGCCGAAGTGCCATGCGTCCATACGATCCATTTCCACTACCATATTGGGTACGCCGCCGTCCATATGAGCCAGCATAGTACCAGCAAAAGCCTTGCTGTTGACAAACTGCATATCCTTTGCCGCCAGGAAATTCAGGCCGTCCAGATCCTCCTTGTCAAAAGGCACCAGCACTGTGGACTTGGGTTCCTTGCACCACAGCACTGTTTCAAAGAAGTACCGTCCGCCCTCCTGGATAAACTGGCCAATGGAGTGCAGGTCTGTAGAGAAGTTGGCGGATACGGGGAATACGCCCTTGCCGTCCTTGCCTTCGCTTTCGGCATACAGCTGTTTGAACCATTCGCCGAAGGAGGTCATATGGGGTTCGTAATTTGCCAGAATCTCAACGGTCTTGCCTTCTTTATAGAACAGGTTCCTTGCCGCCGCGTACTGATAGCAGGGATTTTCTGCCAGTTCCGGATTGCCGTAAGCCTTCATCGCCCACTGAGCGCCCTCCATAACCTTGTCGATATCCACACCGGCAACCGCCATAGCCAGCAGACCAACTGCCGTCAAGACTGTAAATCTGCCGCCGATGTCGTCGGGGATCACAAAGGTCTCATAGCCTTCTGTGTTGCACATGGTCTTTAAAGCGCCTCTAGCCTTGTCTGTAGTAGCGTAAATTCTGTCTGCGGCGCCTTCCTTGCCGTATTTTGTCTCCAGCAGCTGCTTGAAGATACGGAAAGCAATGGCAGGCTCCGTAGTGGTGCCGGATTTGGAAATGACATTGACAGAAAAGTCACGGTTGCCCAGAATCCCCAGGATATCGTTCAGATAAGCGGAGCTGATGTTATTGCCCACAAAATAGATATCCGGTGTGGATTTTGTCTTATCCTCGTTATAGAAGGGGGATTTGATGAAATCCAGCGCTGTTCTGGTACCCAGATAGGAACCGCCGATACCGATGACGATCAGCACCTGACTCTGCTTCTGGATTTTTTCCGCCGCCTTTTTGATCCGATCAAATTCCTCTTTGTCATAAGCCTCGGGCCAGTCCACCCAGCCTACAAAGTCATTGCCCTTGCCTGTTTTCTGGTGCAGGTCGAAATGGGCCTTGCGCACCTCCTCGCTCAGTGCCAGGATGTCCTCTTTTTTCAGGGCGTCGCCCTTCATGGAAAATGTAATGCTCATGTCTAACTCCTCCTCTTTCTTATGTTGTCCCCATATTTTCATTCTATTACAAAGTACCTCTTACAATGATCTCCGGCACTGCTTCGGTGATCACTTCTTTGGATACTTCCTTTTCCTCTGTAATAAAACCATTGATGCGGGTGATCTGTATGGTGCTCTTCTTCTGGCCGTCCTTGCCCTGCTGGATCACCTTTTGGTAGGAAGAGGGTTTCGTATTATCCTCCTGATACTCATAGGTCTTTTTCTCCACCGTAGTCAGGACCTGGGTCTCCACGGATTTAACGGAAACCATCGGCTGCTGTACCACCACATTCAGCACCTGGCCCACATAAATGGGCGTGGAAACCGTCATGCCCTCATTGGCCTCCAACAGTTCCTCCGTGGTCATATCGTATTCCGCGGCGATCTTGGCCAGACCGTCCCCCGTCTGTACCGTATAGGTCTGGGTCACCGGCGTTGTACCCGTCAGTACATTGACAGCGTCCTCCACTGTCAGAATATTTTCCGAATCCACAAACTGGCTCTGGATCTCCACCGTTTCCACAAAACTGATCTCCGCGTTGGAGGTTTCATCCTGCGGCAGATAAGGCTCTTTCAGCTGTTCCAGTACCTGCTCCGCTTCCGCCTCCGTTGCCAAAGGCGTTACGGCGCCGCCGTCCACAAAGATCACGGATGCCTGTACCTTATAGGTCACCATGTTCCGTAGCTGGGGCAGCAGATATTCCATGGTGCAGACCTCACTTTTTCTATCATTGCCGATATGTATCTTTTCCACCGCGATGGTTTCATTGATCTGTACCGCCGTGCCAACGCTTTCCGCCAGCTGGGCCTCCAGGTTTTCCTTGATTTCCGTATCCGTAATGGAGGTATCCTTCAAAATCCCCATACTCTGATCCGCCACAAAAACCTCCGCGCCGTTTTTGCGGAAACAAACAAATAACACGATCAGGACCACAACGGCCGCCGCCAGAATCAAGATCTGCTTGGGCGACAGCTTTTTGCCGCCGGTTTTCCTATCGGCAGGTACGCGCCTCGGTTTCTTTTCCTTCCCCCGTTTTTCCTTTTTTCCGGAAGTTCTGACCGGCTTTCCGCCGCCATAGGGCACCCGTTCCTCCCGTTTGGGGAACAGCTCCTTTTTCTTTTGATCCGCCACCGTGACGCCTCCCTTCAAATCTGAAAATCATACATAAATCACCTTTTATTTTATGCCATCCCTTTGTGGATTGCAAGCAAAAGAAAAACCCTGTAAAAAAACTGTAATTTTTCCCGAAGCCTTTTGCCGAAACGCCCTTTTTCACCACTGAAAAACCCCACCCTGTCCAGGGCACAAAAAAACAGAGATTCTCCTCCTTTGAAAGAAAATCTCTGTTCCATTCTTTTTATTTGCTGCGCATTGCCCGCAGGATAAATTCCGTATGATATTTTACATGGCCCTGTGCCAGCTTCATGCCTTCCTCCGCCTCATGGTTCTCAATGGCGCGGATGATGCCCTTATGATGGGCAATGATAGCGGGAATGGAGGAATCCAGTTTCAGGTGCGCCATACGGTAACGATACAGCTGGATCTGTAAGTTCGTGCTGATCTGGATCAGCTTATCGTTTTCCGAAGCGGCAAAAATCACCTTATGGAACTCTTCGTCGATCTCCGCGATCTCCTCCAGAGCTTTTTCCGCAACGGCCTTTTCAAAGCGTTCCTCCAGCGCCTTCAGTTCCGCCAGCTGCTCCGGCGTCATTTTCTTGCAGGCCAGACTGGTAGCAAGGCCCTCCAGAACCCCTCTGACCTCCAGGATATTCACGATGTCCTTTTCGCTCATATCCAGCACCTGAGCGCCTTTTCTGGGCACCAGTTCCACCAGGTTTTCCAACTCCAGCATCCGCAGCGCCTCTCTGACAGGGGTACGGCTCACGCCCAGTTTTTCCGCCAGCTGGTTTTCCATGAGCCGCTCGCCGGGCTGCAGCTTGCCGGTCAGGATGGCATCCCGCAGGGTATTAAAAACTACGTCCCGCAAAGGCAGGTATTCATTAGAATTGATGTTGAATTTTGTATCCGTCATACTGTTTTCTCCTTTCGTCCATTCCCACGGCCGGCGTGGTAGATCTGTGTCGCAAACACATCTTTTACGGAAAATTGCTTTCTGACTTCTCTGGCTGCCTTTTTCGCAGTTTCTTCCTCTGTAAACAAAGCGAATACGGTGGGTCCGCTGCCGCTCATCAAAGCGCCCGCCGCTCCTTTTTCCAGGAGCGCTTCCTTGATCCTTTGGATCTGCGGATGCATAGGGATGGTCACAGTTTCCAGCACGTTGCACAGCAGGCTTCCCATTTTCGCGATATCTCCTGCCGCCATGGCATCGATCATGGCCTGGGTATCCGGGTGTTCCTCCACCTGATCCCAGCGCAGGCTCTGGTATACCTTTGCCGTGGAAACGCTGACCGGCGGCTTGACCAGCACCACATAACAGAAGGGGCAGGGCGGCACAATATCCGTCAGCTCCTCACCGACGCCCTCCGCCAGCACCGTCCCCCGGCGCACGCAGTAGGGGATATCCGTCCCCATGGTCAATGCCAGCTCCTCCAGTCTGGAAAGGGGCAGTCCCAATCCAAAGAGGCGGTTCATCCCCACCAGCACAGCGGCACAGTCGGTGCTGCCGCCGGCCAGTCCCGCCGCCACGGGAATGCGCTTATCGATCTCGATCTCCACGCCTTCCGTCAGGCCATAGGTGCTCCGCATCAGCTCTGCCGCCTTCCAGGCCAGGTTCCTGCTGTCGGCAGGCAGCCAAGGAACATTGGCGCGCAGGCGGATCTCCGGCTCCGGAATTTTCCGTATCCGTACACCGTCATACAGACCCACTGTCTGCATGATCATTTTCAGCTCGTGATATCCGTTTTCCCGCTTTCCTGTCACGTCCAGCGTAAGATTGATTTTTGCCCTTGCTTTCAGTCTGATTTCCTTCACAGCGTTCCCTCGTTTTTTCTATACTGTATACAATGTTTTTTCTATTGTACCTGAAAATGGACAAAGAAACAACCGCCATGTTATACAAAAAAACAGGCGTCTGTCTTGCATAATCTGCCGAAAAACCACCGGTTTTCTTGCAAAACGTCTCTGTCCTTCTTAATTCTTTTTAAATTCCGGAAAAAAGGATACGCATTTTACACAAAAGAGATTATAATAAAAACAAAGTACGGGAAAGGAAGTGACAGATATGGATGATTTTTTCAGAAAAAACAAGCACAGACTCTTTGACCTGACGATCCTGTCCGGCGCCATCCTGTTCTGTTTTTTGTTCTTCCGTTATCTGTTCCCGATTCTTCTGCCCTTTTTCGTGGGCTGGCTGCTGAGCCTGCTGTTCTGCCCTCTGGCGGACCGGCTCCAGCGGCGGGGCGTGCCCCGATGGATTTCCGCCTGGCTGTGTCTTTTCCTGCTGTTTGGAGTCATCGGTCTTTTCGGCGCCCTCATCGGCAACCGTATTGAGGCCCAGGCCAGATCTTTCTTTACGGTACTGCCCCATTACATCGAATCCATACAGGCGGCCATGGACAATATCTGGGCAAAACTGGAATCGCTGCGGCAGGCTTTGCCCGGCTCTATCCAGCCCTATCTGGAAAAAGTCCAGAGCAGCCTGTCCTCCATACTGCTTTCTCTGGTACAGAGCGGCTCTTCTTCGCTGACAGGCGTGCCCAGTTTCCTGCTGGGACTGATCGTCGCCCTGTTTTCCGCCTATTTCTTTACAAAGGACCGGGACAAGATCTACGCGCTGGCCAATGCCCATATCGCGCCGCTTCTGGGAGAATCCCTGAACCGCACCAGAAAAGAGCTGAAATACTCCCTCTGGGGTTATGTGAAAACACAGCTGATCCTGATGATCTATACCTTCGGCATCTGCATCATCGGCCTGATGGTCCTGCGTTCTCCCTATGCCCTGCTCTTAAGCGTCATCATCGCCATCATCGACGCCCTGCCCTTTTTCGGCAGCGGCTTCATCCTCTGGCCCGGGGCGGTAATCCATCTGATCCTGGGAGATACCAAGCTGTGTATCGGTTATCTGGTCATCTATGCCGCCGTGCAGATCATGCGGCAGATCATGCAGCCCAAGATTCTGGGGACGCAGATCGGACTGCACCCTCTGCTGACCCTCTTTTCCATGTACTTCGGCTTCAAATGCATCGGCTTCTGGGGCCTGATCCTGGGGCCTGTCGTCGCCGTACTGCTGCGGGCCTATTTCCAGACCCGGGAAAAGGAACGCCATTCCAACCCTCCGGCCGCCGAAGAAACAACGCACCAGCAACCAAAATAAGCTCCGGTCTTGTTCTCAAGACCAGAGCTTTTTTTCTTGCCTATTTTATTCCGCAAACATAGGCGTGGACAAATACCGGTCGCCCGTATCCGGCAGAAGCACCACAATGTTCTTCCCCTTGTTTTCCGGGCGTTTTGCCGCCTCTATGGCCGCATGGAGCGCCGCTCCCGCAGAGATGCCTACCAAAAGGCCCTCTGTTCTGGCCAGCATCCTTCCTGCCGCGTAGGCTTCTTCTTCCGTTACGGTCATAACCTCCTGATACAAAGAGGTATCCAGAATAGAAGGCACAAAGTTGGCGCCGATGCCCTGCAAGCCATGAGCGCCGGCTCTGCCCTCCGTCAGCAAAGGAGAGGAGGCCGGTTCTACGCCGATCAGCTCCACCGCCGGTTTTTTCTCCTTCAGATAACGGCCTACGCCGGTCAATGTGCCGCCGGTTCCGATGCCCGCCACAAAAATATCTACCTCTCCGTCGGTATCTTCATAGATCTCCGGGCCGGTGGTCTCATAATGGGCCTGGGGATTGGCGGGATTATCAAACTGCCCGGGGATAAAAGCGCCGGGGATCTCTTTTGCCAGTTCCTCCGCCTTTTCAATGGCTCCGGCCATGCCTTTGGCGCCTTCCGTCAGCACCAGTTCCGCGCCGAAAGCCTGCATCAGCATCCGCCGCTCCATGCTCATGGTATCGGGCATGACGATAATGGCATGGTATCCTCTGGCCGCCGCCATGACCGCCAGACCGATGCCCGTGTTCCCACTGGTGGGCTCGATGATGGTAGCGCCTTTTTTCAGCAGGCCCTTTGCCTCCGCATCATCCACCATTTTCTGTGCCACTCTGTCCTTGGCGCTGCCGCCGGGATTGAAAAACTCGATCTTCGCCAGAATCTTCGCGGAAAGTCCCAGCTTTTCCTCTGCATGGGTCAGTTCCATCAAAGGCGTACGCCCGATAAATTCTTCTACACTATGATATATCTTTGCCATTGCCGATCATCCTTTCTGCGCAAACTGCTTTCATCTTTTCGAGGATAGTACCACAGCCGAAAAACCATGTCAAGGCGCATCTTTTCTTTTTTCCTTCTATTGTAACGGAAGTTTTTTTGTGCTACTATGGAATACGAAAAAAAGCAAACTGCTGTGATAACAGTAAAAAACATACAAACACCAACAAAGAAAGGAATCGTGAGTAATATTGAAGATCGGCAGAAACGACCCCTGCTGGTGCGGCAGCGGGAAAAAATACAAGGTGTGCCACGCATCTTTCGACGACAAGATCGCGGCCTATAAAGCAAGACATGTCAAGGTTCCTACCCATGACCTCATCAAAACACCGGCCCAGCTGGAAGGCATCCGCAAAGCCGGCAAACTGAACACGGAAATTCTGGATATGGTAGCGGAAAAAATCCATGTGGGCATGTCCACAGAGGAGATCAATACCCTGGTCCATGAATACACCGTTTCCCACGGCGGCATTCCCGCTCCTTTGAACTACTGCGGCTTTCCCAAAAGCGTCTGCACCTCCATCAACGACGTCATCTGCCACGGCATCCCCTCTCCTGACGAGATCCTGCAGGACGGGGATATCATCAACGTGGATGTGACCACCATCCTGGACGGCTACTACGCCGACGCTTCCCGGATGTTCTGCATCGGCAGCGTCAGCGAGGAAGCCAGAAAGCTGGTAGAGGTCACCAAAGAATGCGTGGACCTGGCTCTGAAAGAAGTACGTCCCTGGGGATTTTTGGGAGATATCGGCGAGGTCATCAGCAAGCACGCTTATGCCCATGGCTATACGGTGCTCCATGATATCGGCGGCCACGGCGTCGGCAACGACTTCCACGAAGAGCCTTATGTATGCCATGTAGGCAAAAAAGGCACCGGGATGCTGCTGGTGCCCGGCATGGTCTTTACCATTGAGCCTATGATCAACGCTGGCGAGGAGGACTTCTACCAGGACGAGGAAAACGGCTGGACCATCTATACAGAGGACGGCTCTCTTTCCGCCCAGTGGGAATATACCGTCGCTATCACCGAGGACGGCGTGGAAGTCATCACCCATTGATTTTGATACTACTGCATTGTGAGGTATAACGATTTATGAACAGCAAACGCATCTCCCAGGCCTACAGTCTTTTGCAGGGGCTTTACTGGATGAGCTACGGCGTGTTTTACAGCTTTACCGCCGTATTTTTGCTGGACAGAGATTTCTCAGACGGACAGGTGGGGGCTGTGGTAGCCCTCTCCTGTGTTTTTTCGGCCCTTTTTCAGCCCCACATGGCGGCGGCGGCCGACAGAAGCACACGCTTTACCATCCGTTCCCTGATGACGCTGCTGATATTGGTCACCATGGTTCCGGCAGCAGCCCTTTTTTTCGTCACAGGCTCCAAAATATTTTCCGCCGTCTGTTATGTGGCTCTCCTGCTGCTGCATCTGTCCTTCCAGCCCTTGCTCAGCGCTTTGGCCATGCATTTGATCAACTGCGGCTGCCAGATCAATTTCGGCACCGCCCGGGGCATCGGTTCCATTTCCTACGCCCTGCTGACCTTTTTCCTGGGCAGCCTTACTGTGCTGCTCTCTACCAGATGCCTGCCCGTTATCGGCATCCTCATCTACGGCGCCATCCTGGTACTGCTGCGGTTCTTCCCGGATCTGCGGGGGCGGGGCGGCAGCGTAGTCTCCTCGGCGGGGACCATGGAAATCCTGCGGCACCATCCGAAATTCGCCGCCCTGATCTCCGGCATCGTGCTGGTATTCTTCTCTCACAGCACCATCAATACCTATCTGATCCAGATCATGGAGCGCAGCGGCCACGGCAACGGGGAAATGGGCCGTGTGCTGGCCTTTACAGCCATGCTGGAATTTATCGTCATGGTGCTTTTCGCCCGGATCTCCAAGGGCCGGGACTATGGCAGCATCCTGAAATTTTCCGCCGTATTTTTCGTCATCAAGGGCGCGGTCACCGCTGTGGCCTATACCCTTCCTCTGATTTACGGCTCCTTTACGCTGCAAATATTCGCCTTTGCCCTCTTTACGCCGGCCTCCGTTTATTACGCGGATAAAGTGCTGGACAGTGGGGACAAGGTAAAGGGCCAGGCACTGGTCACTATGGCCATCACTGCCGGAACCATCCTGGGCAGCTTCGTCAGTGGGTTCCTCATCGAGTTATGGGGCATCACCCCCGCTCTATGGTTCTCCACGGCCTTCTGCTTTTTCGGCATGCTCCTGTTCTTCGCCGGAGCGGAAAAAGCGCCAGCCCAGCCATAATACCAAAAAAATAACGGAAGGTCCCATCCTGTTTTTCAGGACGGCCTTCCGCTTTTTTCTTTAACTCCAGAGGACAGCGGCCTCCGCAATGGTCTTTCCTTCCGTATCCAGCAGGAAGGTCCTCGTTTCCTTCCCCTCCGGATGCTCCAACACATAGGTGCGCAGCTCCACCACATCCCCCCGACGGCATTCCTTCCGGTAAACGATGCGGATATCCTTGGCCTCCATAGCGTCATAGATCTCATCGGGCACATCATCCATGGCCCATTCCAGATACTTCACATTATTGGCGTGGCCGTTGGTATCCGTGTCCCGTCTGGTGACCCGCACATGGCTGCGGATGGGTTCGCCTTCCTCCGGCGCCTTCGGCATCAGGAATTTCTCATTCTCCATGGCCGGCATCTGCTTGTCCCCATAGGCCTCGATCATCTCCTCCGGCACATTGGCCGGTTTCCGCTTCTCAATATCCATATAGACCCACCGGCTCATGACCTCCATCAGCCGTTCTCCCCGGCTGTCATAGAGAAAGAATCCGCGTTCCGCCTGCATCTTCCGGCAGCGGCAGCTCCAGGTCTCCAAATGATACGTTTCCGGATGCACCGGCATTCTATGGATGCGGATGTGCCAGTTGAGAACGGCCCAGCCCCGGTTTTGCTCCATCATATAGGCCGGCGTATACCCCAGACGATCCGAATGGGAAATGGCCGCCTCCTGCAAAGCAGACAACAGCGCCGCCGGCGACATCCTGCCTTTGCCATCCAGCTGAAAATAGCTGGTCCGCAGATCCTCTTCATAGCCCTTTTCCACCATCATATTCTTTCCCGTTCCTTTCTTACAGCATAGGCGAGATCAGCCGTGCCACGGCCTCCTTCACCTTAAACCACCATCTTCTGCGGCGGTACCAATCTCTGGTGATCTCCACAGAGCTTTTCAGATCCTGTATAAAATCCCGCTCCAGCAGCCGCGTGAAAGCGGCGTCATACAGAAACGCGTTCACCTCAAAATTCAGGGCAAAGCTGCGGATATCCATATTGGCGGTGCCCACCGAGGACATCAGCCCGTCGATGCACAGGCACTTGGAGTGGATAAATCCCTTTTCATACTGATAGCAGCGCACCCCCGCCTCCAGCAGCTGGCCCAGGTAGGACATACTGGCCCAATATACGAAGAAATGATCCGGGTTGCCGGGGATCAGGATACGCACATCCAGTCCCGACAGCGCCGCCACCCGCAGGGCCTCAAAAATGCCGTCATCGGGCACAAAATACGGCGTTGTCAAGTAAATATGGTCCTCTGCCTCGTTAATCATCTTAAAATAGCCATTGTGGACATTGTGCCACTTAGTATCGGGGCCGCTGGAAACAATTTGGGTACGGATACCGTCGAACTGCTTCCGAACAGGAAAATACCGCCGCTCTAACTCCACCAGGCCCTTTTTCGCCGTAAAGTTCCAGTCTTTGATAAAGCGGATGTTCATCTGGTCGATGGCGTCGCCTTCCACCCGCAGGTGGGTATCCCGCCAGGGGCCGTACCGTTTGACAACGCCCAAATATTCGTCCCCTACATTAAAGCCGCCGATATACCCCACCTTGCCGTCAATGATACACAGCTTTCTGTGGTTGCGGTAATTCAGCCGCACCAAGAACCGAGGCAGAAAAGCCGCCGAATAGCCGCCCGCCTGATGGAATTTCTGGAAAAAATTTCTTGGCAGCGCCGAATTGCCGATGCCGTCATAAAGCAGACGCACCTCTACGCCCTCCGCCGCTTTTTTCGTCAGCTCCTCCAAAAGCTCCTTTCCCAGCCGGTCACCCCGCCAGATATAATACTCCAGGTGGATAAATTCCTTAGCCGCCCGGATATCCTTCACCAATGCCGCGAACTTGTCCCGTCCATTGGTAAAACGGGTGATCTGGTTATTAAAAGTCATCCAGTTCCCGGAGTTCAGATGCAGATAAGCCAAGTCCGTCAGATATTCCTCCTCCGTCAGACGGCCGCCTTTTTCTATGATCTCCTTCTGGCGCTTGATCTTTTCGCCGGAGCGCTCGTCATGGAACAGATAATCATAATACACCTGCCGGTCGTAGGCTTCTTTTTCCCGGAACATCTTTTCCCGGCGGCTGTTCCTGCCGAAGATCATATAGATCAAAAACCCCAGCCCCGGAATAAACAGCAGCACCAAGAGCCAGGCCCAGCTGCTGGCCGGATTCCTACGTTCAAAAAACACCACAAAGCCCGCCAATATGATATTGCCTACCAGTATGGCAAAAGCCAGATAAGCAATGACTGTCAAAGGCCCCAAGGCCCTCACCTCTTTCCCAAAATACCCCTTCTGATTTCTGATACTATAGTATACTAAAAAAAATGATGTCCTGCAAGCCGCGAAAGAATCAAATTTTTTTGAAAAATTTTATATTTTCCCTTCCCTAACGGCGGTAATTTTGATACAATAAAGAAACGTGAGAAAACAAAAAACGACTTTCGTTTTTTAACTGCAAGGAGGAATTACACGTGAATCCATCGGATATCATCATCATTGTCGCTATTGTCATCGTTGCTATCCTGGGCGGACTTTACTATCTGAACAAACGGAGCATGCGCCGTATGATCCAGGCACAGGACTTCATCGACCAGAACCGCATGACGGTACAAATCTTCGTCATCGACAAGAAACAGGAGAAACCCTCTCCTACCAACCTGCCCAAGTCTGTATACGAGCAGATGCCCAAATCCACCAGAATGCGCAAAGCAAACCTGGTCAAAGCAAAGGTTGGCCCTCAGATCGTGACACTGATGTGCGATAAGCCCGTTTTTGACGTACTGCCTGTAAAAAAGAGTATCAAAGTAGATCTGGCTGGTATGTATATCATCACAGTAACCGGTATGAACCTGGCGGACAAGAAGAAAAAGACCTTTACGGAAAAGATTTCTGCCAGCGTTACCCGTACCATGGAAAAACAGTCCAAGAAATAATAAACCGTCCGGAAGTCAAGGCTTCCGGATATTTTTTTGCCCTTTTCACAAACAAAAGCCTGTGCCCTAAAAGAAACACAGACTTCGGGGCATCTTCATAAAAAACAAGAAAGCTGAAATCCTTATGAATGACACAGGGTTTCAGCTTTCTTATTTTTTAGGTTTTATTTGACATCTTCTCTTACGAAAAAGCTGCTTTTTGCAATACTTCTTTTCCGCTGTTTCTTAAGAAACACGGAAGGCTGCTTTTGTTACGGTATGCTGCTGCTTCGGTGTTTCTGTTCTGCCTGCCGCCAGATTCTTTTCGGCGGAAGAGAGCATCAGTTTGATACGGTTCAGCTGGTTGACTTCGCTGGCGCCGGGATCGTAGTCGATAGCCACGATATTGGAGATCGGATACTGTTTGCGCAGTTCCTTGATAACGCCTTTGCCGACCACGTGGTTGGGCAGGCAGCCGAAGGGCTGTGTGCAGACGATATTAGGCACGCCGCTGTGGATCAGTTCGATCATTTCCGCCGTCAGGAACCAGCCCTCACCAGTCTGATTGCACAGGGATACCACTTTCTTCGCATATTCGCCCAGGGTACGGATATCCTCGGGACGGTCGAAGCGTTTGCTCTTATCCAGTGCCTTCATCAAAGGCTTCTGGTACCATTCGATGACTTTCGCCAGTACATTGGCGATCATCCGGCCCTTTCTGGTACCGCCCAGGTATTTTTCCTTCTGGGTCGCATTGTAGCAGCAGTACAGACCAAAGGTCAGCAGGTCAGGCACTACGGCCTCCGCGCCCTCTCTTTCCAGCAGGTTGACCAGATCGTTGTTGGCGGTGGGATGGAATTTTACCAAAATCTCGCCGACAACGCCAACACGGGGCTTTCTCATATCCTCATGGATCTCCAGGTTCTCAAAATCCCGGATGATGCCTGCGATATTGGCACAGAAGGTCTTTCTGTCCGCCCGCAGGATATCTTTCTTTACTTTTTCGTTCCATTTTTCATAGAGTGCGTTGGCAGAGCCTTCCACCTTCTCATAAGGACGGGTGCGGTACAGCACACGCATGAAGGTATCGCCGTATACCAGGGCCTGCATAGCTCTGTGCAGCAGCGCAGGCTCATACTTGAAGCCCGGGTTCTTCTCCAGACCCGCAGGGTTGATGGAGATTACGGGAATATTGGGCATTCCGGCATTTGCCAGGGCCTTACGGATGAAGGCGATATAGTTGGTGGCACGGCAGCCGCCGCCGGTCTGAGAAATCAGCAGAGCGGTGCGGTTCAGGTCGTAATTGCCGGAAAGCAGGCCGTTCATCAGCTGCCCGATGGTGATAAGGGCAGGATAGCAAGCGTCATTATTTACATATTTCAAGCCGGCGTCAATAGCGTCTTTATCCATAGCCGCCATGATCTCCAGGTTATAGCCACATTTACGGAAGGCAGGCTCCAGAATATCGAAGTGGATGGGAGACATCTGAGGGCAGAGGATGGTGTAATCCTTCCGCATTTCCTTGGTGAACAGCACTCTCTTCAAAGAAGCGTCGCCTTTTTTCAGTTCCACTTTCTTTTCTTTTCTGTCCTCCATAGCGGCGATCAGGGAACGGATACGGATTCTTGCCGCGCCCAGGTTATTCACCTCGTCGATCTTCAAAGCCGTATAGATCTTGCCAGCCGCTGTCAGGATAGCCTTTACCTCGTCGGTGGTCACAGCGTCCAGACCGCAGCCGAAGGAATTCAGCTGTACATATTCGATATTTTCTTGTTTCTTTACAAAAGAGGCTGCTTCGTACAGACGGGAATGGTAGGTCCACTGGTCACGGACTACCGTAGGACGTTCCAGATGGCCCATATGGGCTACGCTGTCCTCTGTCAGTACGGCGATATGGTAGCCCGCGATCAATTCGGGAATGCCGTGGTTGATCTCCGGGTCTACGTGGTAGGGTCTGCCGCCCAGAACGATACCGGTCATATCATGCTCCTTCAGATATGCCACGGTTTCCTCACCTTTTTTGCGCATATCCTGGCGGAAATGGTCCCATTCCTCCCAGCCGGCTTCTACCGCCGCCTTGATTTCTTTGGCGTCGCAGCCCATGGGAACGAATTCGTCGGTCATACGCTTGATGACCGTCTCGATCTTATCCAGAGACAGGAAAGGATTCATAAAGGTGATATTCTTTTCCTTCAGATCTTCCACGTTGTTTTTGATATTTTCATTATAGGAAGCAACGATAGGGCAGTTATAGTTATTGTCCGCCGCGCTGCTGTCTCTTCTTTCGTAAACGATGCCGGGATAGAAGATAAAATCTACGCCCTGCTCGATCAGATACATGATATGGCCATGGACCAGCTTCGCCGGATAGCAAACGGATTCGCTGGGGATGGATTCCATACCCTTTTCAAAGATGGCCTTTGTGGAATAAGGGGACAATACCACCCGGTAGCCCAGCTTCGTAAAGAAGGTGAACCAGAAGGGATAATCCTCCCACATATTCAGCACACGGGGGATACCCACGGTGCCTCTGGTAGCCGCTTCCGCTGTCAAAGGCTCATAGTCAAAGAGTCTGTGACGTTTGTATTCATAAAGGTTAGGTGCGGGATTTTCGATCTTATCCTTGCCCAGACCTCTTTCGCAGCGGTTGCCGGTGATGAATCTTCTGCCGCCGCTGAACCGGTTGATGGTCAGCAGGCAGTGGTTGGTGCAGCCCTGGCATCTTGCCATGGAGGACTGGATCTCCAGCGCGTTCATTTCCTCTCTGGAAACCAGTGTGGTCTGGTAGCCGGCCGCGTATTTATCTCTGGCGATCAAGCCCGCGCCGAAAGCGCCCATGATACCGGCGATGTCGGGACGAACAGCCTCTCTGCCGCTGATCATTTCAAAGCTCTTCAATACGGCGTCGTTATAGAAAGTACCGCCCTGTACGACCATGGATTTGCCCATCGCCTTAGGGTCAGCGATCTTGATTACCTTCAACAGCGCGTTTTTGATAACGGAATAAGCCAGCCCTGCGGAAATATCCGATACGTCGGCGCCTTCCTTCTGGGCCTGTTTTACACGGGAATTCATGAATACGGTACATCTGGAGCCCAGGTCGATAGGCGCTTTGGCAAACAGCGCGATCTTGGCGAAATCCGCTACGGAATAATTCAGGGATTTGGCAAAGGTCTCGATAAAGGAACCGCAGCCGGAGGAGCAAGCCTCGTTCAGCAGAACGCTGTCGATAACGCCGTCCTTGATACGGATACACTTCATATCCTGTCCGCCGATATCCAGAATAAAGTCTACATCGGGCTTGAAGAACTGTGCTGCCTTATAATGGGCAACCGTTTCGATATAGCCCAGATCGATCATCAGCGCTTCTTTGATAAGGCCCTCGCCGTAGCCGGTCACGCAGGAATTGCGGATGGTTACACCTTCCGGCATCATATCGTACATTTCATTCAGGCTCTGCATTACCACCTTCAGCGGATTGCCTTCGTTGCCCGCATAGAAGGAGTACAGCAGATCGCCCTTGTCGCTGACCAGGGCAACCTTTGTAGTAGTAGAGCCTGCGTCGATGCCCAAAAAGGCGTCGCCGCTGTATGTAGAAAGAGGGACTCTCTTTACTTTGTCTTTGTTGTGGCGCTTCTGGAAGGCGTCGTATTCTTCCGCATTGGCGAAAAGAGGATCCAGTCTCTGTACTTCCATCTGCAGCTCCGCGCCCTGATCCAGCAGACGCAGCAGCGTATCGAAATCCAGTTCCGCCTCGCCTTTATTGGAAACCGCGGTGCCGTATGCGGCAAACAGATGGGAATGTTCCGGCAGAATGGCCGTTTCGTCTGTCAAATGCAGTGTTTCGATAAAACGCTGGCGCAGTTCGGACAGGAAATGCAGCGGGCCGCCCAAAAAGGCCACATGGCCGCGGATGGGCTTGCCGCAGGCAAGACCCGCGATGGTCTGGTTGACAACAGCCTGGAAAATAGAGGCTGCCAGGTCTTCCTTCTTGGCGCCCTCGTTGATAAGGGGCTGGATATCTGTTTTGGCGAATACGCCGCAGCGGGAAGCAATCGGGTAAATGACTTCATAGCCCTTCGCATATTCGTTCAAGCCTGTAGCGTCTGTCTGCAGCAGGCTTGCCATCTGGTCGATGAAAGAGCCTGTGCCGCCGGCGCATACGCCGTTCATACGCTGCTCCACATTGCCACCGGAGAAATAAATGATCTTGGCGTCCTCGCCGCCCAGTTCAATGGCAACGTCTGTCTGGGGCGCTACGGTTTCAATGGCATTGGCTGTAGCCACAACCTCCTGGATAAAATCCACGCCCACAGCCTTTGCCAGCGCAACGCCGCCGCTGCCGGTAATCATAGCGGAGAAATAGCAGAAGCCCAGTTCCTTTTTTGCTTCCGCCAGGATTTCCTTTACGGTCTTTTTGATTTCGGAAAAATGGCGGCGATAACGATGGAACACCATTTCGTTGGCTTCGTTGACCAAAACCACCTTTACGGTCGTAGAACCGATATCAATCCCCATTTTATAGCGCTGTTCCTGATTCTTATGCACTTTCAACACCTCCGTCCAGATAACGCTCATAAGCGTCCTGTCCCACTAACTCTTTCCAAATCTGTCTTTCCATATATCTGTATTTTTCCTCGTCGTCGATCTTATCATCCAGCACCTTCAGTGCCAGGATGCCGTCCTGCATGGCCAGCGTCATCATGATGCAGCTGTCCAGATCCACATGGGCCGGGATCTCTTTTCTCTCCTTGCCCCGCTCCAATATCCGCCGCAGGCAAATCTCCCGCTTTCTAGTATTCTCCGCGAAATACTGTTCCACTTCCTCGTATTTTTTCATGCCTTCATACAGCAGGAAGTAAAAATCCCGGAAAGCGATGTCCATACCGGCATATTCCTGATATGCCTTGAACCGCTGAGGAGCGAAAAATCCATCCCACAGCAGTGTCCTGGTGGAAGTATCCACCCGTTTATTTTCCCAAACCTGTTCCATCCGCTCGATGGGGAACAGATAATAAGGCTTCAGATACCGTTCGATGACCTTCAGCACCAGGTCCTCCCGACTTTTAAAGCAATAATAAAAGCCGCCTTTGGTCGCGCCGGCTTCCCGAATAATTTCATTGGTAGAGATATCGGAAAACCCCTTGCCCAAAAACAGCCGGAATGCTGTCTGCAAGATATTCTGCTCTGTTTTCATGTTATCCCTCCTTTAGACAAAAACATACAGACCGGTCGGTCTGATTCGTTATCATTATATGCCACATCCCCATAAATTTTCAATTAAGAAACCGCTAAAAAAATGTTAAGAATGTTATGAAATCAAGGCTTTTCCCGTTTTTTTCTTCCTCTTTGGGAATAAATTTCCCCTTTTGGGAAACTTTACCTTCTTTCTTTCCGACAACAAAAAAAGATGTATTTCCAAGTAATTCCTCAAAAATACATCTTTGTTTTATATTTTCTTCATTTGCTGTATTTTGTCCAGCTGATGGGCAATGATCTGGTTCTGGGTACGGATACAGATCATATGCACCCGGTTCATGCCCACCAATTCGCCTTCGATCACATTCTCCTGGGTGGTCACGATACGCACCCGTGTCCCCCGCTGGAACTGGTCGCCGCGAAAAGCCACCGTCTCAATGGGGAACAGCTCCCGGCAACGTTCCATGACCCGCATCATATCCGCCTCGCCAAAGGTCCGGCGGTTCTTCCGGCTTCTGGCGAAGGCCATCCATTTTTCCGCCAGCGCCCAGATCACATAGGCCACAATGGCCGAAAACAGCACCTGTTTCCATCCGGTAGTCAAAATGCTTTCCCACATGGCAAGCCACCTGCCTTTCATTCTTTATGGAGATACTGATAGATCTCCCGCTTGGACACACCTCTATCCTTGGCCACCTGCTTCATGGCCTCTTTCTCGCTCCTGCCCTGTTCCAGATAGCGGCGCATATGCTCCTCTATGGAGATCTTCGCCCAGCCTTCCGCTTCCGCCTGCCGCTGGGCCTCCAGAGAATAGCCCTCATACACCAGCACAAATTCCCCTTTGGGCGGCTGTCCGTCAAAGGAGGCTCTTATTTCCGCCGCTGTGCCCCGGCGGACTTCCTCAAATTTCTTTGTCAGCTCCCGCAGGGCGGCCATAGGCCGATCCCCGCCAAAAATATCCTCCAGCTCCGCCAGTGTATCCAGCAGCCGGTGGGGCGCCTCATAAAATATCATGGTGCGGTGCTCCTTTTCCAAGGCTGCCAATACGGCCCGACGCTCCTTTTTCTCCGCCGGCAGGAAGCCCTCGAACACAAAGCGTCTCGTATCCAGTCCCGAAAGCACCAGCGCCGTCACCGCCGCCGAAGCGCCGGGCAGCACCGTTACCGGTATCTGGGCTTCATAACACAGACGCACCAGATCGGCGCCGGGGTCGGAAATGCCGGGCATTCCCGCGTCGCTAACCAAAGCGATATTTTCCCCTTTTTGCAGCCGCTCGATCAGCTGGGGGCCTTTGGCGCCCTTATTATGCTCATGATAACTGATCATGGGCGTTTTGATCTCAAAATGATTCAATAGCTTCAGTGTATTGCGGGTATCCTCCGCCGCGATCACATCCGCCTCCTGTAATATCCGCAGCACCCGCAGGGTCATGTCTTCCAGATTCCCGATGGGCGTCGCGCACAAATATAATGTTCCAGCCATATTATGCCTGTCCTTCTCCATAGTATATGTCGTAAATTTCCTGGGTATACTTCCCCGGCTCTTCGTAGATCACCAGGGGAGCCTCCACCTGAACCATAGGCCTGCCGCCTCTGCCTGCCTCCACCAGCACCATCACCGGCGGCTTGTCCACATAGGAATGGACGAACCGCAGACGTTTCGGTTCCAGGCGGTACTGTCTTAAAAGCACCAGAATATCCGTCAGCCGATGGGGCCGGTGTACCATATAAAACCTGCCGCCGGGACGCAGCACCTTGGCCGCCTGGCAAACTACATCCTCCAGGGTACAGAGGATCTCGTGCCGGGCAATGGCCTTGGGCCCGGAGGGGTTCTGCAAACCGCCGCCCTCATTCATATAAGGCGGATTGGAGGTGACCACATCAAAAACGGAACCGCCGAATATGGCCGCCGCCTCTTTGATGTCTCCCTCTACAATTTCCACTTTTTCCTCCAGCTCATTCAGCGCCACACTGCGTCTGGCCATTTCCACGCTCTCCGCCTGTATCTCCAGCCCCGTGAAATGCTGTCCCGCCGTCCTGCCTTCCAGCAGGATAGGGATGATGCCGGTGCCGGTACCCAGATCCAGGGCCTTCTCCCCTTTTTTCACCCGGGCAAAGCCGCTGAGGATCACGGCGTCCACGCCAAAACAGAAACGCTTCGGATCCTGTATGATATGATAGTCCTTCCGGTGCAGGTCGTCCACCCGCTCCCAGGGATTGATCTTGATATCAGTCCTCATAAGCCTTCAATTCCTCCGGTACAGGCTCATGCTTTCTTTTCTTCTTGGACTTGATGACCTTGATCTCGTCCACATGATAAAAAGCAATGGTAGGCGGTTCATTTTCCGTCTTGCGCACCGCCGCCTTTACCTGCTGCATCAGCACATTGGTAGCCAGAATCTCCCCGGTGCCGTCCGGCGTGGAGATAATATCCCCCACAAAGGGCATCTTCCGGTTCAGTTCCTCGTACACATCTTCCTCATATTTCAGGCAGCACATGAGTCTGCCGCAGATGCCGCTGATCTTGGTAGGATTCAGGGAAAGGTTCTGTTCCTTGGCCATTTTGATGGATACAGGCTGGAAATCCCCCAGAAAAGTAGCGCAGCACAGGGCACGGCCGCAGATGCCGATGCCGTTGAGCATTTTCGCCTCATCCCGGACGCCGATCTGCCGCAGCTCGATACGCATGCGGAATACCGCCGCCAGCTCCTTCACCAGTTCCCGGAAGTCTACTCTGCCGTCAGAAGTAAAATAGAAGATCAGCTTATTCTTATCAAAGGTGATCTCCACATCCACCAGCTTCATATCCAGCCCCAGGCGGGCGATCTTCTGCAGGCAGATACGGAAGGCTTCCTCTTCCTTCTTGGCGTTGGCCTCCATGGTTCTGGCGTCCTCCGCCGTGGCCGCCCGCAGCACCTTTTTCAGGGGCGGCACAATGGTTTCCTCTCCCACCATGGTATTTCCTTTGATGACCAGACCGTATTCTACACCTCTGGCCGTCTCCACGATGGCGTACTGATCCCGCTCCAGCCGCAGGCCGTCGGGGTCAAAATAATACATTTTACCGGCTTTTTTAAACCGGATGCCTACTACTTCAATCATTCGATTCTTTCTCCTTTAACTGCATCAGCATGACCTCCATGGTCAGCCGAAAATTTCCGTTTGCCGCCAGGGCACGCCGGGCCTGTTCCACGGCGGCAGCTTTTTTCGCCAGGGATGCCGTAGATTCCACCGCGGCGGCGAAGATCTCCCTCTGCTTGTCCTGCTGGATCAAAAAAGAAGGGTCCCCCAGCCGTTTGGCCGCCAGTACATCCCGGTACCAAAGGCTCATGATATCCAGAAAGCGCGGATCGCCTTTATACTGCTCCAGCTCCTTGGCCCACAGCAGCACCTCCGAAAGCGGCGCCGTCGGCAGCCGTTCCAGTTTGCTCAGAATATCCTGCCGCATGGCCGCAAAGCCTTCCTCCTCCAGCAGGGAAAGGGCACGACCGATGCTTCCCTGGGCATAGGCCGCCAATACGCCGGCTTCCTCCGGAGAAACCTGCTTCTTCCGGCAGAGATACTCAGCTACCGTCCGCTCCGGTAAAGGCCGCAGCTTTAATACCACCGTCCGGGAAAGGACCGTAGGCAGAAAATTCTCCATCCGCTGGGCCAGCAGCAAAAACACAGCATAAGCAGGCGGCTCCTCCAGGGTTTTCAACAGGGCGTTCTGGGCCTGCACCGTCATGGTATCCGCCTGCTCCACAATATAGATCTTATAAGGGTAATGGTACTGCTTCAGCTTTACATCCTCCAGAATCTGTTCCCGGATGTCGTCTACCCCCAGCGTTTTTTTCGTGGGGCGCACTGTTGCAATATCGGGATGGCTTCCCGCCAAGAAAGCCCGGCAGCTGGAACAGCGGCCGCAGGGCTCCGTTCCGCCTTCTTCGCACTCCAGGCACATGGCAAAGGTCTGGGCAATGCGTTTTTTGCCCATGCCCTCCCCGCCGGCCAGCAAATAGGCGTGGGAAGTCCGTTTGGTACGCAAGGCCCCCTGCAGATGGTCCAGCAGCCGGGCATTGCCGCAGATCTCGTCAAAGCGGTACATCACAGACGCTCCTTCGTCTTAGAATTTGTGGAACTGCTCCACATCCAGCACAAACACCGTAGCGCCGCCGACCTTCACTTCGATGGGCGCCAGGATAAATCCATGCATGGCGCCACAGGAAGAAGGCAGCGTAGCATACTGTGTCCGGGCCTTGCTGTTTTCCTCGATGATCTTCAAGGCCATATCCACCTGCTCATCGGGAATCCCCGTCATAATGGTGGTATTGCCGCTTCTCAGGAAGCCGCCTTTGGTGGACAGTCTGGTTACCTGTATTTCCGCGTCATTCAGATGGGCGATCACTTCGCCCGCATCCTCGTCCTGTATAATGGCAATAATGAGCTTCATAAAAATCCCTCCTAACAAAAGCAGCTCCCTCTAAAAAAAGACCTGTTTTTCCTTGGTTTCTCCGAGCGGGCCGCCATGACTTTCTCCCCTCAAAAAACAATTCCCATAGAAATTGAATTTCCGGAATCCTTTTTTCGGAAAATGTCCCTGTATATGTCTTTCTTTTATCTCCGGCTGAGCACCGCGTCCAAAGCCCGGCAGATCTGGGAAAATACCTCCTCCACAGACTGTGCCGCGTCAATACGGGCCACACGGGCCGGATTTTGTCTGCATAATGCGTCATAGCCCTCGTACACCTTCCGGTGGAAGGCCAGCGTCTCCAGTTCCAGCCGATCCATCTCGTGCCGCTCCTCCCGCCGTTTTCTGGCAATCCCTTCTTCCGGGGAAAGGTCTAAAAATATGGTCAGATCCGGTTCCAGACCATCCGCGGCGATGCGGTTCACCTCCCCTACGATCTGGCCCAGTCCTCTGCCATAGGCCTGGTAGGCAATGCTGGAATCTATAAAACGATCCGTCACCACCACGGCGCCTTCTTCCAAAAGCGGCCGTATTTTTTCCTCTACATGCTGGGCACGGCTGGCGGCGTAAAGGAGCATTTCCGTCCGTGCTGTCATGGCTTTGTTTTCCGGGTCCAGAATCAGTTCCCGTATTTTTTCCGCCACAGGCGTACCGCCGGGCTCTCTGGTCACTTCTACACGGGGACAACGTTCCTTTAAATATGATACCATCTTCTCCAGCTGTGTGGATTTTCCGCTGCCGTCTGTACCTTCTATGGAAATAAAATACCCTTTCATCTGTCAACGCATCCTTTTTTCCAAAAAAATCGAAATGCCGCCGGAGCGGCCGTGAAACTTGGTTTTGCAAGTATTATATCACAATCCCGGCTATTTGGAAAGAAAAACAGCCCAAAGCCCAGTCCGCCCACCGGAAAACATGGCCGGAACAAATCCTTTTTTAAAAAAAGGCACAGCCATCCTCAGTCAGGGGACGGCCATGCCTCCTTTTGCCAATATAAAGCGTTTATACAGGGCAGGTCCGTAGGATCAGCAGCTTCTGCCCAGGATGCAGCAGCTCCGGCTGCTCAATGTCGTTGATCTGCAAGATCTGCTCTACGGTTGTGTGGTATTTCTTGGCAATGGTCCAGAGACTGTCTCCCGACTGCACCGTGTAGATGACAGCGGCGGGACGGCAGACCTCTTCCGTCATTTCCTCCACTAAAATCTGTGTCACCGTTTCCTTTTCCGCCATGCGTCTGGCCAAAAGCTCCAAAGACACCTGGGCCCGCAGCTCGCCTTCCGTTTCTGACGCCAGCCGGAAATCCAGTGCCCGCAGAGAGGCCCTGCCTTTGATCTGATCTCCCGGCGTCACGCCTTTCATTTCCACACTGCGCTGAAAGGGGAAGGTCCGGTGCAGGACACAGACCGGCTCCTCATCCTGGCTGCAGTCATAGAGGATTTCCACCTCTATGGTGCCTTCCGCCTCCGCCACATCCTCACCAGCGGTCACATCTGTCAGATGCACGTCTCCCCATACGGCCACAGCCTGAAGCATGGGCGGCTCTCCCGCCTCCAGACGCACCGTCTCCTTCTGCACGAACTGATTGCCTGCGCGTCCTACAGTCTGAGGCAGGAGGATGGTCTCTTTCTGTAACTCCATGACCTTTCCCGGCACATAGGCATCCGTCACCCATTCCTCTTCCCGTTCCTCCGACAGCTCCAGCTGCGCGCCTACCGTAGCGGATATGGAAAGGACTCTGCTTTCTCCGTCCTCGTTGACCTGGGGACGGATCTCCCAGTCCAGCAGAGTCAGGGTCACGTCTGCCCCGCGGTCCGATGACGCCAGGGGCGTTTCCATGAATCCGGCAAAGGGGATCTCTTTTTCCATGCCCTGGGGCATGCCGTCCTCTGCACCGCTGTATACCACCGTCACCGGCAAAACGCCCCGCACAGAGATTTTCCCATCCAGCGGGCGGATCTCCTCCTCCGCCACCGTGATATGCTCCATGAGGATCTCCCCGATCTCCGGTTTTTCCTCCGGCAGCACCCATTCATCCTTTACCACAAACCTGTCCTTTTTCTCCGTTACCGGGATATCCGCCTGGATCTTTTCCCGATAGAGCTGCACGCCGTCGCCGGAAACGTCTTTCAGCACTTCTGCCTCCGCTGTTTCCTCCGCCATTGCTGTCACACGTACCACGGCTCTCACGCCGATCTTCCGGTCATTGATCATACTGCATTCCAGATGCTCTAGCTCTGCCGTCACTTCCACGGCATCGTCTTTATGTACGCCTTCCATATGCAGCATATCCTGCAGCGGCAGTGAAGACGTTACCGCGTAAACAGGGCGCTCGCCTTCCGCCGCGCGGTACAGGATCCATAACGCCAGCTCGCCGGAAAACGTCACCTTTTCCTCGCCGGTCTTTACTTCCTCCATCCGTACCCGCCCCTGACTGTACAACACCTCTTTTACATCGGGCTTGCTGTCCGGTATGATCACGTCGCCCTCCAGCAACACCTGGGATGTCTGTTCCCCCTTCTGCTGTTTCAGGGTGATTTTTTCTTTCGCCAATTCCAAAGGCATCTCCTAAAACCTCCTTCACCATTTTTACGGCAGTTCCCGGGAACATCCTCCACAGGGGCGCCCCTCCAGCCTTTCTATGTAAATATATGATGAAAGAAGCGATTTATGCCCAACTTCCCCGCCTCCGGGAAGAAAAAAGACGGAACGCCTTTCGTTTCAACGAAAATACGCTCCGTCCTCATCTCTTTTTCAAATTAGGATATTATCCCGCTTTTCCCGGCGGGAACAGGGAAAAAATCACCTTTCCCTTCAAATCCTCCATGGAAATGACGCCCATGTTCCGGCTGTCAAAGCTGGTGTCCCTGTGGTCCCCCATGACGAAAACCGTCCCCTCCGGCACCGTCATATCGGCTATACCGGTGGTGGTCCCCATAGTATACGGCTCCTCCAGCAGCTCTCCATTCAAGAAAACGCCTTCCGGCAGGATCTGGATGGTGTCTCCGCCCAGAGCAATGATCCGTTTTAAGACCGTCTGCTTATGCCCCTCGGCGTAATAATCAAAAACCACCACATCGCCTCTGTCATAATTTCCCGTCATAGACGTGATCCGGCTAAAGCAGAGGATATCCCCATCGCTGTAGGTCGGCTCCATGGAACTGCCCAGAATGCGCACAGGCCAGCAGAAATAAAACAGCACCAGCAGCACCACCGCCGCCCGCAATATGACTTGTCCCCATTCTTTGATCGTTTCCTGCACCTGTATCCTGCTCCTTTTGCGTCTCACGCCGTTTTTACGGAAAAATCCGCTATACAAAAGTATACCTTTTTTGTCGAAAAGTGCAAGTTTTTTTACATCTGCTTCCGCACGGTCTTATACTCGTCCTCCAAACGATAATAAGGGCAGTTCTGAAAGCTGTCGGAAAGAAAACGCTCCATTTCGTCCTCGTCCAGCTGTACCTGGCAGAAATACTCCTCGTACTCCTCGTCGTAATCGTAATACATGCATGTTTCACAGTTTGATCTCATCCGTTATCCCTCCTCCTTCCCATCATACCTTTTTTGCGCAGAACGGACAACATAAATTTCCGTTTTCTCTCCGTTTCACAGGCCGGCAAGGAGTATGCCCCCTCCAACGGATTGGGAATTCCCTGCAAAACCGCCCTGCCTCTTGTCTTTTCTGTTTTCTCTGTGCTATAATAAATCGAAACTTATATCAATCTATCCTTGGTTGGATGTTTCTACCGGTTACCGCAGACAACCGTCTATAAGTTTTCCGCCGCAGTGCATTTGCTGCTCTTTTGCGGTGTGTTCCGGACATTTCCGGGCGAAAACTTTGACGAACGGGAGTAACGGTATTTTTTTATGAAAATAAGGAGGCAGGAACATGAAAAACTTTGTATTAAAAGGGGATCTCTGCTGGAGCAGGGACCCGCAGCATATGGAAAGCTGGAAAGACGGTTATTTGGTCTGCAAAGACGGCGTTTCCGCCGGTGTATTTCAAACACTGCCGGAGGAATACCAGGCGTATCCCCTTCTGGACTATACCGGAAAGCTGATTCTGCCCGGCTTTACAGATCTGCACGTCCATGCGCCACAGTACCGTTTCCGCGCGCTGGGCATGGATCTGGAACTGCTGGAGTGGCTGGATACCCATACCTTCCCCCAGGAAGCAAAATACGCCGACCCGGATCACGCCAGAAAGAACTATGCCCGGTTTGTGGAAGAGATGCGGAAGGGCCCTAATACCAGAGGCTGTATTTTCGGTACGATCCACAGGGCATCTACGGAAATCCTCATGGAGCTGCTGGAGGAAGCGGGATTGGCCGCCATGGTCGGCAAGGTCAATATGGACCGGCACAGCCCCGATATCCTGCGGGAAGGCACAGAGGAATCCGCGGAGGAGACCATTCGCTGGATCGAAGAAGTACGGGAAAAATATCCCCATGTCACGCCTATTTTAACGCCCAGATTCCTGCCCTCCTGTACGGACGCTCTGCTGGAAAAGCTGGGAGAGATCCAGAAAAAATATGCGCTTCCGGTACAGTCCCACCTGTCCGAAAACAGAGGCGAGGTAGCCTGGGTGCGGGAGCTGTTCCCCCATTCCAAAAACTACGGTGACGCCTACGACAGCTTCGGCCTTTTTGGCGGCGAAAACTGTCCTACCATCATGGCCCACTGCGTCCTGAGCGGCGATGAGGAAATCGCCCTTATGAAGGAACGCGGCGTATTCATCGCCCATTGCCCGGAATCCAATACCAATCTGGCCTCCGGCATTGCCCCCGTCAGACGCTATCTGGAGGAAGGCATCCCTATGGGCCTGGGCAGCGATATCGCCGGCGGCACCAGATGCTCTCTGTTCTTCGCTATGGCAGAGGCCATCCGCGTCTCCAAATTAAGATGGCGCCTAGTAGATGACCGGCTTGCGCCTTTGACGGTCGCGGAGGTATTCTATCTGGCCACCAAAGGCGGCGGCGCATTTTTCGGCAAGGTCGGCTCTTTTGAAAAGGGCTATCTGCTGGATGCTTTTGTGCTGGACGACAGCCGTTATGACAATATCGGCGAATACACCATAGAAGAACGTCTGGAACGTGCCATCTATCTGTCAGAAGACGGTGAGGTGTGCCATAAATTTGTAGAAGGCAGACAGCTTTTCTAAAATCAGACAAAAAACAGACGGAGATTTCTTTTTTAAAATCTCCGCCTGTTTTTTTATTATGAAAAAATGCTTCTTCTCCGTATGAAAATATTTGATAGCGTTCTGTTGGTTTATCATAAATAATATTCTTTCTGATCGATCTCCCCTACTTTTCTTTTTCACATAAAAGAAGTGACTGGGCTCACTCCTGTGTCCTGCAGCTTCTAGCGCAACTCTTCCCTGTTAGTCTTTTTTGCATAAAAAAAGAAGTGACAGGGTTCCAACCTGTGTCCTGCAGCTTTTAGCGCAACCCTTCCCTGTTAGTCTTTTTTGCATAAAAAAATGGAAGTTACTAGACTCCAACCTGTGTCCTGCAGCTTTTAGCACAACTCTTCCCTGTTAGTCTTTTTTGCATAAAAAAGAAGTGACTGGGCTCACTCCTGTGTCCAGTAGCTTCTAGCGCAACTCTTCCCTGTTAGTCTTTTTTGCATAAAAAAAGTGGAAGTTACAGGGCTCCAACCTGTGTCCTGTAGCTTCTAGCGTAACTCTTCCCAGCTAGGCTTTTTTACATAAAAAAAGTGGAAGTTACAGGGCTCACCCCTGTGTCCTGTAGCTTTTAGCGCAACTCTTCCCAGCTAGGCTTTTTTACATAAAAAAAGTGGAAGTTACAGGGCTCGAACCTGTGTCCTGTAGCTTTCAGCGCAACTCTTCCCGGCTAGTCTTTTTTGCATAAAAAAAGTGGAAGTTACAGGGCTCGAACCTGTGACCCTCTGCTTGTAAGGCAGATGCTCTCCCAGCTGAGCTAAACTTCCACAAAACGACTCAGATGGGGCTCGAACCCACGACCTCCGGCGTGACAGGCCGGCGCTCTAACCAACTGAGCTACTGAGCCAAATATTTGGCTGTCGTCTGTATGTGATATAAGAAAAACAGGGGCAGAAGGACTCGAACCCTCGACATTTGGTTTTGGAGACCAACGCTCTACCAACTGAACTATACCCCTATATAATTCGGTCTCCAATCAGCCGGATTCACCTTCAAAACTGAACACAAGCAACGTCATCATAAAATCTTTTATTAGGTCAAGCCCTCGATCTATTAGTATTGGTCAGCTGAACACGTTACCGTGCTTACACCTCCAACCTATCTACCTCATTATCTTTAAGGGATCTTACTTCCGAAGAATGGGAAATCTTATCT
>CALWKZ010000009.1 GCA_944381385.1 uncultured Anaerotignum sp. | reverse complement strand
ATATTGGCCAGCTCCGCGCCGGAAGCGCCGCTGGTGGCTCTGGCAATGGCGGAGAAGTCTACATCCGGCTCCATCTGTATTTTTGCGGCATGGACCTTCAAAATGGCTTCTCTGCCCTGGAGATCCGGCAGTTCTACAGGGATACGGCGGTCGAAACGTCCGGGACGCAGCAGGGCTTTGTCCAGGGATTCGGGGCGGTTGGTGGCCGCCAGGATGACAACGCCTTTGGTGGAGTCGAAGCCGTCCATTTCCGTCAGCAGCTGGTTCAGGGTCTGCTCCCGTTCATCGTTGCCGCTGATGCCGCCGCCGTCACGCTTTTTGCCGATGGTGTCGATCTCGTCGATAAAGACGATACAGGGGGCCTTTTCTCCGGCCTGCTTGAACAGATCACGGACTTTGGCAGCACCCATGCCCACGAACATTTCCACAAATTCCGAGCCGGAAATGGAGAAGAAGGGCACGTTGGCCTCACCGGCGACGGCTTGGGCCAGCAGGGTTTTGCCGGTGCCGGGAGGACCTACCAGCAGAGCGCCCTTGGGCATTTTGGCGCCTACGGCCGTGTATTTGGATGGATTATGGAGGAAGTCTACGATCTCCGACAGAGCTTCCTTCGCCTCATCCTGACCGGCGACATCCCGGAAGGTCTTGCCCGTCTGGGCTTTGACATAGATTTTGGCGTTGGATTTGCCGAAGGACATGGCGTTGCCGCCGAAGCCGCCTTTTTTCATCATCCTGCCGAAAACCAGCCGCCAGAACAGGAAGAACAGCAGGAACATGATAAGGGTGCTGACCCAGGGCGAGATCTCCTTGGGCTCGATAGCGGAGAAATTAGCCCCCGCTTCATACAGCCGGTCTACCAGCATGGTATCCTGCATCCGGACGGTAGTATAGAGCTTAGTGTGTCCCGCGACGACGGTATCGTCATTTTTCAGGGAATAATAAATGACATCCTCGTTGACCTGTACCTCGCTGATGTTTTTTTCCTCCAGCTGATCCAAAAAGACGTTGTAGTTCACCTGCTCGATCTGGCTGCTGCTGAACAGCGGCAGGAAAAAGACATTGATCACGGCCATAATGGCCAGGGCAATGATCCAGTAATAGATTAAGGGTTTTCGTTCCTGATTCAACTCCGTTCACCTGCTTTCTCGGTATGTAGCTCCTCTAATTGAGTGAGATTGGATTTTAGTTTTTCCGCTGTCTGGCAAAATTGCAGGATCTCCTGCTCTGTCATGCCGCGGAAGGCGCTTTGGCCCATTTCTTCGATCAAAGCGGAAATTTCCGGCTGAAGGCGGAGGGCCTTTCCCGTCAGAACCAGCTGCTTCAGTCTGGCATCACCGCGAACGGACTGGCGGCGGATCAAATCCTTTTCGGCCAGATGGTTCAATACGCCGGTGACACTGGAGCGGCGGATGGTAAAAACGGATTCCAGATCCCGCTGATAGACGGGCGTGTCTTTCTGGCGGTAGAGATAATCCAACAGGAATACCTGAATACAGGACAGGCTCTCGTTCCCGGAAAAAAAGACACATTCATTTGCCTTGCGCTGGGTCATGTTCACCAGGCTTTTTAACGCAATAAATACGGATGCGTATGGACGCATACTGTTCACCTCCATAAAATACAGTACGTTTGTTAGGTTTGTGAACAGTATAGCATCCTAACATTCTTTTTCCATGAACAAATTGTAAACAATTTATGAACTTTCGCTCCGGCGGATATCGGCGCCCAGCTGACGGAGTTTTTCGTCGATTTGGTAGTAGCCCCGCTCAATATGATAGATATCGCTGATTTCCGTTTCGCCTTTGGCGGCCAGGGCCGACAGGATGAGCGCAGCCCCCGCCCGCAGGTCTGTGGCCCGCACGCTGGCCCCTGTCAGTTCCTCTACGCCCTCTATGATGGCGCTGCGGCTGTCGATCTTGATGTCGGCACCCATGCGCTGCAGCTCTCCGGCGTGGATGAAACGGTTTTCAAACACGGTCTCTGTAATCATGCTGGTACCTTTGGCCAGGGTCAGCAGGCTCATGAAGGGCGCCTGCATATCTGTGGGGAATCCGGGGTAGGGCATGGTCTTGACATTGACGGGACGGAGGCGGCTCTTTCGGCAGACTACCAGTCCGGCGGAGGTGGCCTCTGTTTTGACGCTGCATTCCGCCAGCTTAGCGATGACGGGCTTGAGCAGCTCCTCGCCGATGCCTTCCAGACAGACCTCTCCGCCGGTAATGGCGGCGGCAGCCATAAAGGTGCCGGCTTCGATGCGGTCGGGGATGACCTGGTGAACAGCTCCCGTCAGTTCCTTCACGCCGCGGATGGTGATGGTATCCGTACCGTCGCCGGTGATGTCCGCTCCCATTTTCCGGAGGAAGTCCGCCAAATCCACGATCTCCGGCTCGGCGGCGGCGTTTTCGATGATGGTGACGCCTTTGGCCAAAACGGCGGCCATCATCAGATTTTCCGTGGCGCCTACACTGGGAAAATCCAGATAGACAGGCTTGCCCCGCAGGTTTTTGCACCACAGCTCTACGATGCCGTGCTCCTGGCGGTTAGAGACGCCCATGAGGGAGAAGCCTTTTAAATGCAGGTCGATAGGGCGGCTGCCGATGGGGCATCCGCCGGGCAGGGGCAGGCTGGCTTTTTGCAGCCGGGCCAAAAGAGGCCCCGCCGCCAGAAAAGAGGCCCGCATTTTTCCGGCGGCTTCATAAGAAGCGCTGGAGACGGAGAGCTGCTGGGCTCGGACGGAAATGGTCTGGGCGGCGGTATCAAAGGAGACCTCCGCACCGAAGCCGCGCAGCAGCGCCGTCATGGCAAAGATATCCGTCAAGGGCGGCACGTTTTGGATCAGGCAAGGCTCCTGCGTTAGCAGGCAGGCGGCCAGAATGGGCAGAGCGGCGTTTTTTGCGCCGCTGATCCGGACACTGCCCCGCAGAGGCCCGGAATGCTGTACAATAAATTTTTCCATAGATGATCCCTCTTTATTTTTCATTTTGTAAGGATAGTATGTCCGGAGAAAAAGAAAGAAAGTCGGAAAAAAACATGGGGAAAACATAAATTTTTGACAAAAAAATAAGTCTTTACAGACGGAAAAGTTCTGGTATAATAGTAATGTAATCTGCGGATGTAGTTCATTGGTAGAATGAAAGCTTCCCAAGCTTTAGAGGCGGGTTCGATTCCCGTCATCCGCTGGAAGAAAGGTACGAGATCTTTTTTGATCCCGTACTTTTTTTGTTTTCGGGAACTATTGGAAAAAAACAGCGTCCAAGGAAGTAAACGAACAGAAAAAAAGGAGGATAAGCCTATGAAAAAAATGATAGCGGTACTGGTTGGATGCAGCATGCTGCTGGCAACGACTACGGTTTTTGGAGCGGAGCAGCTGCCGGAGCGTCTGCTGGACTATGGCAGAATCACACAGATCCACGAGGAGCAGGGAGAGGCGGTTTCCATTTGGGCGGAAGGTGTTGACGGGCAGACAACGATTTATACGTTAAGTGACGAAACGGCCTTTTTAGACAGCGGGAACGGTGTTAAAATGGATGTTTCTCAGCTGAAGGAAGGAGACGGCGTATATTTTTACCATAAACCCATTATGACCATGAGCATTCCGCCGCAGACGCCAACGGAGGCCGTGGTGGGGAACCTGCCGATGGATGTGGCCTGCGCTCATCTGCATACAGCGGAAAATGTGGAGATTTCCGAGGAGGGAGCACGCATTACCACAGAGGACGGAAGCTTGATTTTGTCGGTGGAACAAGACGCCTTTGTAACAAATTACGCAGATGGAAAAGAGACGGATTTGTCCAAACTGGATGCGGGAGAGCGTTTCTTTACCTGGTATGAAGCGGTTGCTGAGTCTTATCCCGCACAGGCGTCTGTGAATCGTGTCGTGATTCTGGAGGAAGGAGCGGCAGAAGAGCCGGATACGCAGGAAACCGGCGCTAAGGTCGTATTTCAGGAGGAAATCGTGACCCAAAACGATGTATCCTATATTCCTCTGCGTCAGGCGGCGGACGGTCTGGGCCTTTCCCTGACATGGAACGGGGAAGAACGGACAGCAGTGCTGCGCAGCAAGATGAGGGCCATGAGACTGACAGAGGGGCAGGATCTGTATACATCTACCGCCGCGCAGGAAGGCATGATCGGTATGACGGCGCCCTTGGAATTAGGGGCAGCGCCGTTTATTGATTCTGACGGGAAAATGTATGTTCCGGCGGAAGCCTTTAGGGCTTTTGTGGGATATGCGGTAACGGAGCAGGATGGCACAGTGACCATTGCCGAGACAGTATAACAGAAGCGGGTCTCCCCGAAGAAAATAATCCTGTTCAAAATTAAATCGCCGGAAATCTTTGTGTTTTGCAAAGATTCCGGCGATTTTTGCTTTTTTATGGAGCCGCTGTAAATTTTTGGACAGGAAGGCGCGCAGGCAGGCACAGTTTTTATCAGGAGATCATACTATGGAGAGAACACAAAAGTTTTCGGACTGAAAGAAAGAGGGGAGCTTTATGTATCGTAATAACGGCTGGAACAACGGCTGCCGGGGAAACGGAACAAATTTGCCCCGTACAGGCGGTTGTTACGGCAATTATGGACAGACGGGAAACGGATGGAACGGCTGTGGCAATTCCTGCGGCAATCCCTGTGGCTCCGGCTGTTTTCCTGACTGCTGGCCCGGGTGCTATGTCATTGTCCTGACTGGTGTGACCGGGCCCACAGGCGCGGCAGGTGCCACGGGCGCTACGGGCGCAACAGGTGCCACAGGGCTTACGGGCGCTATGGGTGCCACCGGCGCAACAGGCGCGACAGGTGCTACCGGCGCAACGGGCGCTACAGGTGCGGCAGGCGGTGTAACAGGGCCTACAGGTGCCACAGGCGCCACAGGTGCTACGGGCGCAACGGGTGCTACCGGCGCTACCGGCGTTTCCGGCGCAAGCATCACGGGTGCTACCGGGCCCACCGGTGCGGATGGTGCCACAGGGGCTGCCGGCGCCACAGGAGCTACCGGGCCCACCGGCGCAGACGGCGCCACCGGGGCTACCGGGCCTACGGGCGCAGACGGAGCCACAGGCGCTACTGGGCCTACGGGCGCAGACGGAGCCACAGGCGCTACTGGGCCTACCGGCGCGGATGGTGCCACAGGGGCTACCGGGCCTACCGGCGCGGATGGAGCTACAGGAGCTACCGGGCCTACCGGCGCGGATGGAGCTACAGGCGCTACAGGCGCCACCGGTGCAACCGGCGCAACCGGACCGACCGGTCCCACAGGGCCTACGGGCGCAGACGCTTAAACGGGCGGCCTGAAATAAAAAAATGCCCGGAAACGGGCAGAAAAAGGACCTCTCATGGCGGAATTCCCCGCTGTGGGAGGTCTTTTGGTTTGTTTTAAAGATAAGCGGTGCCTTCCGCCACAATGGACACATGGCCCGTCAGTTCCAAGGCTGTGAGGCGGCCGTCTGTCCGCTTTGCGGAAATGCCCATGGTGCCGCCGGGCTGGCGGATCTCCAAGGACAGGGACGTGTTTTCTTTCTCCGAAAGGTAAGCGCCCACGGCGGCAGTGCCGCTGCCGCAGCCCCGTTCCCAGACCAGACTGCTGTCTTTGACACAGACCAAGGGCCGCAGGGAAAGGCTTTCTTCATCAAAAAGAAGGATACCGAAGGCTTCCGCGTCTATGCGGTCCGCCCATTCCCGGGCCGCCTGCTCCGCCATGGCCTTTGCCTGAGCGCCCCAAAGGGCGGCGGGGACGATGATATGGCAGATGCCGTCAAAGGCGGCGGTAAAGAGTGGATAAGCGGTTCCTTGCAAAGGATATTCCCGGATGCCCGTCCAAAGGGGCAGGGGCATGGAAATGGTCCCTACGAAATCCGTTTCCGTTTTTTCCATCTGGCAGGCCAAAAGCTCCGGCGCGCCGGAAACCTCCAGAAACAAAGTGGCTTTCTCGCCGGGCTGGGGCATCTCTTTGGCGAAGAGATAGGCCGCCAGGGAAAGGGTGGCGTTGCCGCAGAACTCCCCGGCCATCATTTGCAGCCGGGCGTCGGCTTCCTCGCTTTCCGGTTCCTCGATATAGCCGGCCTGCTCCGCGTATACGCTGTCATAGGCAATAAGACGCTTGGCCGTCTCCAGCTGTTCCCAACGGGGGACGAAGCTCTGGATCAGCAGGGTCATATTCTGTGTGGGATTGGTTTTGATAAAGCGGATCTCCACAGGCATCCCCCTTTACTGCTGGAAACGGTGCAGGAAGGCTTTGGTACGCTCCTGCTGGGGATGGTTGATGATCTGGTTCGGCTCCCCTTCCTCCACAATGACGCCGCCGTCCATAAAGATGATATGGTTGGATACGTCACGGGCAAAGGACATTTCATGGGTAACGATGACCATAGTCATATGTTCCGCCGCCAGTTCCTTGATGACTTGCAGGATTTCGCCGGTCAGCTCCGGGTCCAGAGCGGAAGTGGGCTCGTCAAAGAACAGGATTTTCGGCTTCATAGCCAGCGCCCGAGCAATGGAGACACGCTGCTGCTGGCCGCCGGAAAGCTGATAGGGATAGGCGTTTTCTTTGTCCGCCAGTCCCATTTTTTCCAGCAGGACCCTGGCTTCGGCATAGACCTCCTCCTTGGGGCGTTTGCCGATGAGGATGGGCGGCTCTGTAATATTTTTCAGTACGGAATAGTGGGGGAACAGGTTGAAGTTCTGGAATACCAGACCGAAATGCTGCTTGATTCCCTGTAATTCCTGTTTGGAGGCGTAAACGGCCTTGCCCTGGGGGTCTGCCTTGGCGGCGTAATCGCCCAGATAGATCAGGTCGCCGCCGTCCATAGTCTCCAGCAGGGTGGCGCAGCGCAGTAAGGTGGACTTGCCGGAACCGGAGGGGCCAATGATGCTGACCACCTGTCCTTCCGCTACGGAAAGGGAAATGTCCTTCAAAACCTCGTTTTCCCCGAATTTTTTATTGCAGTGATTGATTTCCAGTATTTTCATGGCTGCCTCCTTAACGATAATAATTCATTTTCTTTTCGATCCGTTCCATAACAAAGGCAACGATGGCGTTAAAGATGAAGTAGAACACACCCGCCACGATCAGGGGCATGATGGTGGTCTTTGCCGCGGAGATCTGCTTTGCCAAGGTGAACATTTCCGTATAGGAAATAACGAAGGCCAGGGAGGTATCTTTTACCAGTGTAATGGCTTCGTTTGTTACAGGAGGCAGGACGCGCTTGCACATCTGCGGGAAGATGATGCGGAAGAAGGTCTGGACTTTATTGTAGCCCAGCACTGTTGCCGCCTCATACTGGCCCACGGGGATGGATTCGATGCCCGCCCGGTAGATTTCTGCGAAGTAGGCGGAATAGTTGACGGAGAAGGCGATGATGACAGCCGTAAAGCGGTATTCCATGGAGATGGGGATACCGAAAATATAGTAAGGGCCGTAATAGATGGCGAACAGCTGCAGCATCAGCGGGGTGCCGCGCAGGATGGCAATGAATACCTTCAGCACAAACTGTATGGGCTTAAAAAGGAAGAAAGCGCTTTTTGCCCGAAGGGAGAAGGCGGTTTTTTCCTCTTTGCCCTGGGCTGTTTGGAGGATATGGATCTGCTCCAGGAATTTGTCGGAGGCAAAGCATTTTAACGGCGTCCATTTGGACATGCGCCCAAAGGCTACCAGAAGCCCCAGAGGCATGGAAAAAAGCAGGGTCAGCAGAAAGATCTTGCAGGATTCGATCAGGCCGACGCTCAGCTGCTGTACGATGCTGAAAATAAATTGTGTATCCATGGTAAATCGTCCTTTCTTTATGATGGGTACTTCGCTCACATAAGGAAACAGGGAAATATTTCTTTATGTCAGCCTCCCTGGACGGACAAAGGTTTTTCTTTCAAAAACAGGTCCTGAACAGGGAAGAAGCGTGCGGGCAGAGCCCGCACGCTGTAAAAATCCCGTATGTATCTTATTTGCCCAGGCAAACCATTTTGTCCAGGTTGTAGTCTGCGTAGTTTGCTACGATAGCGTCGAAGGTGCCGTCTGCTACCATTTCGTCCAGAGTAGCCTGTACCTGGTCACGCAGTTCTTCGTTGCCCAGTTTGAAAGCTACAGCATACTGTTCTGTGGACAGGGGCTCTTCCAACTGACGGAACAGGTCGGGACGGTTGCTCAGCTGGTACTGCGCTACGCCGATATCAACTGCGATAGCATCAACTGCGCCGGATTCCAGGCTCATGAATGCTGTGTTGTAATCGGGTGTCTGTTCCAGAGAAGCGAAGGTTGCTGCCAGCGCCAGATTTTCTTCGTTGTCCTCTTCGTTGGTCAGTGCGGTCAGAGCGGAGGAACCAGCTTGTGTAATAACGATTTTGCCAGCCAGGTCTTCTTTTGTCTGGATCGCATCATCCGCGCGTACCACGAAAACGATGCTGTTGTCTACATAGGGTTCGGAGAAAGTATATTCGCTTTCTCTGCCGGTCATGGTGAAGCCGTTCCACAGGCAGTCAACGGTGCCGCTGTTCAGTTCCATATCCTTGGAGCTCCAGTCGATAGGCTGTTTTACCAGTTCCCAGCCGTTTCTGTCACATACTTCCTGCGCCAGATCCAGGTCGAAGCCAACGTATTCGCCGTTATCGTCCTTATAGCCGTAAGGAGGATATTCCGCGTCGAAGCCAACGGTGAAGGTAGTCACTTCAGATGTGGTGCTGTCCGCGTCTGTAGATTCTTCTGTAGTTGTGCCGCCGCAGCCAGCCAGTGTGCCTACGCCGACAGCCAGTGTCAGTAATAAAGCAAGTAATTTTTTCATAGCAAGTCTCTCCCTTTCCTCAAATAAAGATTTGATGCTTAAGTCTTTATCATTTTATCACGCTACTAGACTAAAGTAAATTAGAAATTATAAATGAGAATCCAAGAGAAAGAAAGAAAAACTTTGGTCGATATAGACAAAAAAGGCACAGTCATTTGACTGTGCCTTTTTGGTGTTCCGGAATTATCTTGTTGTTGCGGTGACCTTTGTGACTTCATCGTTTTTGTCCAGTGTCAGAGTAACACGGAAGTCGTCCCCATCTTCAAACCAGTCATAAAGCTTATCATAGTCTCTTGTTTTTCCGTCAATGACGAAGGTGATGTCATCCACATCATCGGCAAAGTAGTATTTTTCTCTGTCTACTTCGATATAACGAGAAGTGAGCTTATCCAGATCGCCTTTGACTGTTTCGCTGGAATCTTCATCGGTGGCTCTGATTTTGGTGACTCTGTCTCTGCTGTCCAAAGTCAGTTCTATGGTGAAATTATAACCATAATCGTTGAATTCACGATCCAGCTTAGACAGGGAAGAAGAACTGCCGTCGATGGTAACGGTTACATCGCTGGCCAGATCATATGTTTTGTTTCGGCTGTCCACACGGATCATAATGGTTTCATCGTCCAAATTCAGATCGCGCAGTTCGCCCTTTGTAGCGTCTTTATTGGTGGCTTTGATCTTGGAGACCTCACCGCTCTTAAATGTCAGTTCAACTTCATAGGTGCTATCTTTATAGCGATCCCGGAGCTGGTCATAAGAGAAACTCTTTCCGTCGATGGTTACGTCAATATCGTCGGTATCGTCCAGAACGTTATATTTATATTCTTTTTCGTCGTCATCCTCGATTTTGAGGTAGGAGCTGCTCATATAGGTCAGCGTGCCTTCGGAGACGCTTTCCTCATCCTCGGTGGCTTCGATCTTGGTTACGTAATCATCTCTGTCCAGTGTCAAAGAAACACGGTAGGAAACGGACTTGTAATTATCTCTCAATGTGGAAATGCTGCTGGATTTGCCGTCGATGGTAACCTTTGCGTCTTCATCAATATCATAATCGTATTCTTTATTGCCGGCCTCAATGGTCAAACGATAGGAATTGATATAGGTCAAAACACCGTTTTCCTCGTCTTCAGAGGAGTTGATGGTGATTTTTGTGACTTTATTGGAGCTGTTGAGGGACAGAGTGACATTATAGTTCCCATCTTCATAATCCCGTTTCAGTTTGCTGAAGGTCATGCTGCTGCCGCCGCTGACAGTGATATCATCATCCGCCAGATCGTAGTCATATTCTTTGGAACCGACTTTAATCGACAGTTCATCACTGTCCAGATAAGTCAGTGTGCCTGTTCTGGGATTGTTATTTTCTTCTGTCGCGTCGATTTTGATGACATATTCATCTTTGTCAAGACGCAGTTTTACGGAATATACCTTATTATCATCCAGACCATCGGTAAGTTTTTTCAATGTGGAGGAACTGCCGTCGATGGTAACATCCACGTCATCATCCAGGTTATAGTTGTATTCTTTGCTGCCTTTTAATACATAGATTTTGGTGGAGGAGATCTTTTTGATCTCATCATAAGACTCTGACGAGCCAATGCCGTTGGCAGATTTTGTAATGGTCAGGGATTTGATTTGATCGCCGCTGTAAGTTACGGACAAGGTATCGTCTTTGCCGACGTCGGACAGACTTACGGACTCTCCCTCATAAGTAGGCTTGATGGAAGAAGCCGCGAACAGATTCAGCCCGCTGCCGGTAGAGGTACGCAGGCTCAGGAACAATTCGCCGTTGGACAGCAGGGAAGCCGATACAACGGTACCGGTCACGGTGCCGGAGGAAGGTGTTTCGGGCTGCTGTGTCTGAGAGCCGGAAGAGCTCAGCAGATTGTAAGTTTTGACAGAAAGGACTGCCATTTCCGAACGGTTCATGGTGACCCCGGGATTGAAGTTGCCCTGGTCGTCTCCTACCATAATGTTTTTGTCATAAAGCAGATCCAGATAAGGAACTGCCGCGGAGGAGATGGAAGACGCGTCTTTATAGGTCAGTTTGGCAGAGGTATCCACGGAGAACACTTTTCCCAGAGCTTTGCCGAAGATGACGCCAACTTTTTCCCGAGGAGCGTTTTTCTGTGTGTTTCCGCTCATAAAATCGGAAAGATCGCTGGTGATGAGAATGCCGTTTTCCAAAGCGTAGGCAACGGCGTTATATGCCCAGGTCGGGATTTTATATGCCTGCATGATCGGCGTCCATTTTGTGATGGTGTCAGCTGTTACGTCCTGTTTGGTATAGGTCTTCATAATGGAATACATCAGCTGTGTAGCTTCGCAGTATGTAACAGGATTTCTGGGTTTACAGTACTTTTTGCCGTCCTCTGTATAACCGCTCATAAGCCCCAGGGAAGCGGCCTGATCCAAAAAGGTGGCCGCGCCGG
>CALWKZ010000008.1 GCA_944381385.1 uncultured Anaerotignum sp. | reverse complement strand
AAGGCGGACGTCATGGCGAAGGAACGGCAGAACTTTGTCAACGGCGATGGAAAAGAAGTTTCCGGCTGTGTGAAAAACGGCATCCCCGCCGCGGCGGCGGAGCAGATATTCGACGAAATGACGGATTTTGCCAAATATGCCTTTAACAAAAGCCATGCGGCCTGCTATGCTGTGGTAGGATATCAGACGGCATGGCTGAAGGCCCATTATCCTGTGGAATTTATGGCGGCGCTGATGACCAGCGTTATGGATAACGCGGGGAAGGTTTCCGGATATATTGAGGAATGCAAAAAAATGGGCATCCGGCTTTTGCCGCCGGATATCAACGAAGGTTTCGGCCATTTTTCCGTATCGGAGGGACAGATCCGCTTTGGATTGGCTGCTATCAAAAACGTGGGCAGAAACGCCGTGGAGGCGCTGGTGACGGAGCGGGAGAAAAACGGTCCCTTCCTTTCTCTGACGGATTTTTGCAGCCGTATGGAAAGCGGCGAGTGGAATAAGCGGGGCCTAGAAAGCCTTGTGAAAGCCGGCGCTTTGGATTCCTTGGGCGGTAAACGAAGTCAGTATATGGCCTGCTATAAAGGGATTTTGGACGGCATTGGCCAGTCCAGAAAGAATAATATTGCCGGTCAGATGAACCTGTTTGACCTGGGCGGGCCTTCTGCGGCATCCGCGCAGACGGATGAGCTGCCGCAGATCGGGGAATTTCCCCAGCGGGAGCTGCTGGCCATGGAAAAGGAAGTGCTGGGGATTTATGTCAGCGGGCATCCCCTGGCGGTCTATGAAAAGGAGCTGCGCCGGAAGGTGAGCCATACCAGCATAGATTTCCTGCCGGAAGAGGAAAACGAGGACCGAATGCAGGTGACGGAGGGCACTAAGGTGTCTGTTGGCGGCATGATCGCCGCCAAGAGTGTGAAATATACCAGAAATAATGAGAAAATGTGTTTCTTGACACTGGAAGATTTGCAGGGAACTATGGAGGTCATTGTATTCCCCAAGGTCATGAAGCAGTGCGGCCCCTTTCTGGAAGAGGAAAGCGTGGTGCTGGTAAAGGGGCGGGCCAATGTTTCCGCCGACGGCGAGGCCAAGGTCATTGCTGCCTCTGTTGTGCCGCTGATGCAGGAGGCGCAGGAGAAAAAACCGGCGTCCCTGTGGCTGAAGCAGCCGGCGGGGGAAGAAACGCCATTGGTATGGATCACAGCTGTATTACAGAAATACAAAGGCGAAACGCCTGTGTATATATATGAAGAAAAAACAAAACAAAAGATGAAAGCAGACCGGAAATTCTGGGTAACCTTAGAAGAAGGGCTGCTGGAGGAACTTCGAGAACTGCTGGGCGAGAAAAATGTGGCGGTAAAAAATGGATAGGAGGCTTATGATGAAAGAGGATGACAAATTTTTTGCGGAAGCGCCGTTTATCTGCGTGAAAGCAATGGAGAAGGGTGTGAATATTATCGGCGTGACCAGGGGAGAAACAACAAAGATACATCACACCGAAAAACTGGACCGCAACGAAGTTTTGATCGCGCAGTTCACCGAGCATACCTCTGCCATCAAGGTCAGGGGGAAAGCGGAGATTTATACCCCTTATGGCGTAATCCATAGTGGGGAAACAGAGGAAAGTGTATAACTTATTGGGTTGATTGGGAGGAATTTTTTATGGAACAGGAAAAGAAGATCAAAAAAATCGGCGTTCTGACCAGCGGCGGCGACGCCCCCGGCATGAACGCGGCCATTCGTGCCGTAGTACGTACAGCACAGTACCATAATGTGGAAGTCATTGGTATCCGTAAAGGGTATAATGGCCTGATCAATGGGGAAATCAAGGAAATGAGAAGCAAGGATGTGTCCAATGTCATGAACCTGGGCGGCACGATCCTGCATACGGCACGCTGCCCGGAAATGATGACAGAGGAAGGCGTCAATAAGGCGGCGGCTATTTATAAAATCCTGGGCTTGGACGCGCTGGTAGTCATTGGCGGTGACGGTTCTTACAGAGGTATGGCAGAACTGGCCAAAAGAGGGGTCAACTGTATCGGTATCCCCGCTACCATCGACCTGGACATGAACTGCACAGAGTATACCATTGGCTTTGATACGGCTGTAAATACCGGGATGGACGCTCTGAACAAGCTGAGAGATACCTCCAGTTCCCATGAACGCTGCTCCGTTGTGGAGGTCATGGGCAGAGACGCGGGCTATATCGCTGTATGGTGCGGCATGGTCGGCGGCGCGGAGGACGTTATGTTCCCCGAGGAGAAGGAAAAAATCGACAGCGCTAAGGTAATCCAGCAGATTCTGGAAAACAGAAGCATCGGCAAACGTCATAACCTGATCGTTGTGGCGGAAGGCGTCGGCGGTACACAGAAGCTGGCAAAGGATATCCAGGAGATCACAGGCATCCAGACAAGAGCTACCATCCTGGGCCATCTGCAAAGAGGCGGCAGCCCTACAGCCACAGACAGAATGCATGCTTCCATGATGGGCTATCATGCCGTAAAAGCCATCCTGGAAGGACAGCAGAACCGTGTGGTTTCCTACAACAGAGGCCGTTATGAGGTGCTGGATCTGGCAGAGGCGCTGAATATGGAGAAGCATCTGGACAGAGAAATTTATGACGTGATCAAAGTACTTGCCATTTAAGATAGAAGAAAGAGAAGGTTTTTAGGAGATTGTCCCGGGAAAGACCGGCGAAAATTGGGATGGCCGGCGGGGCATCGTTTTGGAGAGAAAATATAAAGGAGGCGTATGCGACATGCGCAGAACGAAAATCGTTTGCACCCTGGGCCCTGCCACAGATGATGTGGAAATGATGAAAAAGCTGATTCAATGCGGCTTGGACGCGGCCAGAGTGAACTTTTCCCATGGTACCTATGAAAGTCATGGGGAGATCATCAAGAAATTGAAGCAGGCCAGAGAGGAATTGGGAGAACCTATTCCTCTGATTCTGGATACAAAAGGGCCGGAAATCCGTATCAAGACCTTTGAGCAGAATAAGATCCGTCTGGAGGAAGGCGACAGCTTCATCCTGACAACGGAGGATGTGCCCGGCACAAAAGAACGAGTTTCCGTTACCTATGCGGATTTGCCCAAGGATCTGCAGAAAGGCTCCCGCGTCCTGGTGGATGACGGTCTGATCGAGCTGCGGGTGGAAAGCATCCAGGGGCCGGAGGTACACTGCATCGTCGTGACCGGCGGCGAGGTCAGCTCCAGAAAGGGTGTAAACCTGCCTGGCGTGCAGGTAAATCTGCCCGCTTTGACGGAAAAAGATATTGAGGATCTGAAATTTGGGATTGCCAACGGCTTTGACTATGTGGCGGCCTCTTTTGTCCGCTCCGCGTCTGACGTCATTAAAATACGGAAGGTGCTGGAGGAAAACGGCGGCGACGGCATCCAGATCATTTCCAAGATCGAGAACCAGGAAGGCGTGGACAATATCGACGAAATCCTGGAGGTTTCCGACGGTATCATGGTAGCCAGAGGGGATCTGGGCGTGGAGATTCCGCCGGAGGAAGTGCCTCTGGTACAGAAGATGCTGATTGCCAGAGCGAATAAGTACAGCAAGCCCGTTATTACGGCTACACAGATGCTGGAAAGTATGGTAAAAAGTCCTCGTCCCACCAGAGCAGAGGCCAACGACGTAGCAAACGCTATTTTTGACGGCAGCGATGCCATCATGCTTTCCGGCGAAACGGCTATGGGCGCATATCCCTGCGAAGCGGTTTCCACTATGGCAAGAATCGCGGAAAAAACAGAAAGCAGCATCAATTACAGCAAAAATCTGACCAGAAATCTGGATGATGGCCAGACCAATATTACCAATGCCATCAGCTTTGCGGCCTGCACTACAGCGGCGGAGCTGAAAACAGCCTGTGTCTGCACCATTACCCAGTCCGGTTTTACGGCAAGAATGATCTCCAAGCACCGTCCTGTCTGCCCCATCGCGGCGGGAACCATGCGGGAACAGGTTTGGCGTCAGCTGAATCTGGTATGGGGCTGCCGCCCTGTACTGCACAAAGGCGCCCTGCCCAAAGGCCAGGTCTTTGATACAGCTATGAAAATCGCTCAAAGAAGCGGGCTGGTGAAAAACGGAGATACAGTTGTTCTGGCGCTGGGTATGCCTGTAGGCATCAGCGGCTCCACCAATACTCTGCGGGTAGATATTGTGGGAGACGTACTGTGTAAGGGTGTTGGCATCGGTTCCAAGAAAGTCAGCGGCACCGCCCGTGTAATCAAAGTGCGGGAGGAAATGGAAGGCGAGTTCAAAAAGGGCGATATCCTGGTAACGACCTATACGGACAATGATTTTATGCCGCTGTTGCAGAAGGCGTCCGCAGTGATCGTAGGCCCTATGGCGCATGCGGAAAACTGTCATGCGGAGATCGCAGGCAGAGCGCTGGATATTCCGGTGATTATCTGCAACGCCAAAGTGATTGATTTTATTCCCAATGATGCGCTGATTACGGTTGACGCGGAAAAGGGGTTCGTTTATAAAGGGATTCCGGGGGAAAAATAATAAAATCGAAGAGACATTTATTGATAAAAAAGGCGCGCGGATTCTGTTGGAAAAACAGAGTCTGCGCGTTTCTGTTTTTATATCGTTGTGTTTTTAAATTTTCAATTTGTTGATGGATCGTATTGACAAATTTGAAACACGGAATATTACGGATATTGCGGCAGGAAAATATTTCCATCATATAGGTATTTTGCTTAGATATGGACAAATGTTTTTGTGAAAAAGAACGAAATGTTTAGAATATTGAATTTTATTTAAAAATACTGTTGACACATCTGGTTTGTGGATTTAAGATATTGACAAAGATTCAATATATTTAATTCAAAAATTCATTATATTGAATCGTATGGAGGGTATCCGGAATGCATGCGCAGCCATCCATTTACAAAACAAACCAAACAAAAGCGGTGCGGAAAAGAAATCCGCATTGTCAAAAAATGGGAGGTAGATTTATGAGTACGACCTTAATAAGTGCGGACAACACGTGGGCGCTGATGGCGATTACCTGCGGTTGGGTTGCATTTTCCATCTGGGCGGAGCAGACATTTAAGTTTGCATCCAAGATTTCCGGCGCTATCATTGCGCTGATCGGTGCGCTGGCTTTGACAAATTTAAAAATCATACCCACAAGTGCCCCCTGGTTTGACGACATTATCTGGGGCTATGTGGTACCCCTGGCAATTCCATTGCTGCTGATGCAGTGCGACGTCCGCAAAATCTGGAGAGAATCTGGAAAGCTGCTGATCATTTATCTGATCGGTTCCTGCGGAACTGCCATTGCGGCAGTGTTGGCTTATAAGGTTTTCCAAGGCAAGATCCCTTATCTGGAAGGTATCGCCGGCATGATGACCGGTTCCTATATCGGCGGCGGTGTAAACTTTGCAACATTGTCCAAGACATTTGATATTCCGGGCGAGATGGTTGCGGCAACCACAGTTGCGGATAACTGTCTGATGGCCTTCTACTTCTTTGTTTTGGTTGCCATCCCCGGTATTGGTTTCTTTCGTAAACATTATAAGCATCCTCATCTGGATGAGGTGGAAAGCGTCGGCGTCAGCGAGGAAGCGAAAACACAGGCATCCGCGTACTGGGAAAGAAAACCTATTTCCCTGCGTGATATCGCCATTGACTTTGCTATCAGTGCCATCATCGTATGTGTTTCCAAGATCGTAGCGGGTTTCCTGGGTCAGGTGATCCCTGCGGAAGGCATTGTTTTGAAGATGATCAACGGCCTGCTGGGCAATGAATATCTGATTATGACCACTGTAGCGATGCTGGTAGCGACTTTCTTCTCCAAACAGGTGGAAAAGACTTCCGGCACACAGGAAATTGGCACTTATCTGATTTATCTGTTCTTCTTTGTAATCGGTGTGCCTGCGTCTATCCCCCAGATCCTGAGAGAAGCGCCTCTGCTGTTTGTATTCTGTGCTATCATGGTTCTGATCAATATGCTGGTATGCTTCGTATTTGGCAAGCTGTTTAAGTTTAATCTGGAAGACATTATTCTGGCGTCCAACGCCAATATCGGCGGCCCCACCACAGCGGCGGCTATGGCCATTTCCAAAGGCTGGATCAAGCTGGTAGGCCCGATCATGCTGATCGGAACTTTAGGTTACATCATAGGTACCTACGCGGGTACGTTTATCGGGCAGCTTTTAGGTGCCTAAGTTTGCAGTAAAGTGTATTGTGACGCAGAATTCCATAGTTTCAAAAAAAATTTCTACCGATATAAAAAATGGAAGGATGCAGAAGAGAAAGAAGGGGATAAAATGGTTTTTGACGGACATTCTGATATATTTACCGATGTGCTGCAAAGGCGTTTGCAGGGTGAGACAGATGTTTTGAGGAAGCATCATCTTCCCAGACTGCGGAAGGGCCAGATCGAAGGCGGATGCTTTGTACTGTGGGTAGATCCCCCCTATACCACAGACTACGCGAAACGGACGGAACAGCTCCTGTGGGCCATCAAAGAGGAAATGGCGGAATGTCAGGAAGCGACTCTGGTACATAATACGGCGGAGATTCAGAAGGCCAAAGAGGAAGGAAGATTCTACATCCTTTTGGGTGCGGAAGGGCTGGCGTCCATCGGCGATGATACGGAAAAGCTGGATCAGCTTTATGATTTCGGTCTGCGGCACGCTATGCTGACCTGGAATGAGGAGAACATGCTGGGTACAGGCGTGCAGGGAACACCGGGCAGAGGACTGACACAGGCAGGAAAGAAAATGGTGCGCGCTCTGGAAGAAAGAAAAATGATCGTCGATGTTTCCCATTTGAACGAAACATCTTTCTGGGATGTTATGGCAACAGCGTCTACACCCATTCTGGCGTCCCATTCCAATGCCAGAGCCCTGTCTGACGCGGCCAGAAACCTGACGGACGACCAGCTGAAGGAGATTGCGAAAACAGGCGGTTTGGTTGGCTTGAACTCCTTCAATCTCTTTGTCAGCCAGAGCATACCGGAGCAGACCATAGACCGTTTTGTGGACCACGCCTCTTATATTGCGGAGAAAATCGGCGTGGAGCATATGGGATTCGGATTTGACTTTTTTGAGTTCTTATCCACGGACTCCATGAAAAGCTACAGCGATCAGGATACCTCCTATACCACAGGTCTGGAGGATTGTTCCAAGGTGCCCGTATTATTGGAGAAAATGCGGAACGCCGGATTTACAAAAGAGGAATTAGAGATGATCTCATGGAAGAACTGGCACGGTTTGATTCAAAAAGTTTTAGGATAAGCAGAAATAATAGGATTTAAAAGGAACGGGAAGCGCATCTGCGCAAAAGAAAAACCAGCGGATATTCGGTTTGGGGCCGAAAGTCCGCTGGTTTTTTGTATGTTGCTTTTAGAAAAAAGCGGGGGTCATAGACCAGATGGAAACGCAGTCCTCTTTGCCACGGTTGATATATTTATGGGGCAGGGAGCTGCTGAAATAGATGCTGTCGCCTTCCTCCAGAACGTATTCATTGCCGTTAAGATAGACTGTCAGCTGGCCCTTTAATACATAGCCGCACTCCTCGCCGTCATGGACCAGCGGGTTCTGCTCGTAGGAATAGCCGCTTTTCAGCGTGATCTCCATCATATCCAGCAGACGGTCCGGAGAGCCGGAGCTGAGGAGCTTGTAATAGCTGCTGTTGCTGTGGGTGATGATGACTTTATGTTCGTTCTTGCGAATGATGACCTTGTCGTCCTCCATCGGTTCGTCAAAGAAGTAATTGATATTGGTATCCAGTGCTTTTGCCAGACGCCAGATGCTGACAACGGAAGGAATCACCAGTTCCCGCTCGATTTGGCTGATCAGTCCTGTGCTGACCTCGGAAAGTCGGGAGAGTTCCGCAATGCTCATTTTCTTGCTGTTGCGCAGTTCACGTAGCCTGCTGCCGTTGAATAGTGCCATGGAATCTGTCCTTTCTTGAAATAGTAGAGAGTTCTTCTTTTCGGATTCTATTCTAACATTTTTTCCCAAAGGGAACAAGAGGGAATCTGCGTCCTGAAGATTGCAAAAAAAGAGCGGATATGCTATGATAAATGTTATTGAACTTACAGAGAACGAAAATGGAGGAAACTATGTTAACAAGCAAACAGAGAGCCTTTCTGCGCTCTATGGCAAATGGAACAGACGCGATCTTTCAGGTGGGGAAAAACGGTGTGACGCCGGAGCTGAGGGACGCGGTGCATAACGCGCTGGAGGCCAGAGAACTGGTGAAAATCAGCGTATTGGACAATAACCTGCTGGGGGCGGCGGAAGCTGCGGAAATGCTGGCCAGCAGAACAGGAGCGGATATTGTACAGGTCATCGGGAACAAATTCGTACTGTTCCGCCGCTCCAAAACAAAACCGGTCATCGACCTGCCCCAGGCAAAGAAATAAGCGGGAGAAAAGAGGCTATCATGCGCAACGAGATCGCGAATTTTAAAAACTGCAAAAGTATTGCTATTATGGGCGGTACCTTTGACCCCATCCACTACGGGCATCTGGTGACGGCGGAGGCGGTGCGCCATCGTTTCAAAGTAGACCGTGTGGTATTTATCCCCACAGGCCGGCCCGCCCATAAGGCGGACAAGCAGGTGACCCATAACGAGCATAGGTATCTGATGACGGTGCTGGCTACTATGCGGAACGAGAATTTCGAAGTGTCCCGGATCGAGATCGACCGCCCCGGGGCTACCTATACCATTGATACCATCGAACAGCTGAAAAAGATGTGCCGTCCGGATGTGCGGCTGTACTTTATCACGGGCGCTGACGCTATCCACCAGATCATGAACTGGAAGGAACCGGAGCGTCTGCTGACCTTGTGCGACTTTGTGGCGGTGACCCGGCCGGGGTATCAGAAAAATAAGCTGTTTGAGGAGATCGGTGAGATCAGAGACAAATTCGCCAGCAGAATCCATTATATGGAGGTGCCGGCGCTGGCCATTTCTTCCTCGGATATTCGGGAACGTGCCAGAAAAGGGATGCCCATCAAATATCTTCTGCCCCAGGAGGTAGAGGACTATATTTATAAATTCGGACTGTATCAGGACAGAGAAAAGGACGAGGTGAAGTTTATGCTGCCGCTGGAAGTGATGCAGGAAAAACTGCAGTCCGCTTTATCTGTAAAGCGGTATATTCATACCATGGGTGTGGCGGAGGAGGCCTCCCGTCTGGCGGAGATCTACGGCACCCAGACAGATCAGCAGAAGGCGAAAGTGGCTGGGCTGCTCCATGACTGCGCTAAGGATTATCCGCCGGAGCTGCGCAAACGCTTCTGCAAGGAGTATAAAGTGAAAACAGACGAGATCATGGAACAGCAGACAGATTTGATACATCCCTTCCTGGGAGCGGAGGTAGCCAGACGGGAGTACCAGATCACGGATGAGGAAGTCCTCAATGCGATTCGGTACCATACCACGGGCCGGGCCAATATGTCTCTGCTGGAAAAGATCATTTTTATCGCTGATTATATCGAACCCAACCGGGAAAAATTTGAGGGTCTGGAGGAAGCCAGGAGACTGGCGTATTTGGATCTGGATATGGCTATGAAATTTATACTGGAAGAGACCATTGCCTTTGTAAAGGCGCGGGGCAGACTGCTGCACCCCTTGTCTGTAGAGGCGCTGGATTACTATAAGAATCAATAATATATTTTGATAAGGAGGAAAATGGATGGAAGCAATGGAAGCTGCAAAGATTGCCCAGGCGGCGTTGGATGATAAAATGGGACAGAATATACAGGTACTGGATCTGAGAGGTCTGTCCAATGTGGCGGAATTTTTTGTCATTGCCAGCGGGAACAACGTGAACCATCTGCGGGCTATGGCGGACGAAGTAGAACAGAAACTGTTTCAGGCAGGCGTAAAGATGCACCATTCTGAGGGCTACAGCGGCGGCACATGGATCTTGCTGGACTTTGGCAGTATTCTGATTCACCTGTTTAATAAGGAAGAACGGGATTTCTACGGTCTGGAGCATGTATGGAGCGACGCCAAGACCATCTGATGCCGGGGATTGTCGGACATAA
>CALWKZ010000007.1 GCA_944381385.1 uncultured Anaerotignum sp. | reverse complement strand
TGGGACTGGTACAATACAAAGAGAATCATCGGGGAGAATTTCACAGAAATGAGGGAGCATATATGAAGAAAACATGGACGGCAATGATGGCGGCTGTGCTGCTGCTGGGCTGCGCGCCCGGAGTGCAGGCGGCGGAGCTGGAAACTGGCAGCAGATATACGGACGCAGGTGCGGATATTATTATACAGGAAGGCGCGGGCGGCCTTTGGGACGAAGGCGTGACCTTCCGTCTGCAAATGGAAAATGGATATATCCCCTTTGAAAAAGGCAGTAGCCTTTGGGTGGATGAGGAAAGCGGCATGAAGATCCGCTGGGAATGCGAGGATGGCATCCTGACCTTTACGGTAGAGGAGACCGGGGACCAGGCGGCACAGATCCGTGTTTCTGATCTGGAGCTGTTCCTGTCCAGGAACCTGCCGGCGGGTACCTACCGTCTGGAGGTGGAAACCTCCATCAGCGAGAATTTCTATCAGACGCCATTGTTCGGCGGAGAAGTGCTGGAAAATGTGGCCGATGAAAAGAAGCAGGGAGTAGACGATTTTATTACCCTGACCATCGGAACGGAATCCCCCAGACTGTATACGACGGAGGTTCGCGTACCCGTAGGAGAGCAGTATATCCTCAGCGGGGAAAAGAAACAGGAGATCGATACGGCGGCTTATGTCAGCGATGAAAGCTATGTAATGCTGCCGGTGCGGGCCGTAGCCGTAGCGATAGGGCTGGATAATGACCGGGTCATGTGGGATGCCGACAGCAGAACGGTGACGATCCTTTATAACCAGAGGATCATTTCCATGACAGAAGGGGAAAAATCCATGTCCATCAACGGCACGAAGCTGGCGACGACCTCTGCCGTGACCATCCGGGACGACAGGACGTTCCTGGGCCTGCGAGATCTGGCAACGGCTTTGGGCGTTACAGACCTTTCCTGGGACGCGGATACCCAGACGGCATATTTCAACATCACCAGAGAAGCATAAGAACACAGTGGAAGGCATCTGTCTCAGGAAGAGGCGGATGTCTTTTTTTCTGCGCATATTTCCGCGCCCCTTTTGCCAAACTAAGGCAAAAGAGAGGTGAAAAACCAAATGCGGATTTCAAAAAACCTGGACGAAAATAAAGCCCGGCTCCAGCAGATCTTCCGGGACTGCGGGGATGTGGTCTTTCGTGACTTTTTCGCGGCGGAAGGCCGTGGCCGGCTTTTTTTGGTGTATGTGGACAATATGGTCAGCACTGCGGCTATAGAGGAATCCATTCTGACCAATATCATGAACCGCTGTCAGTCTGTGGAAGCGGAGGGACTGCTGCGCCATTTGACAGAAAGTGTCATCTCCATTCGTGACGTGATCCGGCTGTCTGCGCTGGAGGAGGCGGCAGACGCGGTGCTGTCGGGAGATACGGTGATCTTTATGGAGGGCAGTACCTTTGCTTTGCAGGCCTCCACCAAGGCTTTTCCCAACCGGGGTGTAGGCAAGGCGGAGACAGAGGTGGTGGTGCAGGGGCCGAAGGACGCCTTTACGGAGCTTTTGGCCTTTAATATCGTGTTGATCCGCCGCCGTATCCGCCATACAGGCTTAAAGGTAAAGCGGAAAAAGCTGGGGGCCATGACCAACTGCGATCTGGCGCTCTTGTACGAGGAGGAGCTGGTGCGGCCGGAGGTGCTGTCAAAAATAGAAGCCCATCTGGAGCAGATCCACGCGGAGGGTGTGCTGGACAGCGGCGTGGTGGAGCAGCTGCTGGAACAGCGGGTTATGTCGCCTTTTCCCCAGTTGCAGATGACGGAGCGTCCCGATAAGGCGGCCGCCGCTATATTGGAGGGCAGAGTGGTGATCGTGGTGGACAATACGCCTTTTGTGATTCTGGTTCCCGCCACGCTGAACGTGTTTTTCCAGGCGGCGGAGGATTATTATGACCGCTGGGAGATCATGAGCTTTCTGCGGCTCCTGCGGTATGGGGCGGCCTTTGCGGCGGTGGCCCTGCCGGGGCTGTATGTGGCCCTGACGGTGTACCATCCCCAGCTGCTGCCGACGGCACTGGCCTTAAAGATCGCCGAAACCAGAGGCAGTATCCCGTTTTCTGTGGTGCCGGAGGTAGTAGCCATGGAGCTGGCCTTTGAGGTGCTGCGGGAGGCGGGGATACGCCTGCCTTCTCCCGTCAGCTCTACGGTGGGCATCGTCGGCGGCATCATCATTGGTTCCGCCGCCGTGGAAGCGGGACTGGTGAGTCCTGCCGTAGTCATCATTTCCGCCCTGACGGGGATCTGTACCTTTGTGATCCCCAATCCTGCCATCGTTTCCGGCCTGCGCCTCAGCAAATATCTGGTGCTGGCGCTGGCGGCGGTACTGGGGCTGTATGGCTTCTGGCTGGGGATGCTGTTTCTGCTGCTGCATCTGGCGGGGCTTTCTTCCTATGGTATTCCCTTCCTGTATCCTTTCTGCTCCGCCTCTGTCAATGAGGACCGGGACTGGGAGGATAGCCTCATCCGCTTTCCTCTGCGGTATCTGCGGCGGCATTCTATTTTCCGCCGCAGGAAAGGAGGGGAAGGCTGATGTTTTCGGAAAATCAAAAAATATCTTCCAGACAGGCGGCAGCCCTGCTGTTGGTGGAATTTCTGGGAACGCCGCTGCTGTTTCTGCCGTCCCGTTTGGCAGAGATCGCCGGCCGGCAGTGCTGGCAGATCATGGCCGTCGGGGCCCTGGCGGCTTTGGCGGTGACGCCGGTACTGACATCATTGGCAAAACGGGAGCCGGGCTGGACGGCGGTAGAGTGGTTCCGTTCTGTCTTTGGTTATGTTCTGGGCGGCCTGCTGTCTCTGGGGCTGGGGGCCAAGCTGCTGCTGGATGGCGCCATGGAGCTGCGGATTTTCGCGGAGGTGACTCGCCGGCTGATGCTGCCCTATACACCCCTGCCTCTGCTGTTGGGGAGCGTTTTCCTGCTGTCTCTTTTGGCGGCGCACAGAGGGATGGAAAGCCGGGCCAGAGCGGCGGAGATCCTGCTGCTGCTGGTCTGGGCGCCCATGCTGATTTTATTGGCCGCCGCGGCTTTTTCCGTGGGACAGCCCTATTTTCTACCGCTGGAGCTGCCGACGGCAAAGGAGGTCTGGCAGGGCTTGGCCGTGACGCAGCCTTTGTACCAGCCCATGCTGTTCCTGCTGTTTCTGCCGCCGTTTCTGGCGGAGCCAAGGAAAACCGGGCGCAGCGTAGGAAAGGCTATGGCGGCGGCGGGCTTGCTTTTTACGGGCATTACCTTTCTTTGTCTGGCGGTCTATGGCCCGGCGTCCCTGTCCCAGAAGGCATTTGCCTCCCTTCAGGTCATGGAGCGGGTCAGCATGAACGGTATTTTCCTGACAAGGCAGGATCTGTTTCTGCTGTGGTTCTGGATGGCAGCGGTGCTGTTGCTCGTATCGGGCAGCCTTTTTTTCGGCGGCGTTTTTCTCCAGCGACTGACGGCGGCGGGAGAAAAGGGAAGAAAATGGGGCTTTTGGCTCTTTGGGCTGGGGCTTTTGGCGGCGGCCTTCCTGCCGCCGGATCTGGAGTGGGCTTATGCCTTCCGGAACAGGGTGCAGCCTTTGCTCAGCGGCGTTTATCTGGCTCTGTTTCCGGCTGTATTTTTGATAAAAAGCTGGGCCGTGGAAAGGAGGAAGGAACTTGGCTAAGATCAGACTGGCGGTGCTGACCCTGTGCCTGCTGCTGCTCAGCGGCTGCTGGGACGGCAGAGACCCGGAGGACCGGGCTTACGTCATTACCCTGGGCATAGACAAAGGGGAGGAGGGCCTGGTCTTTACCTTCGCCCCCGGTTCTCCCGACGGCGGAGAGGATGTGTTCACCATTGCGGGGGAAACGCTGACGGCAGCGGCGGCGGAGGCGGCCTGGAACCGGTCCCAGGAGGTTTATCTGGGGCAGCTGCGCAATATTGTTTTTGACCAGAGTCTTTTGTCGGACGGCACAGCCTTTGGTCAGGTGCTGGACGAGCTGGAGCGTGGCCCCGCCATTTCGGAAAAGGTGATGATCCTGGGAACGGAGGGCTCGGCGGAGGAATGTGTCCGGGCCATCGGGGAGGAGAACCGGGCCACGGGGCTGTTTCTTTGGGATTTTTATAAAAATACGGCGGAGACCGTAGCGGTGACCAGAGGGCTGGATCTGGATATCTGGCTGACGGAGTTAAGGGAGCAGGGGGGCAGTGGCGTGCTGCCCCGTATCGAGAAAACAGAGGAAAGTCTGACGCTGGGCGGCGGTATGGTCATGGCGGAGGGGGCCTATGCCTTTTCGTTGTCTCCGGCCCAGGAACAGGATAGACTCCTGTTTGCGGGAGAGGGAAAAGGCGCCGTGCTCCAGCTGGCCTGGAAGGACGGCACCCTTCCCTTTGTGGTGCGGCAGAATGAAGCGGCATACGATTTCTGGCAGGAGGACGGCCAGACTGTTTGTCTGGCGCGGCTGGAGATTTCCGGCAGTCTGGGCGGCAGCGGCGGCGCGGCCGTATTTTCCGCCGATACCCAAAAAGAGCTGGAAAATCTTTTCGCTTCGCTCATAAAATGCGATTTGGAAAATACAATAAAAGTAGTGCAGTCCCAGACGGAGGGGGATGTTTTCGGTTTGGCGGCGGAGCTGCGGCGAAAAGCGCCGGCGCTGGCGGCGGAGGACTTCGACTGGAGGGAGCTGATGGTATGGGTGGAAGCGGAGGTATCCATTGTGGATACGGGACGCACCCGGTAAGTATAAATTTGGAAAAAGCGGGCATCCTTTCTATACGATTGCGGGAAGGAAGGATGTACCATGAAAGAACTTCTGTTTTGGAAAGAACGATGGAAAGGCTTTTGGAAAAAGGAAAAACGCCTGTGCCTGGGGGCATGTCTGCTGGCATTGGCATTTACGGCGGTTTTTGCCGGGTATCAGACAAAGGGCTATGCGGAGGAGATCGTTTCCGGCATCTCCATGAAGGTGGTGCGATTTCATGTGCTGGCCAACAGCGACAGCGAAGAAGATCAAAACCTGAAGCTGGCGGTACGGGACCGGGTGCTGGCGGCGTTTGGAGATAGCCTGGCGGAGTGCGGCAGCAAAGCAGAGATGCTGGCGCTTCTGGAAACGGTACGGGAGGAAATCTGCTGCATTGCCGCGGATGAGGTGGCAGCGCAGGGATATAGCTATCCTGTGCGGGTGTCTGTGGTGCGGGAGGATTTTCCGGAAAAGCAGTACGGACAGCTGGTTTTCCCCGCTGGGGTCTATGACAGCCTGCGTATCGAGATCGGGCAGGCGGAGGGCCATAATTGGTGGTGCGTCCTCTATCCCCAGATGTGCTATGTGGATGCAGCCTTTTCCGAGCCGACGGAGGAAGGGCACTACCGCCTTTCCCAAACCCTGAATACAGAGGAATATACGGTGGTTTCCGCCATGGAAAGCCAAGAAACCGTGCCAAAGTTCAAGCTGAAGATCGTGGAGCTGTGGCAGGGGAAATAAAAGAAGGAGGCAGAGGCATGAAGGGGAGAAGAAGATATGGAGTCTTGCTGGGGATTCTGCTTTTGGGGCTGTTCTGCCTTACGATGCTGGGACAGCCCAGACAGGCGGCGCCGGTATCCAGCCTGGTTTCCTGGGGCACCAGTGGGGCTTTAGTCCGGCAGGTGCAGGAGAAGCTGGCCCAGCTGGGCTATGACGTGGGGAATCCCGACGGCATTTTTGGGGTACGGACCTATGAGGCCATCCGGCAGTTCCAGCAGGACAACGGCTTGACAGTGGACGGCATTGCCGGCAGCGCTACCCTTCAGCGGCTAGGGATCTCTGTTGGCAGCGGCACCAGCGGTACCGGGGAAAACAGCGGCAGCGATTATGACGAGGACCAGTACCTTTTGGCGTCTATCATTCATGGAGAGGCCAGAGGCGAGCCTTATGAGGGGCAGGTGGCCGTAGGGGCGGTGGTGCTGAATCGGGTAGACAGCCCGGATTTTCCCGATACCATCGCGGAGGTCATCTTTCAGCCGGGAGCCTTTGACGCCGTAGCGGATAACCAGTTTTACCTGACGCCCAACGATACGGCCTTTCAGGCGGCGGAGGATGCGCTAAACGGCTGGGACCCGACCAACGGCGCCTTATATTATTGGAATCCGGTGACGGCTACCAGCCGCTGGATCTGGAGCATACCCATTACGGTCTCTATTGGCCGGCATGTCTTTGGCGTGAAATAAAAAAACGCAGAAATACAGACAATATCGTCTGTGCTTCTGCGTTTTTTGCTTTCCGAGTTATTTTCTGGAGAAATTTTCAGCCAATGACCACAAATTTGCTGATCAGCAGCAGTGCTACCAGAAGATGCAGGATAGACGTGATGGTAAACGCCATAACGAAATCCAGATGGTGCGTTTTGTGCCGGTTTAGTACCATGCCGAAAAGTCCGCCTGCGCCGCCGCCCAGTATGGCCAGCAGGAACATCGTTTTTTCCGGGATGCGCCGCCGGTTTTTGATGGCTCTTTTTTTATCCAAAGCCATGGCGCAGTAAAGTATCAGGTTGATGATGATGTAATATGCCAGGATGACGCCCAGCACCGTTAAATTAAAGCTGATTGTTGTACTTTCCATTATCTCACCACATTTCTCCAGTCTAAGTCGCCTCTGTCCAGAGCCAGCAGCAGAATCTCCGCCGTAGCCAGATTGGTGGCCAAGGGGATATTATGGGCGTCGCAAAGGCGGAACAGGGAGTTAAATTCGTCAAAATGCTGTGGGGAAGAGGGATTGCGCAGGAAGATCATGGCGTCGATGCCGTTATTCATGATCTGTGCGCCGATCTGCTCGGAGCCCCCCAGCTGCCCTGCCAGATATTTGTGCACGCTTAAATTGGCTGCTTCCTCTACCAGACGGCCGGTGGTCGCAGTGGCGTAAAGCTCATGCTTGCACAGGATATGGCGGTAAGCGATGCAAAGGTTCTCCATCAATTTCTTTTTTGTATCATCAGCGACTAATGCGATGTTCATAACAGACCCCCCTCAAATAATGACCTAGTTTCTTTTTTCCTGATATTTAAGATCAGCCCTAAGGCGATCATATTTGTCCACATGGAACTGCCCCCATAACTGACAAAGGGCAGGGACATGCCGGTATTTGGCATGATGCCTGTGGCAACGCCGGCGTTGACGAACGTCTGGAAGGCGAACATCCCTGCGATGCCTACGGCGATGAGCTGAGAGAAATTATCTCTGGTAGATAATGCTATTACTATACAACGAAATACCACAAAGAGCAATAGCCCTAAGGTAAATATACAACCTAAAAAACCAAATTCCTCCCCAATAACGGAGAAAATAAAGTCGTTGTGGGGCTCCGGCAGGTAGCTGAGCTGGTTTAAGGTGCCCTGGAAAAGGCCCTTGCCCAGTAATTGCCCGGAACCGATGGCATTGATGGACTGCTCCGTCTGGTAATACAGCGTAGGGTCCGCAGAAGGGTCTACGAAGGAAAGAATACGGTTAAACTGATGGGTCTGGAAGATTTTATCCGTAATCAGCGGATTCTCCCGGGAAACGTCCCAGCAGATAAAGAGGATCAGCGGCAGCACTACAATGCAGACATTCCGGATCCATGTGTATTCTATGCCCGCCACGAACAGCAGGATACAGAAGATGGCTACCAGTACCAGGCTGGCGGAAAGGGCCGGCTGCTTCTGCACCAGCAGAATGGGGATGACCATCAGAACGCACAGCTTCAGGATAAAGGGCAGTCGGTTCATTTGATCCATATGCGAGGACATGACCTTTGCCATAAAGAAGATCATCATGATCTTGGCAAACTCCGACGGCTGTATGGTAAGAGGGCCGATGGCGATCCATCTTGTAGCGCCGCCGGCGTTGGAGCCGATCAGTAATACTGCCAGAAGCAGCAGAAGATTGAAAATATATATAGGAATATAAAATTGTGAGAAATATTCATAGTCTACATTTGCTGCGGCAACCATCAGGCCCAGACCGAACAAAAAGAAAAAGATCTGTTTATATACCTCAGACGCTTCGGCGCCCTGATTGAAATGCAGCGCGCTGGCGATACAGAGGATGCCGAAGATACAAAGGACGCAGACAGCGCCGATCAGCGGGTAGTCCAGATTTTGGAACCATTTACGAACCTGCATGAGGCAGATACACCTCCGGTGTTGATAAAATTTATGGCTCTCCCCGGGGGAGAAATACAGGAAAGCCGGTAACACAGGCGCAGTATGCACAGGTTCCCCGGCTTTGTATGTCTTTTAATCCTGGTTTACTTTCCGCATACTCTTGATGGGAATATTGGCGTAAAGTACGGGTACGGTTCCGCTCTTGTCGTCGGACTCTGTCTGGGTGATCTGGATGTCCAGTTCTTCCTCGTCGATTTCCATGTAATTGGAGATGACTTTAATGATGTCGGTTTTCAGCATTTCCAGCACCTGAGAAGAACAGTTGACCCGGTCATGGACCAGAACCAGCTTTAATCTGTCTTTTGCCACTGTACCCGAAGGCGGCGTGTTCTTTTTCTTAAAGAAACTAAAGAAATCCATTATGACACTCCTTTCCTGAGAGGACTTAGCGGCGGAAGAGCTTTTTCAGCTTTTCCATAAAGGTTTCCGGCTCTTCCTCGAAGGTCATCAGAGGCACTTCTTCGCCCATGATCCGCTGCACGATATTGCGGTAAGCCTGTCCGGCCCGGGATTCGGGATTGCTGACAGCAGGCTCGCCTTTATTGGTAGCAATAACAATGCTTTCGTCATCGGGAACTACGCCCAAGATATCTACGGCCAGGATCTCCGTGACATCCTCAATATTCATCATTTCGCCGCGGTTGACCAGATCAATGCGCAGACGGTTCAGGATCAGGGTAGGATTATTCAGACCGTTGGCTTCCAGAAGGCCGATGATTCTGTCGGCGTCACGAACAGCGGAAACCTCCGGTGTGGTGACAACGATAGCACGGTCCGCGCCGGCAATGGCGTTTTTGAAGCCCTGCTCAATGCCTGCGGGGCAGTCAATGATGATATAATCGAAGCCTTCCTCTTTCAGATTGTCACACAGTTTCTGCATCTGTTCAGGAGAAACGGCGTCCTTGTCTCTTGTCTGTGCCGCGGGCAGCAGGAACAGACCGTCAAAACGCTTATCCTTAATCAGTGCCTGTTTCAGACGGCAGTTGCCTTCCACAACATCTACCAGATCGTATACGATTCTGTTTTCCAGACCCATGACAACGTCCAGATTTCTCAGTCCGATATCCGCGTCTACCAAAGCTACTTTTTTGCCCAGCACAGCCAGACCGCAGCCCAGGTTGGCGCTGGTGGTTGTTTTGCCAACACCGCCTTTACCGCTGGTGATTACGATTACTTCGCTCATGTGTGTTCCCCCTAGTCGTCGAAGATTGATGATTATTTGACCACTGAATCAGTGGTTTTCTCTTATACGAAGAAATGATATATATTTGTATTTTAACAAAAATATTCCGTTTTTGCATCCATTTTTTTAAGCAAAAATGGAAAAGTTTTTCCCTTTTACGACAAAGCCATAACAAAAATCTGGCCGTTTTGAACGAAGGCGTATTCCGGCGGCTTGGGACCGCGTTTGTTTTCCTCAGGGAAACGGGTAATGATGTCGGCGATGCGCAGCTGCACTGGCGCCATATAAACGGCGGAGACAAAGGCGTCTGTCATACCCTTGCAGCCGGCGTGAGCCATGCCCTTGAGCTGTCCCAGAACGATGATATTGCCGGTGGCCTTGATCTCCGCCCCGGGGTTTACATCGCCTACGACAACGACACTGCCGTCAAATTCAATTTTCTGACCGTTGCGCAAAGAGCCTTTGTGGAATTTGGTCAGGTTGTGCGGATGCATTTCCTTCTCCAGCAGCTCGGAAAGCTGTTTCAGCTCGTTGTTTTCCGTTTTCACAAAGGTGATGTCCATATTTGTCTTTTCTGCGATGATCTTTAAGAGCTGTTCTTCCTCTTCCTCCGTAAATACCCGGCCCTTGAAGGCAAGGGAGGTCTTTACCTTATCGAAGAATTTTCCGGCTTCCTCTACCTTCTGGCTCAGCTGCTCGCAGATGATGTCAAAGGGCGCCTCCGGCTGAAAAAGGACGGTGACCCCATCTTTTGTGCCTTTAAAGATTACATAGTTTTCCTGGTTCATAATTCCCCTCCTGTATTTGTTACTGTGCCAAAACAGTTTCCATGTTCGTATTAGACGGCTCGTAGTCCAGCCCCAGATATTCCCGAATGATCGCCTTTGCCACTGTCTGGGCGGGAGAACCGTAGTTCTCGCCGAAGGGGATCATGACGGTAATGGCGATCTGCGGATCGTCATAAGGCGCAAAGCATACCAGCCAGGTATGGGAACTTCTGGAAAGGTCTTCCTGGGCCGTACCGCTTTTTGCCGCCACTTCCACGGGAAGATCTGTAAAGGCGTTGCGCAGTGTTCCCTTGGAGCCGTTGGCAACCAGGTACATTCCTTCGTATACCGCCTGCAGATTTTCCTCCTGAAATTCCATGACGTGCTCTACGTTTTCTACGGTCTGTTCGTGGATGGTGCCGTCCGGATTCGTTACCTTGTCAATGAGATGATAGGTATAGAGCGTGCCGCCGTTGGCCAGTGTGGCAATGTAGCGGTTCATCTGTACCGGTGCGTAGCTGTTGACGGATTGGCCGATGAAGGCGCGGATGGTGTCGCCGTCGGTCCAGCGGGTCTGGCTGGTGGACGCGTCAGGATTATAAGTTTTGATGGTGCGCTCTTTATTATAGGGCGAAGCCATGGTAGGCTCGTATTCCTCCAGCTCAATGCCGGTAGTGGAATTGAGGCCGAAGGCCGCCATATATTCGTTCAGTGTGGTGATGGCCTGCTCTGTGGTTCCTTCCTCGGCGTTGCCCATGCGGTATGCCAGTTCATAGAAGAAATAGTTGCAGGATACCTCCAGGGCGTGGGACACGTTTACAAGACCGTGGGTGGAGCCGCTGTTGCTGTAAATCCAGCAGCGGGCGTAAGGCGTACCGGCATCTTTGAAAATCCCCTGGTCCCGGATGGTAGTAGTGGGTGTGATGGTGCCTGTTTCCAGACCCGCCAGAGCGGGGATCATTTTAAAGGTGGAGCCGGGCGCCTTCTTCTGCTTCAAAGGCCGGTTGACCAAAGGTGTATTGGTATCCTCCAGCAGCATATTATAGTAGCTGTTGTTGAAGGTATTGACCAATTCGTTGTTGTCATAGGACGGATAGGTCACCAGCGCCAGTACCTGTCCGCTGTCTACCTCTGAGACAACGACGGAACCGGTGCAGGGGTCCAGCGCCGTATCGGCGGCGTTCATTTCTCCGCTTTCCAGTTTTCGGATGATGAATCCGGCAGGGGAAAGGGAACCGGATTGGATCTGGTCGATTTCCTCCTGAGTAGCGGGAGCACGGCCCTGCTCAATCATGGCCAACAGCAGTTCCTGGGCGGATACGCCGCCGTTATTCAGGCCGTCCAGCAGGAAGGTCTGTAAGGTTTCCGCCGCGTCCTCCGCCTCTGTATCAAAGAGGGGGTTGGCCGTTTTCATTTTTGCCAGCAATGCCTGCTGTGCCGTATCCGATTCCTTGGAGGAAAGGATCAAAGAGGCGGAAATATGGTTGGCGCTGACCATGGAAGCGAATAGTTCCGTGGTGGATACGCTGTATTTTCCGCCGGAGGAAAGACGGCTGATGACAGAGTCTGTCAGGGCCTCCTCCAAAGTATAATATGCTGTTTTTTGCAGCTCGCTGTCGATGGTCAGATACACGTCCTTGCCAGGGATAGGTTCGGTGGTGTCGATGACGTTCATGCGGCGGCCCTGGTTGTCCACCTCCATGACGATGACGCCGTCGGTGCCGTTCAATTCACGTTCATAGAGTTTTTCGATACCGGACTGTCCTACAATGTCTGTGGCGCTGTAAACGGGATTGCCTTCCGCGTCTACGTCGTCTTTATACAGGGCGTAGTCGGATTCCGTCATCTGACGGATGTAGCCGATGATATGGGAGAAGCATTCCCCATCGGGGTATTCCCGCAGAGAAGTGGTGCCAACAATTACGCAGGGGAAAACATCCTGATTTTCTTCCACATAGGCCAGTGTTTTGTTACTGATCTCCGCCGCAATGGTTACGGACTGATATTTGGAATAGCGTACGGCGTAAAGGGAATTACGGATGCCTACGGCTTTCCGTACCAGATCTGTGGGAAGATATTCCGGCAGACCGAAGAAATCCCGCAGGAAATCCAGGGTTTCCAGAGAATCATAGGAAAGCTCTTCGTCCGTCATGGTCATGGTGGCCTTCCACTGCTCTTCCTTGGTCTGGCTGCCGTTGAACTGGAAGGAATAGGGGTATTCCATATCCATGGGGATATCGTCGATCAGGGTCTCTCCGTATTCTGTCAGCTTTTGTGCCAGGGTCAGTGCCATCAGGTTTTTGTCATTTTGCGACAGTTCTATGATGTAATAAACATAGGCCCGTTTTTCCGTGGTAGAGTACTCCGCGGGAGCCTCATAAAGGTCGAATAAATAGTCCAGACATTCCTGGGCTGTATAACCCATTTGTTTTTTGTCCAGACCGATGGATTCCTTCCATGCTTCTTCCGCCTTTTCCTGTTCTTTTTCCGTTCCCTCAAATTGGAAGGCGAAAGGCTCCGTTTTGGTAATGGGCAGCGCATCTCCTACGATAAAATCGTCTTCCAGAAAATTATCTACCAGATCCTTTACCAGATCCTGACGGTATTCCGAAAGCTCCAGAGTCACGCTGTCGTCAATATCTACGGAGTAAGCCGCTGTGTTTACGGCAAGGGGGCGGCCGTATCGGTCATAGATGCCGCCGCGGGAGGCAGGCACATTGACCTGCTTGGATACATTGGCCGTCAAAGACGCCTCGTATTGTTCTCCGTGGATGATCTGAAGATAGAACAGACGAGCCACTAATATGAAAAAAAGCAGACAGATCCCGCAGAGCAGGACGAAAATCCTGCTTTTGCAAAGATCCAGAAAATGTTCCCAGTGTTGTCTCATTGCTTACCTCCAGCAAAAAAAAACAGAATTGATAAAAGCAGGTTCCCCTGAAGAAAACAATGATTTTTTTATTTTAATTTCTTCAGGGGAACTGCAATGGCTGTCTTCATAAGAAAATCATTCGATTCCGAAATAGGATTACTGGAATCTTTTGCGTTGGAGGGATTCCAACAATACTTGTTTTCTTATGAAGATGCCCTGAAAGACCGCCCCTTCTCAGAATAGGCGGTATCTGTATTTTTCCTTTAATTCCAGCCACTCGTTGATGCCGAAGAGCAGACGGTAGATAGGAATGGTGAAGATTGCCGTATAAACGGCTTCCGGCAGAGCCACGCGGATGAGGAAGTACAGGACATTGGTCTCGCCCTGGAGGAAAAATCCGATCAGAAAAATAATGCCCTCATAGATCACCGCAGCCGCGGAGCAGATGATGACGGGCAGGATGTAGTTTTCCCGGTAGAAGTCCTTCTGGTTCCGCCCTGCTAAAAGTCCTGCCAGAAGATACAGCAGGGCATAGTAGCCGATGGATGTGCCAAAGAAGATATCGTGGAGCAGACCGGAGAAAAAGCCTACGACAGCGCCTTCCTTATATCCTCTCAGCAAACCATAGGAAACGACGATAATCAGTGCCGTATTGGGCATGATGCCGCCGATGGAAAGATAGTGCAGCAGCGTGGTCTGCAATATGAAATTGACAAATACGATAATGCTTGTCAAAAAGATTCTCAAGAGTTTTCGTCCTCCTCAGCAGTAACCGCCGTTTCGTCCTCGGAAGAGACGGTATCCTCGGCGGAGGTGGTTTCCTCCGGCGTGATGGTCTGGACGGTACTGTCTTTATCCAGTACCAGCAGGGTATCCAAATGCTTCAGATCCACTGCCGGCTCAATGATGGCGTATTTTGTCAGACCGTTGGTGTCGGTCTGGATTTCTTTTACTTTGCCGATGGTCAGACCCGGCGGATAAATATCGCTCAGGTGGGAGGTGACGATCTCGTCACCTACCATGATTTCCGCTTCGGCGTCGATATATTCCATTTTGCACAGGCCGTCGCTCATAAGAGAGTATTCGCCTTTGACTACGCCCAGATTCTCCGTACGTAGGCTCATGGCGGGGACAGAGCTGCGGCTGTCCAGAATAGACTGGCCCTTGGCGTAGGTAGCGCCGCTTTCCAGCACCTTGCCTACCAGCCCCTCAGGCGCTACCAGCACCATATTGGCCTCCACACCGTCGGAGGTGCCTTTGTCAATGGTGAATACATCGTACCAGCTGCCGGCGTTTTTGGCGATAATGCTGGCGCCGAAGGAGGCGTACTGAGGGTATTTCTGGGCGATCTTCAGCAGCGCGGACAGCTTTTCGTTTTCCGTTTCATAAAGGGAAAGACGCTGGTTGTCCGACTGCAAAGCGGCCAGTTCTTCCCGCAGCTTTTCGTTTTCTTCCAATAGATCCTGTTTTTCCCGGTTGCTGGAGAGTGTGTTTTCCACCCAGCTGCCGATGCCGGTGGTCAGATCCTGGAAGGGCGTAACGACAAAGCCGATGGCGCTTTCTACCACGGTGGCGTTGAGTTTTTTTCCATTGGTCACCAGAGCCAGTATGGCCAGAAGCACAATGGCGCCGGTGATGATGATTTTTTTGTATTTTTCAAAGAATGAAAACAAAGCAACCGCTCCTTCAAAGGGGAAAGGCCCCCCTGGTTACAGACTTTTATACAATGATGAATTCGCTGCTTAGAACAGGGCTTTTCTGGGGGAGATCAGCACGTTTTTCAGAGTGTCGATATGCTCCAGCACCAGGCCTGTGCCCATAGCTACGCAGTTCAGCGGCTCGTTGGCGATATGGACGGGCATGCCGGTTTCCGCCGTGATGAGGGCATCCAGTCCCCGCAGCAGGGCGCCGCCGCCGGTCAGTGTAATGCCGTATTCCATAATATCCGCCGCCAGTTCGGGAGGGGTCGCCTCCAGGGTCTGCTTGATGGTTTCGATGATAGAACCGACGGGCTCGCTGAGCGCTTCTCGGATGTGTACGGAGTTGATGTCGATGGTCTTAGGCAGGCCGCTGACCAGGTCACGGCCGCGGATCTCCATTTTTTCCTCCCGTTCCAGAGGATAAGCGGAGCCAATGGTGATTTTGATTTCTTCCGCGGTACGGTCGCCTACGGCCAGATTGAATTCCTTTTTGATATAGCCGACAATGGCGTTGTCCAAAGCGTCGCCGGCTACTCTAAGAGAGGTGCTGGTGACGATGCCTCCCAGGGAGATGACTGCCACCTCGCTGGTGCCGCCGCCGATATCCACGACCATGCTGCCTGCGGGATCGGCTACAGGCAGGCCCGCGCCGATGGAGGCCGCCATGGGTTCTTCGATGAGATAGGTGTCCTTTTCCTTGGAGCCTGCGGCAATGGCAGCCTCCAGAACGGCTCTCTTTTCTACTTCCGTTACGCCGGAAGGGACACAGATGACGATGCGGGGCTTCGGTCCGAACATGGAGCGGACATAAGCCTTATTGATGAAATAACGCAGCATTGCCTGTGTTACGTCGAAATCGGCGATAACGCCGTCCTTCATGGGACGGATGGCAACGATGTTGCCGGGGGTACGCCCGATCATATCCTTTGCCTCGTTGCCTACGGCCAGCACTTCCTTTGTCTGTGTGTTGATGGCCACAACGGAAGGCTCGTTGACGATAATGCCTTTTTCTTTCATATAAACCAGTGTATTTGCGGTACCCAAGTCGATACCCATATCTTTGGAAAACATAATGTAACCCCTTTCTATTTGGACACTGCCGCAGCAGCTGTAATCATATTTTTTTATGGTGCTTGAAAAAACCCTTATATTTTATCATACCTTTTTTTATGTGACTTTTCAACAGAAAACCTGTGTTTCCAATGAAAAAGAAGAACTTTTTTCTGCCAAAATACGACAGGTTCCGTTCTTTGCGGCCCAAAGAAAACACAGGATAAAACAGCGAATCCCCGTGTTCTATCCTGTGTTTGGTTTTTGCGGGTATGGCGGCGCTCATATCTTGCGGTAGATGAAAAACGCCAGGATGATCCCCAGTATGCCGGCAATGGTAAAACGGACGGTAAATCCGAACTGCAGCGTCAAAACGCCCAGATCCAGGACCAGCGGCGAGGAGATGCCGAAGGTGCTGCCGTAGGAAAGCCAGCGCAGCGCAGGGATGCCGCCTAAAGCCTGCGAGATAAAGCCGCCCAGTACGACGCCTGCCAAAAGCAGTAGAATCAGTATCCAGATATTTTGCGTGCGTCCTTTCATAATGCCTATGCCACCTCCATATTTTCAAAAGTATAGCATATTTTTCCTGTGGGGTAAAGGGAACAAAACATAAAAAACGGCAGGCTTCTTCGGCGAAAAAGACGATTTTTCAACAATAAAAGATTTTTTTATTTTCTATGCAACTTTTTCATGGTAAAATACATCTAAATGATATAGTAACGGAAAAACTGGACTGCGGGAGGATTACCATGAGAAGCAGGAAAGAAGAGCAAATTGAGGAAATCCTTCTCCGTCGGTATGACAGGTACTATCGTTTGGCTTATGGTTACGTAAAAAACCAGCAGGACGCTTTGGATATCGTGCAGGAAAGCGCCTGCCGCGCCATTCGGGAATGTGGAAGGGTGCGCAATGAGGAATATATGGAAACATGGGTATACCGCATTGTGGTGAATACATCGCTGGAGTTTTTGCGTAAGAAAAAACGGGAGGACCTGACGGAGGAGGTGATGGAATTGTTTTCGCCTGCCTATGACGGCAAGGAGGAATTGGAACTGCTCTACAGCCGTTGGACGCTGCGGGATGTTCTGGAAAAATTGAGCCCTAAGGAAAAGAGCGTTGTGATGCTTCGCTTTTTTGAGGACTGTCGGCTGGACGAGATCGCCCAGATCACAGGGGAGAATCTCAATACCGTAAAGGCCAGACTGTACCGCGCGCTGAAAAAGATGCGGACGGGAATGGGAGAAAAGGATAGGAGATGACGATATGCGCGAAGAGGAAAACATCAGAGGCGAGGATGAAGTCGTGCGTATGTGGAAAGAGGAATACGAGCGTATTCCCGTGCCAGAAGAGACAGAGGCGCGGGTGCGGGAAGGCATCCGCCAGGCGAGATTAGAAAAGAAGAGAAGAGATCAGAAAAAATATATCAAAAGGACGGGCGCGGCTGCCGCGGCCGCGCTGCTCGTTTTTGGGACGGCAGTCAATGTCAGCTCTGTGGTGGCAAACGCCATGGATGGAATACCGGTCATTGGCGGGATCGCAAAGGTGGTGACATTTCGCACTTATACGGACGAAAGAGATTTCAGCCGGGCGGATATCCAGATCCCCCAGCTGGGGAAAAACGCGGAGGCTAACGCGGAGATTATGGGATACGCCAACAGTTTGATTGCGCGTTATGAGGCGGAAGTTGCGGAGGAAACAGGGCAGTACGCGCTGGAATCCACTTATGAGGTAGTATCGGATCATGATGATTATGTCAGCATCCAGATCAATACCGTAGAGACCCAGGCCAGCGGCGCGGAGTATCTGAAGATATTTACCGTAGATACACAAACAGGGCAGACGGTGTCTCTTTCTTCTGTGCTGAAAGACGAGGCTGCATTGGAAGCGGTGAGCCGGAATATTTTAGAGCAGATGGAAGAACAGATGGCAGAGGACAGCGGAAAAGTCTATTATACAGGGGAAGAACCGGGGGACTTTCAGAAGCTGACCGGAAAAGAGAATTTTTATTTTAATGAAAAGGGGAGTCTGGTCATTGTGTTTGGGGAATACGAAGTGGCGCCGGGATATATGGGCGTGGTCAGCTTTGAGATCCCTGACGAGATCAGCGGCGTTGTCGCCTGACGGCCGGATCTGACTAGACAGAACAGAAGAGACAGAACAGACAGAACAGAAGAGAAGAGATTAGATTAGTTAGATTAGAAAAAAGAGTAGGAATATTTTTCAATATGTGGGTAAAAAAAGCAGGCACCCTCTTGTGAGGATGCCTGCCATTTTTTATGATTTTGTGAAACTATGTTCCGACCGAGATTATTTCAGGTTTGCTTTCAGAACTTCTGCGATTCTTGTGATACCTTCTTTGATCTTGTCTTCCGGCATGCAGGAGTAGTTCAGACGGAAATGGTTTTCCTTGCCGCCGTTAGGGAAGAAGGAACCGCCGGGTACATAAGCAACTTTCTTTTCCAGGCACTGAGGCGCCAGAACTTTTGCGTCCATGTAGTCGGGCAGTACGCACCATGTGAACAGACCGCCTTCGGGATGTGTGAATTTAACTTCCTTCGGGAATGTCTCTTCCATTGTTTTCAGCATTACGTCGCGTCTCTTATGGTATACTTCTTTGATCTTTTCAACGTGTTCGTCCAGATCATACATATCCAGGAATCTGTCAGCGATCAGCTGGTCGATGGTGGAGGACTGCAGGTCAGCGCCCTGTTTGATGAAGTTGTATTTTACCAGGTTTTCCTTGGATGCGCAGATCCAGCCGATACGCAGGCCGGGTGCCAGGATCTTGGAGCATGTGCCCAGGAAGATAACCAGCTCTTTGGTATCCAGGGATTTCAGGGAAGGCATGTTTTCGCCTTCAAAACGCAGTTCGCCGTAAGGGTTGTCTTCTACAACAGGGATTTCATATTTGTTGATGATATCCATGAATTTATGACGTCTTTCCAGGGACCATGTTTTGCCGGTAGGATTCTGGAAGTCGGGAATAACGTAGATCATTTTTACGTTTTCTGTGGTAGCCAGGATCTTTTCCAGCTCTTCTGTGATCATGCCGTCATCGTCTGTAGGAACCTCGATAAATTTAGGTTCGCAAGCCTTGAACGCGTTTACAGCGCCCAGATAGGAAGGGCTTTCCAGCAGAACAACGTCACCGGGATTCAGGAAGATACGAGCGGAGAAATCCAGACCCTGCTGAGAGCCGCTGGTGATCAGAACGTGGTCGATGTCTGTGTCGATGCCGTTTTTCGCTTTCATTCTTGCAACGAGTTTTTCACGCAGAGAAGGCAGGCCTTCTGTGGAAGTATACTGCAGAGCAACCTGACCAACTTCGTCCATAACTTTGATACAAGCCTGTTTTACGCCTTCACAAGGGAACAGTTCAGGCGCGGGCATACCGCCGGCAAAGGAAATGATGTCGGGTTTGGATGTCAGGGCCAGCAATTCTCTGATTTCGGAACCTTTTAAAAGTTTCATTCTGTCTGCATACTGTACCATGGAAATTCCTCCTTATGTAATAGATAGTTTAATAAATGTTTAACTTGTATTTGTCTGATGACTGCGGGAAGAAGCTGAGTTATCAGACAAATGGATAAAAAATAACCCCTTTTCTTAATTAAAACACAAAAAATGTACAAAGTCAATGGGGAAATCAAAAAGAAAGCTATCGAATTTTGCTTAAAACTTCCATAGAAAAATCGAATGCATAGATAGTTTTGCAGAGAAAAAACAAGGAAATGAGAGGTTTTTTTGGACAGATTGTACTTAAATTTGTACAATCTTAAGGAAGGGAAAAAGGCCATATTGGGCGGGAACAGAATATTATGCCTTCTGAAATGTTAAGAAATAGACAACATCAGTGGATATAGAGGGAAAAGAGAGGCAGAGATTGTGAAAAAACAGAAAAGAGCGTGCCGGCCCAGTGAGAAAAAGACAAAAAAACAGCCGGACCCCAAAGGGGAAAAGGAATCCGACTGTTCTTATACTGCAAAAAGCAAGCCACCGGAGTAGACGCGGCAGTCTGCCTTCGAGTATCAGGTTTTATTTCAGGTTTGCTTTGATGACTTCCGCGATAGCCTTAACGCCTTCTACGATCTTTTCATCCGGCATACAGGAGTAATTCATGCGGAAGCAGTTTTCTTTGCCGCCGTTAGGGAAGAAGGAACCGCCGGGCACATAGGCTACCTTCTTTTCCAGACATTGCAGCGCCATTTCTCTTGTGTCGATATAATCAGGCAGTTCTACCCATGTGAACAGACCGCCGTCGGGGTGGGTGAATTTCGCTTCTTTGGGCAGATATTTTTCCATAGCGTCCATCATCACGTCTCTTCTGTGCTTGTACAGCTCGCGGATGGTGTCTACATGCTTGTCCAGATCGAACATTTCCATGTATTTGTTGGCTTCCAGCTGTGTTACGGTAGGTGTCTGCAAATCTGCGCCCTGTTTGATGAAGTTGTACATGGACAGGATCTCATCGGAAGCGCAAACCCAGCCCAGTCTGTAGCCGGGAACCAGAACCTTGGAGAAGGTACCCAGGAACACAACCAGACCCTTGGTATCCAAAGATTTCAGCGCGGGCATGTTTTCGTTCTCAAAACGCAGCTCGCCGTAAGGGTTGTCCTCGATAACGGGGATCTCGTATTTATTGATGATTTCCATGAATTTATGGCGTCTTTCCAAAGACCATGTTCTGCCGGTAGGATTCTGGAAATCGGGGATAACGTAGATCATTTTTACGTTTTCTGTGGTAGCCAGAATCTTTTCCAGCTCTTCCATAACCATACCGCCGTCGTCTGTAGGTACCTCCATAAAGGTAGGCTCGCAGGCTTTAAAGGCATTGATGGCGCCCAGATAAGAAGGACTTTCCATCAGGATGACGTCGCCTTTATCCACAAAAACACGGGCGGAGAAATCCAGACCCTGCTGGGAACCGCTGGTCACCAGAATATGGTCCGCATCCGTTTCGATATTGTTTTTTGCCTTCATACGAGCGGCGATTTTTTCACGCAGCGCGGGGAAGCCCTCTGTAGAGGAATACTGGCAGGCAACTCTGCCGCATTCGTCCATGACCGCGTCACAAGCCGCTTTCAACTGTTCTACGGGGAACAGTTCGGGAGCGGGCAGGCCGCCGGCAAAGGAAATAATGTCCGGTCTTGCGATCAGCTTCAGCAGATCACCGATATCAGAATTTGTCAACTGTTCCATTCTTTTCGCGTAACGCACCATAATGTTCGTCCTCCTTTGTATATTTCTGTTTCTTTTGTATTGTTTTCTTATCATAAAACCATAAATATACGGGTTTTGTCAATCGTCCGCCCATGGTGGAATGTATTCTATTAAATACAATTAAATTTGACTGATTTTTGTAAGATTCCAACGGAAATCGTTGATTTTGAAGAAAAAAACAAGAACATCTGACGGAACGGGAGCAGACGCTTTTGGGGATGTGGAAAAACTCATGGGTATTTTTTTCGTAAAATTCATGATTTTTTTTGAAAAAAGACCTTTCGCCGGTCAGAAGAAAAAATAAGGGGCAAATCTGAGGAAGTTCGTTTAGGATAGCGCGCCCGGAAGTTTTTTATTACTAAACTTCCGGAGGAGGGAACGGGAGGCAGGAAAAGGGGAAAATCCATACAATTCCGGGAAATTCCTTTTTCCGGCGAAGGATACAATTTTACTGTAAAAAAATACCTGATTTTGCCGCAAAATGTAAAAAAGTTTAATAAATCGAATTTTTTGTTTATTTTCTCTTGCTTTTCGGAGAAAATACGATATAATGATTGAGGTTTGATAAAAGTAATAGAAAAGTTTAGTATTGCTACACAGAGAGGTGTTGTTTATGGATATCGGCCATAAGATCAAGCAGCTTCGGATACAGAAGGGTCTGACGCTGGAAGAACTGGCCAGCCGCAGCGAGCTGACAAAGGGTTTTTTGTCCCAGCTGGAGCGGAACCTGACCTCTCCTTCCATTGCCACACTGGATGACATCGTGGAGGCCCTGGGCAGCAGTCTGTCGGAATTTTTCCGGGAGGAAAAGGAGGAAAAGATCGTTTTCCGAAAAAAGGACTTTTTTGTGGATGAGCGGGAAGAATACACCATCCACTGGATTGTGCCCAATACCCAGAAAAATGAGATGGAACCCATACTGCTGGAGCTGCCTCAGGGCGGCACATCTTTTGAGATGGGGCCCCACAGCGGCGAGGAATTCGGCTATGTGGCCGAAGGCTGCGTGACGCTGGTCTGCGGAGAGACCTCCCATGTGGTCCATAAGGGAGAGACCTTTTATTTGTCCGGCAAGAATGGACATTATTTGAAAAATGAAAAGAAAACGACGGCAAAGGTCCTGTGGATCTCCACACCGCCGCTGTTTTAAAGAGGAAGGCTTTTGTTTTTGAGAGGAGGAGCGCGCCGTTATGAAAAAGCTGATCCAGTTTAAGAACATTGTCAAGGAATTCGACGGCAAACTGGTGTTAAAGGGCGTCAGCCTGGATATTTATGAAAACGAGTTTGTGACGCTGCTGGGCCCCAGCGGCTGCGGTAAGACCACTTTATTAAGAATACTGGGAGGTTTCCTGACACAGAACGAGGGCCAGGTCCTTTTTGACGGGGAGGAGATCAGTAAGGTGCCCCCTTATAAACGGGAAATCAACACGGTGTTCCAGAAATACGCCCTGTTTCCCCATATGAACGTATACAATAATATCGCCTTTGGCCTGAAGATCAAAAAAGAACCCAAGGATATCATCGAGCAGAAGGTAAAACGTATGCTGAAGCTGGTAAATCTGGAGGAATATGCCGACAGGAGCGTAACGGAGATGTCCGGCGGCCAGCAGCAGCGTGTGGCCATTGCCAGAGCGCTGGTCAATGAGCCCAGCGTACTGCTTCTGGATGAGCCGCTGGGGGCTTTGGACTTAAAGCTGCGTCAGGAAATGCAGCATGAGCTGAAAAAGATCCAGCAGGAAGTGGGCATCACTTTTATTTACGTTACCCACGACCAGGAGGAAGCCCTGACCATGTCCGATAAGATCGTGGTCATGAAGGACGGCGAGATCCAGCAGATTGGTACGCCTACAGATATTTACAATGAGCCCGTCAATGAGTTCGTAGCAAACTTTATCGGCGAAAGCAATATCATCGAAGGCGTTATGCTGGAGGATTATAAAGTCATGTTTGAAGGCCGGAAATTTGATTGTGTGGATTTTGGCTTTGAAAAGAACGAACCGGTGGAAGTGGTTATCCGCCCCGAGGATCTGGATATTGTGCCCAGAGAGCAGGGCAAGCTGAAGGGTGTGGTAAAATCCGTGCTCTTCAAGGGCGTCCATTACGAAACCATGGTGGAAACGAAAGTAGGTACGGAGATCACCGTAAAGATGCAGGTATCTGACGACCAGCCCGTATTCAATGCGGCGGCCAACGAAAAAATGTCCGCCAACGACTTCTATCTGGATGTGGAGGACGTGGAAGAACTGGATGACGCCACTATCATTGCCCGGGCCGATGCTCAGGCATGGAACCCGGATGAGGACGAGCTGATCTCCATCAAAGAGGTGCAGTATTCCATCAAAAAGGAGAACGGTACCTATCCCGTGACTTTCTCCACGGCGGCAGGTACTTCCGTAACGGTGAATATGATCGTAAAGGACGAGAACCGCGTGACCAGCGAGGAGAATGAGGAAGAAATCTTTGCTGTGAACTTCTATAAAAAAGCCGATGAGATCCAGGAATCCATCGCCTTGGAGACAGACCTGAAAACTTGGGCCAACGCTTCCGCCTGGAGCCTGGAAGGGGAGCCGGTGGAAATTACGGATGTAAAATATGACTTCGATCCGGAGCATATCACCCCCGGCGTTTATGATGTGACATTCGCCACAAAGGGTTATGAGTATAAAGTGGATACCACCGACAAGCATGAGGTAGGCGAGGAAGTAGGCCTGATCTTTGAGCCGGAGGATATCCATATCATGAGCATGGAGCAGTAAGGAAGGAGGAGGATTGCCATGCGGCAGTTTCGCAGTATGATCTATCCCTATGTGGTATGGCTGGCAGTGATGGTCGTGGTTCCCATGCTGATGATCCTGCTTTATGCCTTTACCAAAGAAGGAAACGACGTGACCACCTTCCGCTTTACACTGGAAAACTTTGCCCGCTTTTTCAGCGACGCCGTATTTTTGGACGTATTGAAGCGCTCCCTGGTGATCGCCATTGTGACGACGGTGATCTGTGTGCTTCTGGGCTATCCCATTGCCTACGTCATCGCTTCCGGCCCGGAGAAAAGCAAGATGTTCTGGATTTTGATGATTACCCTGCCTACCTGGATCAATATGCTGGTGCGTACCTATGCCTGGGTAGGGATTTTGCAGGATGACGGTCTGCTGAATAAGCTCTTTGGGCTTTTGGGCATTGGCCCTTTCCAGATGATGTATACTACCTTCGCCGTGGTGCTGGGTATGGTCTATAACTTCATTCCCTTTATGATTTTGCAGATCCACACCTCTTTGGCGAAAATGGACAAAAGCTATCTGGAAGCGGCCAGCGATCTGGGGGCAAACAAAGTGCAGAGCTTTCTGCGGGTGACCCTGCCTTTGAGCCTGCCCGGCGTACTCAGCGGCATTACCCTGGTGTTCCTGCCGGCGGTATCCAGCTTCTTTATCCCCAAACTGCTGGGCGGCGGACAGTATGTCCTTATCGGCAATGTCATCGAGACCCAGTTCCTGACCAGCGGCGACTGGAACTTCGGCAGTGCCATCTCTTTGATCATGGCGGTCATCATCATGATCTCCATGTATCTGACCAAGAAAGTAGACACAGACCCGGCGGCGGAAGGAAGGAGGGAGTAAGATATGGAAAAGAAAAGGCATCGTATCGGTTCCAAAGTAATTCTGGGCATTACCGCATTGTTCTTTTACCTGCCCATTATCTACATTATTGTTTTTTCCTTCAATGACTCCCGTTCCCTGACGAAATTCAGCGGGTTTTCCCTGCGGTGGTATGAAAAGATGTTTTCTGACCGTACCATGATGGAGGCGGTGGTCTATACCATCATCATCGCTGTGCTGGCAACCATTATTTCTACTATTGCTGGCACTTTGGCGGCCATCGGTCTGTCCCGCTCCCGGAAGGCGCTGAAAAATGTGGTGGAACAGGTGAACAATCTGCCCATCATGAATCCGGAGATTGTAACGGCCATCGGGCTGTTGATGTTCTTTAGTGCCATCGGCATCACAAAGGGTTTCATGACCCTGCTGCTGGCCCATATTATGTTCTGTATCCCTTATGTGATCCTGTCGGTTTCGCCGAAGCTGCGGTCTTTGGACCCCAATCTGGCGGACGCGGCCCTGGATCTGGGGGCTACGCCTTTGCAGGCGCTGACGAAAGTCATTGTGCCGCAGATTATGCCGGGGATTATTTCCGGCGCATTGATTGCTTTCACCATGAGCTTTGACGATTTTATCATTTCCTATTTCGTCACGGGCAATGGTGTGAACAATATATCCATTTTGGTTTATACCATGAGCAAGCGTGTCAACCCGTCCATCAATGCCCTGTCAACGTTGGTGATTCTTTTGATTACGGTAGCACTGCTTGTAGTCAACGTAGTACCCATTATGAGAGAAAAAAGGAGAAAAAAGGTATGAAAAAAGTAATTGCGATGGCTCTTGCGAGCGTACTGCTTCTGGCAGGCTGCGGCGGCGGCACAAGTGACGGCGCGTCCTCTGAAAGCGCTGTGGAAAAATACGGTTCCGATACATTAAAGCTCTACAACTGGGGCGAATACATGGGCGAGAACCTGATTTCCGACTTTGAGGAGCAATTCGGCGTAAAGGTGATCGTGGAATATTTCGATTCCAACGAAATGATGTACACCAAGCTGCAGGCAGGGGATTCCTATGATGTGCTGGTTCCCTCCGATTACATGATCGAAAGACTGATGGCGGAAGGTATGCTCCAGGAGCTGGATCATTCCCTGATCCCCAATCTGTCCAATCTGGCAGAAGGCGTGCAGAACCTGCCCTATGACCCGGACAACACCTACTCCGTGCCTTATTTCTGGGGCAGCGTAGGCATCGTGTATAATCATAACAACGTAGACCCCGCGGTAGTTGAGGAACAGGGCTATGAGATCCTGCGCAACACAGATTACAAGGGTAAGATCTATGTATACGATTCCGAAAGAGACTCCTTCATGATGGCCTTCAAGGCGCTGGGCTACTCCATGAACACAGACGATGAGGCCCAGATCGAGGAAGCGTATCAGTGGCTGCTGGATATGAACAATACTATGGACCCTGTTTATGTAACAGACGAGGTAATTGACGGCATGATCAACGGCACAAAGGATATTGCTGTGGTATACAGCGGCGACGCAACCACCATTCTGGAAGAAAACCCCGACATGAGCTTCTGGATGCCCGCGGAAGGCACCAACCTGTGGAGTGACGCTATGGTTATTCCTGCCAATGCGGAAAACCCTCTGCTGGCTCATGAATTCATCAACTATGTGCTGACTTATGAAGCGTCTATGGGCAACTCCGAATACGTAGGCTACGCTTCCTCCAACCAGGAAGTTCTGGATGAGCTCAGCGGCGAAGGCGGCCTGTTCGCGGATAACGAAGCATACCTGCCTCGTTCCGGCTATGAAAAGGATGAAGTATTCGTAGACAATCAGGTGCTGAAACAGAAGCTGGCAGAACTTTGGATCAAAGTAAAAGCGACAAAGTAAATCAAACTGTACCGGAGGGATGACAATGTTTTCTGAGAAAATAAAAGAACTGCGGGAAGGGGGCCGGGAAATTCTGGTCTGCCTTTCCGGCAGTGAGGCGGCAAAGGAGGAATGGCTCCAAAACGGCGGTACGGCGGGACATCTGCTCTCTCCCCGTCAGGTGGAAAGCTGGCTGATGACAGGCGGCGCACAGCTTCCGCGGGAGGTAGCCTTTTCCGGCACTCTGGAAGAATTTGTATCCCTCTTTCCCAAAACAAACGCCGAGGAAAGCAAGAAAAAGGTCAATGGCTTTCTTTCCGGCGCGGTAGCGGAATACACCGTCGAAGGCTGGCAGTTTTATAGCTGCGGCGTGGTGGTCATGGGCTGCTGTATGGGAGAATATCTGAGTATTGTCAACCGAAAGGAAATTTAAAAAAACAAAAAGACAGGCGCCTTTTGAGACGTCTTTCTGAGAGAACAAAGAAAGCTGAAATCTTTATGAAAAAAGATTTCAGCTTTTCTGTTTTTCAGGGTTTGGCCCTTTTTCCCCTTCTGCCGGTTTCTTCGGTTCTATATCCGCTGTTTTTCGCATAGAAATGAAGGAGACCGAAAGGAGGCGGACGCCATGGGCAAGGGAGAGAAGGACAGGCAGAATTTTCGCCGCAGCATACTGGGGCTGTGCGTTTTCGTGCTGGCGCTGCCGGCGCTGTGGCAGATGGGCGGGGCGGATCTGGCCCTGCGGGAAAGCCTGCCGGGACAAGTATCCGCGGTCGCTGCGCCTGTTTCCGCGCCAACATCGTCGGAGCAGGAGCTGTTCGGTATCGAGGACGTCCATTTCGAGGAAACACCGGAGGATTTTTCCAACGGAACGCCTATAGAGGTCTCCTCGGATTTACTGGAAAAAATGCGGGATTTTGACTATCTGAAACAGAATTTTTATATTGTGGATTCCAGAACGGCCCTGTTCCCATCGGATATCGACGTGGAGGAAGCACTGTCCATGGATTTTTCCATTGACCGGGATACAGACGGCCCTCAGGTGCTGATCTTCCATACCCACTCTTCCGAGGGCTTTGCCGACAGCGATATGTCCAAGGGGCTGGAGGAAGGCATCTGGGGTGTGGGAGAACGGCTGAAGGAGATTCTGGAGCAGGAATACGGTATCCGTGTCCTTCACGATACGGGGCGGTATGATGTGGTGGATGGCAAGGGTCAGATCACGGGGGCTTATGAGCGTATGGAGCCGCCCATCCGGCAGATTTTGGCGGAAAACCCGTCCATACAGGTCTGCATCGATATGCACCGGGACGGCGTAGCGGAGGGCACGCGATTGGTGACGGAGATCGACGGCAAGACCTGCGCTCAGGTCATGTTTTTCAATGGCCTGTGCCGGTTGAACCAAAACGGGGAGGCCCAGCCTACGCCGGGGTTGTCCAATGAGTATTTAAAGGAAAATCTGGCCTTCAGTTTGCAGATGCAGGTGCAGTCCATGATGAAATACGGCGATTTCAATCGGAAAATTTATTTGAACGCCTATCGTTTCAGCTTACATATGCTGCCCCGCTCTACATTGATCGAAGTAGGCGCCCAGACCAATACAAAGGAAGAAGCCTTAAACGCTATGGAACCGCTGGCGGATATTCTTGCTTCCGTTTTGCTGCGGGAGGACGCATAATATTTTGCCCTTTGCGCAGGATAATGCCATGGGTAAAAAATTTATTGTATATGGCTTGACCGGCTGGATTCTGGAAGTGATCTGGACGGGGTTCTG
>CALWKZ010000006.1 GCA_944381385.1 uncultured Anaerotignum sp. | reverse complement strand
TCTTGAAACGTCATGTTCTTTCACTCCTCTTTTCTGTTCTCGTCTCATTCCGCCAAACGGCAGGCCGCATATTTGGAAAAGGCCTGTTCCTTTTTCCGTACCGTCAGCACCGTCCGGTTCACCACATCCGGCAGATAATCGTCATACTTGACCTCCATTACCGTCAGCCCATAATTTAACGCAGGCACCGAGGGCAGCTGCTCCCGGAAGAACTGTCTGGGGTCGCCGCAGCCTCGGATATTCCGGTCAAAGGTGATCCGTACATTTCCCGGCCCATAGGTAAAAGCCTCCCTGTCGTACTCCACAATATTCTGGGGCCGGAAGAACTCCAGTCGCATCCGCAGAAACAGCTCCCTCACCAACGGCCTTTCGTCCAGCGCCATCCAATCGGTGTCGCCATCCAGAATCCGCAGGACTTCCTCCTTCGTTACCACACACTGGCTCTTATTTCCCCGGTCGTATTTCTTGCTTTTTTTCTCCAGGCGCAGAAAGGAAAAGTCGTTATCATAGCAGCGGATGCGGTATTTATCCCGAATACCGATGCCGTCCAGCTTTTCCCGCAGGACCTTATTATAAAAATTGTCAAAATACAGGGAACGGACAGCGTATCCGTTTTCCCCGCCGTTGGCGTCCCGGTTCATAAAAGCCGAAAGTCTGGCCGACAGCATCCTGCTTTCCGCCGCCGGTATCGTGTACTTCATTTCCGCCCGCCATTTTTCCTCCATAAACCTCACCTCACAATTGTTAATTCTATGTAAAATCCATGACTCAGTATATGCGCCCGATGTTAAATCCCCATTGAATAAAAATTAAAATAATTTAATATAGTTTCCACCAAAACAAAAAAGACGGCAGCTTTCCGCAGAAAGTGCCATCTTTTGCAATATTGCTCCTGTATTTTTTGTGGTTTTTTCCGGCCCGGCTTTACGCGCCACATATAGCCTCCCATTTTTTATAGGCATGAAGAATATTTTTTGTATATTTATACAAAAAATTCCGGTTCAGACCGACCCTCGTACATTTCTTCCAGTTCTTCTTTATGATAGATATAACCGGGGTCATCGAAATACTTCGCGCCCGTAGGACATTTCTTGATGCAGGCACAGCATTTGATACAGATACGCTTGCATTCAAAATCCGTCGGGTCAATGGAGCCCATGGGACAAACCTGTGCGCAGAGGCCGCAGCCACAGCAGGCGTCGCTGGTTTTGGGTCTTACCTTGCGGATATCAATGGCATTGCCGTACCGGTCTCTGGGCGTGAAATAGGGCCGGATGGGCGTCTCGCCCTTCACATAGGCCGGCTCCGTATATTCCCAGCCGCTCTGGATTTTTTTCACAATAGCATCGGCAAATTCCCGCATCTTGGCGTAATCCGCCGCATCAGGACGTCCCGCCGAAAGTATTCTGGAGAAGGAATGCTCGCTGACAAAGGCGCCGCCGGCTACGGTACGGAAACCGTCCTCTTCCATAATATTCCTCAATTCAATAAGGGCATCGTCAAAGTTCCGATTGCCGAAGGATACCATAGGCACGCCATAAGCGCCGCCGCCCACCACCGTTTTCAGATAAGGCAGCAGAACATTGGGCACACGTCCGGCAATTACCGGCGTTCCGAAAAATACCAGATCGTTTTCCCCAAAGGATTTTACCTCTTCCCTCACCTTGGGCAGCGTAAAGTCGTAGACCTCATAGGGCAGGCCCAGCTGCTCCGCCACAGCCTTTGCCGTTGTGGTCACCGCTTTTTCCGTACCGCCTGTGGGGCTGAAATACATTGCCCAAACCCTTTTTAATTCCATGCCAATATCCCCTTTCTCTATGCTTCCGGCCATGCCGTTTTTTTCGTTGTCTTCTTTGTCCATCATACCTTATTTGCGTCCTGTTTTCAAGCGGGAGACAAAAGTTCCCTGCGCTCCCGCAAAAAAAGAGAAGGCGCACGAAGCTGTCCTTCTCTGAAAAGTTGATATTATTCGTGAAAGCTCTCTAAATTCTCCCAGGCGCCGTCGATCTTTTCCACCGTCTGGTTTTTCGTCATTTCCGACATCCTTGCTTCTACGTATTCCGTCTGGACCTGAGAACGGTAGCTTTCCTCCGCCAGTGTCAGCACATCACTTTCCGTAGGCACGGAAATCTCCTCTACCTTCAGGATGAAATAGCTGCCGCTGACCTCCAGCGGGTCTGTGATCTGGCCCAGCGCCAGGTCTTCGTCAATGCCGAAGGTATTGTTCATATAGCTTTTATACAGTGTCATCCGGCCGCCTTCGTCGCTTTCCTTGGCCGTTTCATCCACGTCATAGGCATCGAAGAGTGCCGCGAAATCCTCTCCGCTTTGGGCTTTATCCGCCACCTCATCGGCTGTCGTCTCGTCCTCTACCATAATGGAATCCACTGTATACAGCGTATAAGCATCCTGGATCTCCGCCTTGTTTTCTTCATAATAGGCCTGGCTTGCGTCCTCGCTGACAGCACACTCCGCCGCCAGGATTTCATTGACCACAGAATAGAGGTAGGATTCCTCCATCAGCGTATACAGACTGTCTTTCTCAATGCCCATCTTCTCCCGGTCTTCTTCCGTCAGATTCTCCCAAAATTCGTCTGCTGACGCATGGGCGTCCTGAATCTGATCCTCCGAAAGGGAGATGTTGTTTTCCGCCGCGTATTTTTCCGCCGCGATGACGCTCTGGATGGTGCTCAGGGCACGTTCCTGCACCAGCTCTTCTCCCGTCTGCCCGTCAAAATCCATGTTCCACACATCATTCCCCGCCGCGGAAACAAAGCTCTGGGTCGTTGTATAGAGGTAAACCATATATTCTGATTTCATAATTTCCTGCCCGTCGATCTTGGCAATGACCTCGTCGGAAAATCCGCCGCAGCCTGTCAGAAGAAAAATTCCGATCAAAAGGCTCAGAAACCAATTTTTTTTCATTCTCATAGACACCACTCTTTTCTCAAACAAAACCGCGAAATGGTACTTGTATTATACACGCTTTTCTGAGAAAAAACTATTCCTTTATGCCATTTAATAAAGATTTAATATACGCCAGGGTCTGGCTTTCCTCCCCTTTCTTCACACGGATCGTCAAATAAGGTGCTGCTCCCGCTGTAAAAAGGTACCGGCCACGGCTTTCCGCCAGGAGTTTTGTCAGGCGTTCCGGGTCCAGCGGCGCGTCAGACCGGAACTCCACCAGCACATTGGTCCCCTTCTGGCTGATGGAAGTAATACCCAGCGTATGGGCCTCCGCCTTCAAAAGCACCATTTCCAGCAGGGTCTGGGCGCTCTTGGGCAGATCGCCGTAGCGATCCTCCAACTCCTCCTGCATATCGTAGTATTCCTCCTGGGTCTGGATGGCGGCGATCTTTTTGTACAGCTCCATGCGCTGCTCCTGATTGCGGACATAGAAATCCGGCAGGTAGGCGCTGATATTCAGATCGATGCTGGTCTCGAAATATTCGATTTTTTCTTCTCCCTTTAACTGCTGTACTTCTTCCTCCAGCAGACGGCAGTACATATCGTAGCCCACAGATTCCATGTGGCCGTGCTGCTCCGCCCCCAGCAGGTTGCCGGCGCCCCGGATCTCCAGATCCCGCATGGCTACCTTGAAGCCCGCGCCAAACTCCGTAAATTCCCGGATGGTCTGGAGGCGCTTTTCCGCCGTTTCCTTCAGCATTTTATCCCTCTTATACATCAAATAAGCATAGGAGCTGCGGTTGCTGCGTCCCACACGTCCCCGCAGCTGATACAACTGGGAAAGGCCCATGCGGTCAGCGTCCTGTATGATGATAGTATTCACATTGGAAATATCCAATCCTGTCTCGATAATGGTAGTGCAAACCAGTACGTCGATCTCCCCTTCCAGGAAATCCCCCATGATCCGCTCCAGCTCCCGTTCCGACATCTGCCCATGGGCATAGGCCACATTGGCCTCCGGCGCCAGGTTCTGCACCCGCAGCGCCTCTTCGCTGATATGCTCCACCCGGTTGTACAGATAATAGACCTGCCCGCCTCTGGCCAGTTCCCGATGAATGGCCTCCCGGATGAATTCCGGGTTGTTCTCCATCACATAGGTCTGCACCGGCCGCCGTTCCTGGGGCGGCTCCTCCAGAACACTCATATCCCGGATGCCCGCCAGACTCATATGCAGGGTCCGGGGGATAGGTGTTGCCGACAGTGTCAGCACATCCACATTCTCCCGCAGACGTTTCAGCTTTTCCTTATGGGCCACGCCAAAACGCTGCTCCTCATCCACAATGACCAGCCCCAGATCCTTGAACTTCACATCTTTCGACAGGATACGGTGGGTGCCGATGACAATATCGGAAAATCCCTTTTCCAGCGCCGCCAGACTTTCCTTCTGCTGCTTGGCCGTCCGGAACCGGGACAGCAGTTCGATCTTCACCGGGTAGCCCGCCATCCGCTGTACAAAAGTATTGTAATGCTGCTGGGCCAGAATAGTGGTAGGCACCAGATAAGCCACCTGCTTGCCCTCCTGCACCGCTTTGAAGGCCGCCCGGATGGCTACCTCTGTCTTGCCGTAGCCCACGTCGCCGCAGATAAGACGGTCCATGACCTTGCCGCTTTCCATATCCTTTTTTACATCCTCAATGGCATTGAGCTGGTCGTCGGTCTCCTCATAGGGAAAGGCCTCCTCAAACTCCCGCTGCCACAGGGTATCGGCCCCATAGACATGGCCCTGGGCCGCCGCCCGTTTGGCGTAAAGGGCCACCAGATCCTCCGCCAGTATTTTTACGGCGGTTCTGGCTTTGGCCTTAGCTTTCAGCCAGTCCTGGCCGCCCAGCTTATTCAGCTTGGGAGCACCGCCGCCGGAGCCGATATATTTCTGTATCATATCCATCTGGCTGACGGGCACAAAAAGGTTGCCCCCATCCCGATAGGATATTTTCATATAATCCTTCTGTACGCCTTCCACGGAAATCTTTTCCAGTCCCCGGAACACACCGATGCCGTGGTTATCATGCACCACATAATCCCCGATATGCAGGTCGGAAAAGCTGCGGATGGCTTCACCGGACTGCTTTCGTTTCTTCCGGCGTTTCTCCGTCTGTTTGCCAAAAACCTCGCTGTCGGAAAATACGGCCAGCTGGATATAGTCATAACGGAACCCCTTGGAAAGACTTCCTTTGGATACCCAGACCGCCCCTTTGGGGATCTCCTGCTCCAGATTTTCCACATAAACCGCCGGCAGTTCCCACTCCGTCAGCTCCGCCGCGATCCGCTGTGCTCTGGTAGGCGACCCCGCCAGCACCAGCGTCCGGAATTTTTCCCGCCGCAGCTCCGCCAGCTCTTCGCAGAACAGATCCGCTCGCTTCTGGAAGGAAGGGGTGGAACGCACCAGAAAATCCGCCCGCTCCTTCGGGGAAAAGCCTGGTGTCCTCTGGGAAATCCCCGCCAAAAGCGCCTGATCGAAGCCCTCCGCCTGCCGCAGCAACTCTGTATAGTCCCAGAGCATCCCGCTTTGGGAAGGCAGCAGGAATCCCTGGGCAATACGCCCCTTCATGCTTTCCTGGTACTCTTCCTCTATGGTCTGCATATGCTCCGCCAGCCGTTGGGGCTCATCAAAGCAAAGGATGGCCTCCTCCGGCAGATAGGAAAACAGGCTCACAGAATCCTCGTAGAAGAAAGGCAGCACACCGCCTGCGCCGTCAAAGCGGCCGCCGGTCTTTAATGCGTCGATCTGCTCGCCCACGACCTCCCGCAGACGCTCCGCCGCTTCTTCCTCCCCGTTTTTCTCCAGCTTCTTCAGGAATTTTCCGTATTCCTTCTCCATTTTGGCCGCCGCCAGATGTCCCCGTGCTTCGTCATAGACCAGCTCCCGCATAGGAAAAATGCGCACCTCGTCCAGTTTTTCCACAGAGCGCTGGCTCTGGGCGTCCATTGAACGGATGCTGTCGATTTCATCGTCCCAGAACTCGATGCGGACAGCTTCCTCCGCCGTCAGGGAATACAAATCCAGAATGCCACCCCGCAGAGCGAACTGCCCAGGGCTTTCCACCAGCTCCGTCCGCTCATAGCCCATAAAGATCAGCTTTTTCATCAATTCCTCCAGGTCTATCTGATCTCCTATCCTCAAGGTCAGCACAAAAGAGGAAAACTCTTTTTTGGGCGGAAAACGGTCCATCAGCGCCTCCATAGATGCCACCAGCAGCGGACAGTTCCCGTCCAGAAGCCGTTCCAGCGTCAGGAACCGCTGCCGGTTCATTTCCATGCTGTGAACGTCAGCGCTGTAAAACAAAATATCTCTGGCCGGATAATACACACCTTCCTTGGTAAAAAACCGCAGATCCTCCCGGATTTCCTTTGCCCGGACCTCGCTGTGGGTCAGTACCACCACAGGACGTTTCGCATGGGTCTGCAGCCCATAAATCAGGTGACTTTTCTGCACGTCAATGACCCCTGACACAAAGACAGGGGTTTGCCTTTTCTCTATGCTCTCCAGTAAATGCCGATAGCTTTCCAGCTCCAGAAGGGGCTCTGTCAAAGCCTTCATGCTTCCACCTCGTTTTTCTCCGTTTTTTCTCCTTCGCCCTCCGGCTGCTTTTTGGGCTTCGGCTGCTTGGGCCGCTGATTCATACGGTTCATGGCATCCTGCATCCCTCTGGAAAGGATCAGCTCTACAGCCTGCACCGCCTTATCCATACCCGTTTCCATCAATGGCAGGGCATCCTTGTCGAATTTCGCCAGCACATAATCTGCCAGATCCCAGCCATTGGGCTTCTCCCCAATGCCCACCTTGATGCGCCAGAATACGTCTGTGCCCATCTGCTGGATGATGTTGCGGATACCATTGTGGCCGCCGTGGCTGCCTTTCTCCCGCAGACGGATCTGTCCCTCCGGCAAAGAAGTATCGTCAAAGATCACCACAAAGCGATCCTGGGGGATCTTGTAAAAATTCACGATCTCCCGAATGCTTTCCCCACTGAGGTTCATAAAGGTCTGAGGCTTCACCAGCAGCACCCGTCTGTCGCCAATGGTGCCGTCGCCGATGAGGGCCTTATTTTTGAATTTCGTTACATTGATATTGTACTTCTCCGCCAGCCGGTCTATGACCATAAAGCCCACATTGTGCTTTGTTTCGGCGTATTCCCGGCCGGGATTCCCCAGGCCCGCCACCACAAAAAACTCCTGCCGCTGCTCTTGATTTTTAAACTTGTCAAATAAGCCCATGCCCATATCCTCCTGTATCCAAACACAACAGTAAGCCCTAATTAACGCATTAGGGCTGTGCTGCTTTTTTATTCTTCTTTTTTCCTACAAAAAGTATACACACAAAAACGGGGAAAAACAATAGCAAACTCCTTCTGTCTGCCGTCTTTCCGGCTTTTTTTCACAAACAAAAAGCGGACGCTTTCGCGTCCGCCTTCGGTTTGAAATTATTTTACTTCGTTTACCAGTTCTTCGCCAGCCAGGAATGCTTTTGCGTTATCCAGTGTAACTTTTGCCATCTGTTCCAGAGCTTCTTCTGTCAGGAATGCCTGATGACCGGAAACCAGAACCTTGTCGCTTGCCAGCAGTCTGGACAGTGTAGGATCATGTTTTGTCAGGTTGCTTCTGTCTTCGAAGAAGTATTCATGTTCAACTTCGCAAACGTCCATACCTACGCCGCGGAATTTGCCAGCTTCTACTGCGTCAGCCAGAGCTTCGGAGTCAACCAGACCGCCGCGTGCTACGTTGATGAAGATTACGCCGTCTTTCATCTTTGCGATAGCGTCTTTGTCGATCATATGTTTTGTAGCGGGCATCAGAGGGCAATGGATGGAGATTACGTCGGAACGAGCGTACAGTTCATCCAGTTCTACATATTCCAGACCCAGGTTGGGGTTGGGGAATGCATCATAAGCGATGATGTTCATACCGAAGCCTTTCAGGATGTCGATCATGCACTGACCGATTTTGCCTGTGCCGATGATACCAGCTGTTTTGCCGTACAGAGCGATACCTGTCAGGCCAGCGATATCAAAGTTGAATTTTGTTGTTCTTTCATAGGACAGATGGCATTTTCTGTTGATTGCCATCAGCAGAGCTGCGCCCTGTTCTGCTACGGACTGAGGGGAGTAAGCGGGTACTCTCAGTACGGGCAGACCACATTCTTTTGCAACTGCCAGGTCTACGCTGTCGAAGCCTGCGCAGCGCAGCAGCAGAACTTTGATACCCAGGTCTTTCAGTTCACGGATAACTTCTGCGGGTACTTCGTCGTTAACGAAGGAGCAGGTTGCGTCGTGACCAGCTGCCAGATGAGCAGTAGCGGGTGTCAGTCTTTCATTGAAGAATGTGATTTCATAGCCGTATTTTTCAGCCATAGGGCCAAAAGCATCTTTCCAGTAGGATTTTGTGTCAAAGAATGCAATTTTCATTTCGGTATTCCTCCTAAAAATATGTAATGTAATAGTGGAAATTTAATAGCAAACAGAT
>CALWKZ010000005.1 GCA_944381385.1 uncultured Anaerotignum sp. | reverse complement strand
ATAAACTATGTATATCCGTAATTCCCATATACGGACCTCCTTTTCACTATATTTCTTGCAGTTGGCAGACCGCAGTCTCATTATAGTGAAAAGGAGTTTTTACTTCTACCTCAACGCCAGAAGGCTTTTTTGAACCACGCGTCTAACGCGTGGTTTTCCTTATACAATAAGAGCCGATGTCTCAGACATCGGCTCTTAGCCGTTTCTATTATTTTTTTGTCAAAACCGCTGTACTGCCTTGATTGCTGACTTTATAGCCCAGCAAATCCGCAATATCCCGGATCTTGATAAAATTAGTACCGTCTTTTAAGATCCGTTCTACGGTGTGTTCTTTGCCGTCTACAATGATTTTCCCTTCTTCGACCACTTCTTCCCTTCTTTCTTCATAAGAAATATCCTTCAGCTTCAGCCAATGGGTAAAATCTGCTTTTTTCAGGCTGTTTTTCCGGCACCCATACGCACTGCCGTCCTCCGCCACATACTCTCCACCACCGATATATATGCCGATATGTCCCTTTTTCCAAACGGCCGCACCAATGGGCGCCTGGGCAATGGAAGAAATCGAATGTACCTCCACGGCTGTGTCGTAATATCCCTGAGAACTTCTGACGATACCAGTGGCCCAGGAAATCAGGCCGGAACAGTCACAGCAGACCTTTCCCACCTTGCTTTTGTCGCTGTCCCACACCAGAGCGCCGTACATGGACTTTAGCTGCTGATATTTCTCCAGCGTCATAACAGTCCCTTTCATGCCATACACATAGGGCACCCCCAGCTTGGACAGCGCAAATTCGACCAATTCTTTTCCTGTCATGCTTCCTCCTCCTTTCCTTCTATCCTATGTTCAGAATTTCCTGTACGTGCCTCCTTTCCTGATTTAGATTATGAAAAAGAAAAGGTCTCATAGGATCTCGACTTATTTCCGAAAAAAGTCAGAAAGAAAATCGAAAGAATGCAGATACTATTTCCGAGGTGAGAAAGATGAAAAAAGGAAAGAAACAACAAAAGCCAAAAGATACCATACACACCGGGGATCTTTATGTCATCCGGCAAAATTCCAAATACAGCGACGAAGGGAAAGCGGCGCCGGACAACAACATCTTCTGGGAGGAACGGAGCAACCCCCTCAGCAGTAAGGGAAATTGATGTTATAAATAAAAAGAACCGCCCAAAAGAAAATATGGCTGGAACCCTAACAAAATAAAGGGTACCAGCCATATTATTTTCTGATGGAGACTATCGTCTCCTTTTTTCCGCCCCGCAATTATGCAGAAACCGTCGCTTTTTTGCTTTTCTCTTTTTCCGCCGCTACCTGCGCCTCTCTTCTTTTCAGAAGAGCGCCCATAACTTTCATATAAACTGTCACAGAAATACAGGCGGCAAAAACATCTGTCGCCGATTCCGCGAAAAATACATTCTCTATGCCAAAAAGCACAGGAAAAACAAGCATCAGACAGAAATAGATGCTTTTGCGTATAGTAGAAAGAGAGATGGCGTATTTTACTGCGGATAACCCCGTAAATCCATCCACGATCGTGTACTGCACTCCCAAAGGAATGATCATCCAGCACATGGCTTTGATGGCCCTGACAGATAAATCCATATAAAAAGCGTCGCTTGTGAACAGCCGTACAAAATATGGTGACAGTGTATGCGCGGCCAGCATCATGATGGCTGTAAAAATAAGGCAGAGGAATAAGGTATATTTCTGCCCCTCGCGTATGCGTTCTATTTGACAGGCGCCGTAATTATACCCCAGAATTGGCTGAGAGGACGCCGTGATCCCGCCCAGAGGCAGCGTGATCAAAAGGAAAAAGCTCTGGGCAATGGTATTGCAGGTCACTAACTGATCTCCGAACCCTGGGCCGCCATAGTGCTGCAGCACCATATTCATGGCGATAATCAGCACACTGTCGAAAGCAACGATCACAAAAGGCGACAATCCCGTCAGAAGGATTCTGGCCATCAGAACTCTTTGATAGCCGCCGAAGGTAATGCGTACCGGCGGTCTTTCGCCAAACAAAAAGCTCAAAACAAATACACAGGAAATCATCTGCGCGATCACTGTAGCCACTGCCGCCCCTGCCACACCCATTCCCAGCAGGAAGATAAAAACAGGATCCAGCAGGATATTCGCTATGGCGCCGATCAGTACAGACATCATGGCGATCTTGGAATAGCCCTGACAGGAGATGAAGGTATTCATCCCCATGGCCAGAATGGCGAAAAGGCTTCCCGCGGCATAGATCGTCATATACGTATTGGCATAGGGAAACGTGGTCTCGCTGGCGCCAAAGACCAGCAGCAGCTTATCCTTCAGAAAAAATACCGCCGCGGTCATTGCCGCCGCCATCAGGATCATCAGCAGAAAGCAGTTCGCCAGGATGGCCTCCGCCTCTTTCCGCTTTCCCTCCCCCATTTTTATGCTCATCAAAGGAGAGCCGCCAACGCCAATCCACAGAGAAAAAGACGTAATCAGCGTCACCACAGGCCCGCAGACGCCGACGCCGGCCAGGGCGGTCTCGCCGATCTGCGGGATATTGCCAATAAAAATACGATCCACAATACTGTACAGCACATTGATAAACTGCGCAAACATAGCCGGTATGGCAAGACGCAGGACCAAGCCCTTCATTTCATCCTTTCCCAGATTGTTTTCTCCGCGCATAGCGTTCCCTCCCTTCAAAA
>CALWKZ010000004.1 GCA_944381385.1 uncultured Anaerotignum sp. | reverse complement strand
GAGGGCAGCGGACGGGTGTTTTCCCCGGAATGGATCGCGGCCAAAATGCGGCGGGAGACCCAGAGCATCCTGGCGAATGGACTTTGCGCAGAGCTGCGGGCGGAGGGAGACGGAAGGCTGCTGGCGGCTTACGCGGGAAAGGACGGCTTTTTCCTGCGGCAGATGGAGGAAGCCTTTGGCGCCGCTGTCACTCTTTGTGAGAAAAAGGACGCCGCCTACGGATGGTACGCGCTGGTGCGGGAGGAAAAAAGAATTCCGGAACATTCCTGATTTTTCATGCAATAATGGCAACAAACCCCTGCCTTTGGCGGGGGTTTTTCGTTTTATTTGCATAGAATCTGTCGCCGGCCGATACAATTGTTTCTTGACAGGTATGTAAAAAAGCTATAAAATAAAAAAGGTGTATTATGCACTGCTTATGGCGAAGTGAAATAAAAACGTACTTTGAAAACAAAATATAGAGGAGGTGTTTTTCATAGAACCGATAAGTATTATCTGTGCTGTGGTAGGCCTTCTTCTTGGGGTGATTGCAGGTGTTTTTTACAGAAAACGGATTGCGGAAGCAAAGGTTGGTGTAGCGGAGGAGCGCGCCAATAAGATTGTGGAAGAAGCAGTAAAAGATGCGGAGGCAAGAAAAAAAGAAATTCTCCTGGAAGCAAAGGAAGACAGCATCAGAACGAAAAATGAACTGGAAAAAGAGGTTCGTGACAGAAGAAACGAACTGCAAAGAAATGAAAGACGTATGTTCCAGAAGGAAGAAGCCTTGGACAGAAAGACCGAAGCGCTGGAGCGCAAAGAGGAACAGATGACCAAGAAACTGGACGAACTGGAAAGACAGAAGGAAGAAGCCAAAGAGCTGCGGGAAAAGCAGCTGCAGGAGCTGGAACGCATTTCCGGTCTGACAACGGAAGAGGCGAAAAACTATATCCTGGCTATGGTGGAAACGGATGTCAAACATGAAGCGACGCTGATGATCAAGGAGATCGAAAGCAAAGCGAAAATGGAGGCGGATAAACGCTCCAGAGAGATCGTGGCGAATGCCATCCAAAGATGCGCGGTGGACCATGTGGCGGAAACGACCGTTTCTGTGGTACAGCTGCCCAATGACGAAATGAAGGGCCGTATCATTGGCCGTGAGGGCAGAAATATCCGTGCGCTGGAGACTTTGACCGGCATCGATCTGATCATTGACGATACACCGGAAGCGGTCATCCTTTCCGGTTTCGACCCTGTCCGCAGAGAAATTGCCAGAATCGCGCTGGAAAAACTGATTGTGGACGGACGTGTCCATCCTTCCCGTATTGAGGAAATGGTGGAAAAAGCAAAGAAAGAAGTGGAGACCATCATCAGAGACGAGGGCGAAGCGGCAACCTTCGACACCGGCGTCAATGGTCTGCATCCCGAGCTGGTAAGGCTTTTGGGCAAATTGAAATACAGAACCAGCTATGGTCAGAATGTACTGAAACATTCCATCGAAGTGGCTCATCTGGCCGGCCTGATGGCGGCGGAGCTGGGCGTGGATGTGAATATGGCCAAAAGAGCCGGTCTGCTGCATGATATCGGCAAGAGCGTCGACCATGAAATGGAAGGCTCTCATGTCAGCATCGGCGTAGGCTTGCTGAAACGCTACAAGGAATCCCAACTGGTCATCAACGCGGTGGAAGCCCACCACGGCGATGTGGAACCCCAGAGCATCATTGCGGTGCTGGTACAGGCGGCGGACGCTATTTCCGCGGCAAGACCCGGGGCAAGACGGGAAACTTTGGAATCCTACATCAAGCGTCTCCAGAAACTGGAGGAGATCGCCGATAACTTCAAGGGCGTTGAAAAATCTTTCGCAATTCAGGCTGGACGTGAGTTGCGGATCGTCATAATTCCGGAGGATGTCAGCGACGACGGCATGACCCTTCTTGCGCGGGAGATCGCCAAGAAGATCGAGGAGGAGCTGGAATATCCGGGCCAGATCAAGGTAAACCTGATCCGGGAAACAAGAGCGGTAGATTACGCGAAATAAGAAAGCAAAAAACAGAGAGAATTTCATGGAGATTCTCTCTGTTCTGTTTTTTATGGAGACAACAGGAGGGAAAGCATGAAGGAATGGAAGTCATTTTCCTTTCGCTATGGGCGGAACGACGGGCAGATGGCCTGGTACCGCCTGGATGACGAAAAGGGCCTGAATATCGGTATCGACCTGTATGACGGAGAGGAGCACAGCCTGCGCTGTGAGCCGGAGCGGATATGGGCGGACCGGCTGGCGGAGGTGCTGGAGAAGCACCAGGCGGAAAAATGGGACAGGTTTTATGATATCGAGACCTGCATCTGCGCCGGGGATTCCTGGGTGTTCCACGCCTATGCCAAGGATGGACAGGAGATCCACGCCATGGGCCATTCCAAATACCCGGAAGGCTTCCGGGAAATGAAGGCGGCGCTGGATGAGCTGTTTCTGGCATTGCTGGCGGAATATGAAACGGCGGAATAAAATGAACACGGACATTTCCGAAACAAAAAAGGCGGGAGGCTCTTTGAACTGCACCAGATTGTACGGACAGCACAAAAAGACCTCTATGTAGGAAAATATGAAGTTTTAAGTGGAGAGGCGTCGCGCGAGCGGCGTCTCTCCAGTTTTTAACTGGATACGCTCATGGTTGTAAAAATAGATATAGCGGTCAATCATCTCATTGGCTTCACAGAATGAAGCTGGTTTATGGCGGTAGATACACTCTGTCTTGAGAATGGAAAAGAAATTTTCCGCCATAGCGTTGTCATACGGGTTTGCTCGTCTTGACATAGAAGGCGTAATGTCATAAGATTTAGTCAGGTTAAAGTACGCTTGTGAGGTATACTGAAACCCTTGGTCGCTGTGGAGCTGCAACTTCCCAGCGACCCTCTTTTTCTCTCTGTGCATAGCCAGGTGAATGGTATCCAACACCAAGTTGGCTGTTTGCTCTGTACCAGTCTTATAGGCAACGATGCTGTTGTCATAGAGATCCCGAATGATAGACAGATACAGTACGCCTTGCTTTGTGTGAATGTAAGAAATATCTGTTACCCATTTGCTGTTAGGTCTGTCTGCACAAAACTTTCTGTTGAGCAGATTCTCGTACTTGTGGACTTGCTGTCCCATCTGCTGCCATTTCCTGCGGCGGCGGATTTCCGCAAGCAAACCGTATTTCTTCATGATGCGAAGGATAGTCTTGGGATTGCGGTGAATCCCTTCTTTCTTCAGCACCATCCACATCCTACGGTAGCCATACGTGCGAAAACTGCGCTCCCTCTGTTCTGCAATGATTTCTGCAAGGACTGCATCTTTCTCCGGTCTACCCAGACGATGGACGAAATCATAGTATCCGCTTCTGGATACCTGAAAGAAGCGACACATGACGGATATAGGATATTCATTTCTGTGCCGGTAGATCACAGCATATTTTGCCTTTGGTCTCACTTCCTTTCTGTGGATTGCAGAAAATCCCGCAATAGTTCATTTTCCATCTTTAGCCGTTTGTTCTCATACTTATATTCTGCCAGTGTTTTTGCAGGTTTGCGCCCTCGTGTCTTTGGAAGGACAGATTCTTTTAGCCAGCAGTGAATGGCCCATCGACTGATACCATACTCCCGACTCAAAGCACACTGACTTTCTCCTGCTCTGATTCGTGATACAACTTCTTCTCGTATCCCCGCTGGATACTTTTTCATTCCTTTTTTTCCGGACATAGTAAGACCCCCTTATGTAGTTCTATTATCCTACATAAGGGGGCTTTTTGTCATTGTCCGTTTTTACTGGACCTGTTCACTTTTCATGCAAGGAGCGTCCTGCCTTTTTTCTGTTTATTCTGTTTTCAGCTGTTCGATAAGCTCTTCCTTTGGCGTGATATAAATGGTTTTGTTGGTAAGATAAATGACCATGCCGGGTTTGGCGCCATTGGGCTTTTTTACGTTTTTCCGCAGGGTATAGTCCACCGGTACCATGGAGCTGTTTTTGGCCTTGCTGTAATAAGCCGCCAGAGAAGCCGCTTCTTCCAATGTGGGGACAGGGACCTCCCCTGTGCCGTTGGTGCGGATGATGACATGGGAGCCGGGGATATCCTTGGTGTGCATCCAGATATCCGTAGGCTCTGCCGTCCGCAGGGTCAGCTCGTCGTTTTGCAGGTTGCTTTTTCCCACCAGTATCTCAAAGCCGTCGGAGGAAAGGTACCGCATGGGCTTTGCCTTCTTGGGCTTCTGCTGGCCTTTTTTCAAAGGCTGTCTGCGGAGAAAGCCGCTTTCCGCCAGTTCTGTGCGGATCTCCGCCAGATCGGCGTCATCCTTTACGGCATCCAGGGCGTTGAGGACGCTTTCCAGATAGGCCAGCTCCTCGTCGTTTTGCTTCTGCTGGATCTCCATGGCCGCCAAAGTACGTTTGGCCTTATTGTATTTATTGAAATATGCCTGGGCGTTTTCCGCAGGCGTCTTTTCCGGGTCCAGACGGATCTCGATCTCCTTCATTTCCGGGTCATAGAAATTGACGGCGCGGAAAGAAGCCGCCTTCGGGGGGATGGCGTAGATATTGGCCGTAATCAGCTCCCCTTTCAGCTTCCATTTATCCTTTCCCGCTACATCCCGCAGGGTCTTCTGCTGGATGTCTTTTTTCTTGACGCACCGCTCGATATTGGTCATGACCAGACGGCGGGTGTCGTGGGATTTTTGCCGGATATGGGCGGCGTTGTCCCGCTCAGTGTAAAACACCTCCAGCAGAGCGGAAATGGTAGGGTATTCCTTTTTGTAAAGACCGGAAAACTGGGTCATTTCCAGTACGCCGAAGTCCAATGCCCGGCCGCCTTCCTTCTGATAATAAACGGCGGGAGAAAAATGGTTCCGGCGCACTTCCTCCATGACCTTCTGAAAAGCGGAAAAGAGGGGCGTTTCCCTTTCTTCCTTTAACTGCATACAGGCGTCGGAGGCGTCCAGACCGGCCCGATGGCAGATTTCCGCCGCCATGACGGGGCTGATGCCCGTATAGGTTTTATAGAGGAATTCCTGGAGCTGCCGTCCTTCCTGGGCGTGGAGCAGGGTATGGAAATCGGTTTCTTCCAGTTCCAGCGGATTTTTCTTGTCCTGGGAAGGCGGGAACACATAGGTCTTTCCCGGCAGGACCTCCCGGACGGAGCTTTTTTCGTGGGAGACCCGCTTGATGGAATCCAGTATTTTATTGTTTTCGTCTGTCAGGATCAGATTGCTGTGCTTGCCCATGATTTCCAGAATCAGGTTTTTCACCGTCAGATCGCCCATTTCGTTGGCGGATTCTATTTTCAGGATCAGGATACGCTCAAAGTCCGGCTGGCAGACATCCAGTATCCTGCCGCCGGCGATATGCTTGCGCAGCACCATGCAGAAAAGAGGGGCCGTCATGGGGTTTTCCCTGGCCTGCTCTGTGATATGGATGCGGGGATGGCCGGAATTGGCCGAGGCCAGCACTTTGTAATTGGCTCCCGTGCCCCGTACGGAAAAACGGATTTCATCGGCCAGGGGCTGATGGATCTTGTCGATTCTGCCGCCTACCAGTTTTTCTTTTAGTTCCGCCGCGATGGCCGCGGTGGTAATGCCGTCCAGTGCCATGGCTCTTCCTCCTTTGTGTCTTTTTTTCTTCAGAAAAATAGTATAGCATGGTTTTGGATACGTTAAAAGGAGAAAGATTAGAATTTGATTAAAAATAATGGATACAATCGGCGGTTTTTCTTGCAAAGGACATACCCCCCGCGTATAATAGGAAACACGTAACGCGGCGGAGGCCGGTATCTATAAGAGAAAAATGAGAAAAGCCCATCAAAAGAGAAAAGGACGGAAAATTATGAGTGGAAATGTAAGAAGCATGACAGGCTACGGACGGGGCGAGCATATTGCGGAGGACAGAAAGTTTGTCGTGGAAATGAAGGCGGTCAACCACCGCTATAACGATATGACCGTAAAGCTGCCCAGGTCTCTGGCCAGTCTGGAGGATAAGATCAAAAAACGGGTGATGCAGGACGTGTTCCGGGGCAAAACGGATATTTACATCAGCTTTGAGACCTTTTCCGCCGAGGATGTGGAGGTCAAGCTCAACGAGGCTCTGGCGGCGGCCTATGGGGAAAAGCTGCGGGCCCTGGAGGTGCTTTTTGGGGAATCCTGTGCCGATAAGGTGACTTTGGCGGCGAAATTCCCCGACGTCATCACCGTGGAAAAGGCCCAGAAGGAAGAGGAAGTCATCTGGGCGGCGCTGCTGCCTGCGCTGGAGGAAGCTGTGGGGAACTTTGTTTCCATGCGGTCCTTGGAGGGTGAGAACCTGAAAAAGGATATCCTGGGCAAGGCCATGCGGATCGAAAGCCTGGTGGCGGAAGTGAAGGAATACGCCCCGCAGGTGGTTGTGGAATACCAGGAAAAGCTGCAGAACCGGCTGAAGGAACTGCTGGACGGCGTGGATGTGGACCCCCAGCGGGTGGCGGCGGAAGTGGCCATCTTTGCCGACAGAGGCTGTGTGGATGAGGAGATCACCCGTCTGGAAAGCCATTTGGTGCAGCTTCGGGAGATTCTGGAAAAGGGCGGCCAGGTAGGCCGGAAGCTGGATTTCCTGATCCAGGAGATGAACCGGGAATCCAATACCATTGCTTCCAAGGCCAATGACATCCGTCTGGTGAAGGCCACCATCGAGTTAAAGAGCGAGATTGAAAAAATCCGGGAACAGATCCAGAATTTGGAGTGATGTTATGGAGCGTATCCAGTTTTTGAATATTGGTTATGGAAATGTGGTATCCGCCAACCGGGTCATCGCGATTATCAGCCCTGATTCCGCCCCGGTAAAGCGGATCATACAGGAGGCAAAGGAAAAAGGCAGTCTCATCGACGCCACCTACGGCAGAAAGACAAGATGTGTCATCATCATGGACAATGGCCATGTGGTGCTTTCGCCCAATATGCCGGAAACGGTAGGCGGCAGGCTGTCAGCGGAGCAAAAGGGGAATGTGTGATGAAGAAACAGGGATTATTATTGATTATTTCCGGCCCGTCCGGTTCGGGCAAGGGCACCATCGTGGAGCAGCTGAAGGCGAAGGATGATTTTTCCCTTTCCATTTCGGCTACGACCAGAGCCCCCAGAGAGTACGAACAGGACGGCGTGCATTATTTTTTCCGTACCAGGGAAGAATTTGAGCGTATGATCGAAAATCAGGAGCTTCTGGAATGGGCGGAGTTCTGCGGCAACTGCTACGGCACCCCCAGGTCCTATGTGACCAACCAGATGCAGAAAGGACAGAACGTGATTCTGGAGATCGAGGTCCAGGGGGCTTTGCAGGTGAAAAAGCTCTATCCCGACGGCATACTGATCTTTTTGGTGCCCCCCAATCTGGAGGAATTGGGCAGACGTCTGACCAAACGGGGCACGGAGGATAAAGAGACCATCAATCGCCGGATTCACAGGGCTCTGGAAGAAATGGAATATGTACCGCAGTATGACTATGTGGTCATCAACGATACCATAGAACAGGCTACGGAGGATATTTTGACTATCGTCCGGGCGGAGTCGATGAAATGCAGCAGAAACAAGGAGATCAAAAAGGTATTTAAAGGAGAGATTTGATTATGTTAAGACCATCTTATACAGACCTTCTGGAGGTTATCACAAAGGATTCTGACGATATTACACTGGGCAGCAGATACACTATCGTCATCGCGGCGGCAAAAAGAGCCAGACAGCTGGTGGATCACGCCGATCCGCTGGTAAGCGATACCAAGGTTGACAAACCTGTATCTATCGCCATCAATGAGCTGTACCAGGGCAAGATCAAAGTGCATCAGGGTCGTCCCGCCGCGGAAGAAGCGGAAGAGACGGCGGAAGATATGGAACCGGCGGAAGATGTGATGGAAGAGGCCGTTCCGGAAGAAGAAACAACGGAAGAAATCTGATCGAAGGAAAAAAGGGTGTCATTGGGCACCCTTTCCCAATATACGGAAAGGAGGGGATCGGATGCTGTTTGCTCATGTGATCGTAGATTCCAGGAATCCGGAGACAGACCGGATGTTTGATTATATCGTGCCGGAACAGTGGCGGGAAGAGATTGCTGTGGGCCAGCGGGTCATGGTCCCCTTTGGCAGACGCAACGCCGGCACAGAGGGCTATGTGATCTCTCTGGCGGAGGAAAGTCAGGTGCCGGCGGAAAAGCTGAAGGCGATTTCAGAGATCCTGGATGAGGGAAAGCCGGTCTTTACGCCGGTACTGCTGGAACTGGCCTTCTGGATGAAAGAGACCTATTTCTGTACCCTGAATCAATGTTTGCAGGCCATTATGCCGCCGGGCATCCGTACCAAAAGCCAGTGGTTCGTGGAACTGGCCCCGGGAGAAGAGACGGAGCTGACGCCCAAGGAAGAGAGCTTTCTGGCGTTTTTGCGGGAACGGGGCGGCGTTATGCCTTTACAGGAAGCGGAGGAAAGCTGGGAGGGCAGGCTCCAGCCCGTACTGAAAGGGCTGCGGGAAAAAGGATGTGTGGCCCTGCGGCAGAAGATCCGCCGGGGAGAATATAAAAAGGAAAAGAAATATTATTGGCCCTGTGAGGACAGCGAGCGTTGGCAGGCGGCCAAGGAACAGGCCCGGAAGGACCGCCGTCTTGCCGCCCGTCTGCGGATCATGGAAGCGCTGGAACAGACGGCCCCTCTTTCTTTGGAAGAACTGAAGGAGCGGGCCATGGCAACAGACAGCCCTATCCGCACGCTGGCGGAAAAGGGGATTCTGCGGGAGGAGCGCCAGCAGGAGAAACGGAACGTGTTTTCTCTGGAGGACTACGAAAAAACAACGGCTTTTGTGCCCACAAAGGAGCAGGCGGAGGTCCTGGCCGCCATGGAGGCGGAAAGGAAAGAAGAAAAGAAACGGCCGGTACTGCTCCACGGCATCACCGGCAGCGGCAAAACAGAGGTCTATATGCAGATGATCGCGCAGGTCATTGCCGAAGGAAAGCAGGCCGTTGTGCTGGTGCCGGAAATTTCCCTGACCCCTCTGATTATGGAGCGGTTCATTTCCCGTTTTGGGCAGGCGGTTTCCGTGACCCACAGCCGTCTTTCCACCGGGGAACGGCTGGATCAGTGGCGCAAGGCAAGAGACGGGGAGATCTCCGTCATGATCGGCCCCCGGTCGGCCCTGTTCACGCCCTTCCGGAACGTGGGCATCATCGTCATGGACGAGTGCCATGAGACCAGCTATGATTCCGATATCACGCCAAAATATCATACGGTGGATGTGGCCCGGAAGCTGGCGGAGGTGACAGGGGCTTTGCTGGTGCTGGGCAGTGCTACGCCGGATATTGTCACCTACCACCGGGCGGTGACGGGAGAGTTTCTTTTGCTGGAATTGAAGGAGCGGACCAAGGGCAGCCTTTTGCCTGCCATTACGGTGGCGGATATGCGCCGGGAGCTGGAGGAGGGCAACCGTTCTCCCTTCAGCCGGGAACTGGCAGAGGCCATTAGTGAAAACCTGCGGAAAAAAGAGCAGACGATGCTGTTTTTGAACCGGCGAGGCTATGCCACCTTTGTTTCCTGCCGGAAATGCGGGGAGGCCATGGTCTGCCCGGAATGTAATATTACCTATACGTATCACGCCAGAGAACAGGCGCTGATGTGCCATTACTGCGGCAGACAGGTGCCCCTGCCTAAGGTATGCCCTTCCTGCGGTTCCTCCTATATCCGGTATTTCGGCACGGGGACCCAGAAGATCGAGGAGGAGGTCTGCCGGATGTTTCCGGAGGCCAGAGTGCTGCGGATGGATCTGGATACGACTATGACAAAAAACAGCCATGCGAAGATTCTGGAACTTTTCGGAAGGGGACAGGCGGATATTCTGGTAGGGACCCAGATGATCGCCAAGGGACATGACTTTCCCAATGTGACCCTCGTAGGGATTCTGGCGGCGGACGCTTCTTTGCGTTCTGGGGACTATACGGCGGCGGAGAACTGCTTCCAGCTGCTGACCCAGGCGGCGGGCAGAGCCGGTCGGGACAGTCTGCCGGGACGGGTCATCATACAGACCTATGAGCCGGATAATTACGCCGTTGCCATGGCGGCAGCCCAGGATTACAAAGGCTTTTATGAGGAAGAGATCAAAATGCGTCAGGCCATGGAATATCCACCCTTTGCCCATCTGTTTTCCGTTCTGGTGACAGGGGAGAAGGAGGAAGAGGTTATCCAGGCGGCCAATTATCTGGGGGCTTTGATGCGCCATTACAGCCAGAAGGCGGAGACAACGGTGCTGGGGCCTTCTCCGGCGGCTCTGCCTAAATTCCGTGGGGAATACCGCTGGCGGATTCTGGCCAAGGGCGTAGACGGAAAGCGTCTGGCGGCCTATGGTGCTTACTGCGTGGAGCGGGCCAAAAAGGAAGCGGGACGGCAGGTATACTTTCATATGGCATTCGATCCTCGGAATATTGTATAGCGGAAAAAAATATGGTACAATTACCATTAACTTGCTGAGGACAACAAAGATACGGTTTTTGTGTAAAAAACGGTTTTAGGAGGTAATATAAATGGCAACAAGACAGATTCGGCTGAGCACAGACGAGGTGCTGCGCAAAATTTGCAAGCCGGTAAAGGAAATCAATCAGAATACACTGACACTGCTGGACGATATGGCGGAGACCATGTATGCGGCCAACGGCGTTGGTCTGGCGGCGCCGCAGGTAGGCGTATTGAAACGGATGGTGACCATTGATATCGGCGATGGTCTGGTGGAACTGATTAACCCGGTGATTTTGGAGGCGAAAGGTTCTCAGATCGACTATGAGGGCTGCCTGAGCATTCCCGGCGCCAGCGCCAGAGTGGACCGTCCTGAATATGTAAAGGTGGAGGCTTTGAACCGGAACGGGGAGAAGATCATCGTGGAAGGTGAGGAACTGATGGCGGTAGCTCTCTGTCATGAGCTGGACCATCTGGACGGCGTGCTCTATATTGACAAGGCGCTGCCGGAGGAAGAATAAGGAGGAACATCTATGCGTATCGTATTTATGGGAACGCCGGAGTTTGCCGTTCCTTCTCTGGAGGCGCTGCTGACAAAGCACGAGGTAGTACTGGTGGTGACGCAGCCTGATAAACCCAAGGGCAGAGGGAAAAAGCTGATGCCCACGCCCGTGAAGGCCTGCGCTCTGGCCCACGGCATCCCTGTGGTGCAGCCGGAAAAGGTCCGGGAGGAGGCCTTTGTGGAAGAACTGCGTTCTTACGCGCCGGATCTGATCGCCGTAACGGCCTTTGGTCAGATTTTGACAGAGCC
>CALWKZ010000003.1 GCA_944381385.1 uncultured Anaerotignum sp. | reverse complement strand
AGAAGACTTTTGAAAACATCAAGAATGATATTACTGTAGAATAGAGAACAGGAGGACGAAGAGATGGCTTATCGTATTTTGGTGGTGGATGACGAAAAGTTGATTGTAAAAGGCATTAAATTTTCGTTGGAGCAGGACGGCATGGAGGTAGTGCCTGCCTATGACGGGGAAGAGGCGCTACAGCATATCAAAGATGAAAGCTTTGATTTAGTAGTTCTGGACGTCATGCTTCCGAAAATGGACGGCCTTCAGGTTTGCCAGCAGGTGCGGGAGTTTTCTCAGATTCCTATTATTATGGTTACGGCAAAAGGGGAAGATATGGATAAGATTATGGGCCTGGAATACGGTGCCGATGACTATATCACAAAACCTTTTAATATTTTGGAGTTAAAAGCAAGAATCAAGGCAATCTTAAGACGCAGTGTAAAAAAAGTTGCGCCGGAGCCTCAGACAAAAAATGTTCTCAAGGCCAGAGATCTGGAGCTGACTTATGACAGCCGCCGCGTTTTCATCAGCGGCAAAGAGGTGAACCTGACGGCGAAGGAATTCGATCTGCTGGAGCTTCTGATGGAGAACCCCGGCAAGGTATACAGCCGTGAAAAGCTGCTGGATACGGTATGGGGATATGATTATCCCGGCGACGTAAGGACCGTAGACGTGCATGTGCGCCGTCTGCGTGAGAAAATAGAAGCAAATCCAAGCGAACCGAAATACATTTTTACAAAATGGGGAGTTGGTTACTATTTTAATTAAGAAAAATAATGCCCCTTTTATCAGTCTGCGTTGGATCCTGCTGGTGACGTATATCATTGTAGGCATTATTCCGCTGCTGCTGGTGGCGAATACCATTCTGCATTCGATACAGGGGTATTTTGTAGAGGAAAGGAAAAAAGAACTGCTCAGTCAGGCCAATGTGGTTGCCGGGCAGCTTTCTTCCTATGATTTTTTTGCCAATGCCGACAGCAGGGAGTCTTTGGAGGAAATGATCCTGGAGACAGCCCAGGACAAGGATTTCCGTATCATGATACTGGATTCCTCCGCTATGGTCGTTTATGATTCCGGCTACGAGGATGTAGGAAAAACATATCTTCTGCCGGAGGTCATGGAGGCGCTGGAGAATAAAGATATCGCCAACGCGCAGGACAATGACACCGTGTACGCGGCGGCTTCCATTGTGGGCGGCACACAGCATGACGGCGTTGTACTGATCGTAGACTCTCTAGCCGACGTTTCCGATACAGTGGTCAATATCGCGGGCAAGGCTTATATCCTGTTAGCAATGCTGGCCGTTATCGTGATCGTTGTGATGGTTGCTTTGTCCCAGCTGTTTACTTCGCCGATCAAGCGTATGATCAATGTTATACAGAAAATGTCGGAAGGACACCTGGAACAGAGGATCGTTGTAAAAAGCAGGGTGCATAATGAGGTGGTAGACCTGGCCCTTGCCTGCAACCATATGGCGGACCAGCTGGAAAAGGTGGAGTCTTCCCGCCAGCAGTTCGTTTCCAATGTATCCCATGAGCTGAAAACACCGCTCAGCTCTGTAAAAGTCCTTTCGGAGTCCATCCTGCTGCAGGAGGACGCGCCTAAAGAGATGTATGTGGAATTTCTCCATGACATCAACTCGGAAATCGACCGAATGACGGATATTATCAATGACCTGCTGACTTTGGTCAAGCTGGATCAAAAGGAGATTCCTCTGAATTTCTCCGAAACAGAACTGCACCGTATGGTGGATGAGATCTGTAAACGGTTGTCTCCTTTGGCATCGGCAAAAAATATTTTGCTGGATTTACAGATAAAGCAGGAGGTTACAGCGGAAATTGATGAAATGAAAATGACATTGGCGATTTCCAACATTATTGACAACGCGATCAAATATACACCGGACGGCGGTTCCGTTGTGGTTACATTGGATGCCGATCACCAAAATGCCTTTATCACTGTATCTGACACGGGCATTGGTATACCGGAGGATGAATTGACGCGCATTTTCGAACGTTTTTACCGTGTGGATAAAACGAGAGACAGAGAGACGGGAGGTACCGGTCTTGGTCTTTCTATAACACACGCGACGGTTATGATGCATAACGGCAGTATTAAGGCCAGCAGCAAAGAGGACGAAGGCACTACCATGGTGGTACGGATTCCTCTCCATCAAAGCCAAAACAACTAATTTGTGTTTTTATGATGGAAGGGAGGTTTTTGGTCTGTGAAAAAAAATAAATTGCTTCTGAATCTGGTGCTGGGGCTTATCCTCTGTATTATTCTCATTCCCTGTGGCATGTTGATTTACGGCGCCATTTATGGGGACAGCAGTGATAAGGCGGAAATCTATTATACAACGCCAAATTATATCTTAAAGGCGCAGAAAACAAAAATATCAGAGGACTTGTCTCCGGAAGAAGCGGCTATGCAGCTGCTTTCCTCCATGAAGGAGCCATCCAAAAAAGATGGAATCAGCCCGGCAGTTCCGGAGAATATAGAGTTCTTATCTGTGCGCCTGGAAGACGGTACCGCTTATGTGAATATTTCCGGTACCTATTTTGAAATGAAGAGCGCGCAGGAGGTACTCTGTCGTTCCGCTCTGGTTTGGACATTAACGTCTTTGGATTTCGTAGACAACGTAGTGCTGACTATAGAAGGTGTTCCGCTGCGGAATGATGAAGGTGTAGAAATCGGGCATATGGACCGACAGAATGTACTTCTTAACCCGGAAATTTCCGCTGACGCTACGGAATATGCTATCCTGAAACTTTATTTTGCCAATGAAAGCGGCACAGATTTGGTTGTGGAAGACAGAGTGGTAGAGGTAAGCGCTAATCAGCCCAAGGAAAAAACCATCATAGAACAGCTGATCGCTGGACCTCTGGAATCCGGTTCTTTTGCTACGATACCATCGGATACAAAGCTGAGAGAGATTACGACGACAAACGACGGCATATGCTATGTAAATCTAAGCCAGGAATTCCTGACGAAGCCCAGCAACGTCAGTGAGATTCTGACCATCTATTCCATTGTCAACTCTCTTTGCGAGTTGGATAATGTGGAACGGGTGCAGTTTTTGATAGAAGGCGAAAAAGTAGAAACTTTCCGGGGCAGAAATGATTTTGGCACGCCCTATACCGCTGTGGAAAGTTTAAAGACGGTTATGGTGGATAAAGCGTCATGAAAAGACCGGCAGTTTGGATTGTATTATTTTTGATATGTGGTATTTACAGCAGACTAGGCATATCCATAGGGATATGTCTGGTCTGTATTTCTTTTCCGCTGCTTTCTGTTTCATATTTTGTGAAGAAAACAAAACGTCCTTTTTATCTGATTTTTCTGCTGTCTGCCGTATTGGGATTTGTTCTGGCGGGAAGGGCTGACCATCCAACCTTTGGCGAAACAGCCGGCGGAGAAACGGAGATTTCCGGTACTTTTCTTGTGACGGATACTGGGCAGACCTCCGGTGGCTTTCAAAAACTGCGGTTGGAGGGCATTCCGGAAGGGTATGTATTTGAAGGAAACAGCATTTCTGTATACGCCATACGAATGGATGGTGATACGCTTTCTGTCGGAGATGAAATCAGGATATCCGGGGAAGCCCTTTCTTTTTCAAAACCGACCACACCTGGCGCTTACAACGAGGACCTTTATCTTCGGACACTGGGCTATGACTGCAAAATGTTCCTCTATGGCGTGGAAAAGACGGGAGAACGCACGTCCTTGTCCTCGTTGATACATATGGGGAAAGAAAAAGTGGATGAGATCTTGAAAAGCGCCTTGCCCGAAAAGGAGCGGGGCGTAGTCAAGGCGCTGCTCACAGGAGACAGAGACGATATCCAGCAGGGAACGGAAGAACTGTACCGGGCCGCTGGCATTACGCATATCCTCTGCATTTCCGGCCTGCATATTTCCTTGCTTGCGCTGATGATCGCCGGTCTATTGGAAAAGATTTTAGGACTGGGGAAGAAGCCATCCACTATTCTTACCATGGCAGTCTGTGCCTGTTTCTTGATATTTACAGGGTTTTCTCCTTCCTCTGTACGTGCTGTGATCATGATTTTTGTGGCGCTGACAGGCAGGCTGATTCTGCGCCGTCATGACTGGCTCAATAACATCGCCCTTGCCGCATTGTTAATCCTTTTGCTGCAGCCACTGTATCTTTGGAACGCGGGTTTCCAGCTTTCCTTCCTCAGTGTGACGGGCATTTGGGCCGGTAGCCGCTTCTATGGAAAAAGAAAGGATGTTTTTGGGAAACTGTGGGATATGCTTTTGGTCTCCTTTTTCGCTTTTCTATTTACTTTTCCGGTGACGGCTTATCACTTTTACCACATCACGCCTCTTTCCATATTGGCAAATCTTGTGGTGATTCCATTCAGCGGTCTGCTCCTGGCCAGCAGTTTCCTGACAATTTTTTTGGGGTTGTTTTCCGGTACGTTATCCATATTTGCCGCCGGCAGCGCCTATATCATACTACAGATATACGAAGGAGTCTGTCTGCTGATGGAGAATCTTCCTTTTTCCTACCCGCTGACGGGAAGTCTAGCTCCAGAGACGATACTCCTTTATTATGGTTTTCTGCTCGTGTTTTTGTTTTGGGATAGGAAGGCAAAGCTGCAGACAGCTCTGCTGAGTGCTCTGGCAACGGTGCTTTTGATCCAGCTTGCAGGAAATGGGCTGTTCCAAAAGCAAAATACCATTACCTTTTTGGATGTGGGGCAGGGAGACTGTGCGCTGCTGACGACCTATAAGGGCAACGCTTTCCTGATAGATGGCGGCGGTATAGCGGGCAAAGAATTGGGAGAAAATGTGGGCGAGGAAAAGATACTGCCTTATCTGGAATATCTGGGGATAAAAGAAATTGACGGCATTTTCCTTTCTCATATGGATACAGACCATATCCTAGGCGCCTTGGAGGTAATGGAATCCATTCCCGTAAAGGCCGTTTATCTGCCGGATTATGCTGTGGAATCCGGAGAATGGGAAAAAGCGCTTTCGGAAATTCTGGTCAAAAAGCAAATTCCATTATATACTGTGAAGGAAGGAGACACAGGAGATCTGGGAGCGGAAGGATGTTTTTTCTGCCTCTATCCCATGGAGGGCATTCAACTGCCAAAGGGAGACGCCAACGCCGGCTCTATGGTTCTGAAATACACTTACGGCGGCAGAAGCGTGCTTTTTACAGGAGATTTGGAAACAGGGCAGGAAGGGATACTTCTGCAAAAGGGGGTGGACTTATCCTGTGATGTCCTGAAGGTTGCGCACCATGGTTCCGCAGGCTCCTCTTCCGCCGCATTTTTGGACGCTGCCGGTGCGGATATGGCTGTGATTTCCTGCGGAAAGGATAATTTTTACGGCCATCCGGCGCAGGATACCCTGGAACGGCTGGAAGCGGCGGGAATACAAATATGCCGCACAGACCAACTGGGCAGCATACTTGTGTACATGTCCCCTTCGGGCCAGATTTCCTGGACAGCTTGGGGAGAAAGGAATTCAGTTTATGAAAGAATTAAAGAAGCAATGGAAACAGGGGGAGTTTCATAAGTGTTATTTATTTTATGGAACGGAAACTTACCTGATAAAAAATTATGAGGAAGCATTGACAGAGGCTATACTGCCTCCCGGCGCGGAAGGCTTGAATTTTGATGTGCTGGAGGGAAAGAAGGCTACGGCGGCGGCGATTATGGACGCGGCGGAAACACTGCCTTTTCTTAATGACAGACGGCTGGTGCTGGTACGGGGCAGCGAATTTTTCCAGAAAGGCGGCAGAAAAGAGGAAGGCGAGTTTTTGGTGGATTTTGTGAACCATCTGCCGGAGACCACCTGTTTGCTGTTTATAGAGGAAAAGGCGGAAAAAAATAATCGGCTGTACAAAGCTGTGGCAAAAAACGGCATGGCTGTGGATTTCCAGCCTTTGACGGAAAAAGAGATCATCTCCTGGCTGAAAAAAAGCTGCAAGGGCCAGGGACTGACCCTGGCGGACAGCACGGCGGTGTATCTGCTGCGCAAGACGGACAACAGCATGGAGAATTTGGAAAGAGAGCTGGGAAAGCTGACTGCCTATAAAGCCGGAGACGGCGAGATCACCAGAGAGGATATTGACGATGTCTGTTCCGTTTCTCTGGAGGCCAGGATTTTTGATCTGGTTCGCGCGGTAGCAGAGGGAAAGACGGAACAGACCATGGAATTATACCGAAATCTTCTGCGGATGAAGGAGTCCCCCTTTCTTGTGCTGTCTTTGGTCACCAGGCAGTTCCGGCTGATTCTGGAAAGCGCGCTGCTGTCGGCACAGGGTGACCCAAACGCGGAGATCGCGGCAAAACTGGTGATCCGGGAGTTTGCCGTGCGGGACTATCTGAAACAATCCAAAAGTTTTTCCGGGGAGCAGCTTCAGGAAGCACTCCGGGATTGTCTCCAGACAGATCTGGATATTAAGAACGGCCAAATGGAGGAAGAAATGGCCGTGGAACTTTTACTTCTGCGCTGGAGCGGCAGAAACAGCGATAGATAATAAAAACGGGCTTGTATTTAGATACAAAGCCCGTTTTTATTATGAAAAGATATTTATTTTTCTGTCTCTGCCTTCTTTTTGGAATAGGGCGCCATATCAAAGGTATGGTTTCGGCCGAGGGTATAGGCGGAGCGGATGAGTTTTTTTTCGTTTTCTGTCAGCTCCCGGTTCAGCTCTGCAATAAAATGCTGGAACAGCGCCTTTTTATCTGTTCTGACCCGTTTCGGCTTTTTTGCCAGCATTGTCAGCGGGTGGAAGATCTCCGGCGTTATCTTTTCCGGATGCACGATACGGAAGATCTCCGCGGTATATCTGGCGTCGCACAGGGCATCATGGAAGGGGATATTCATTTCGATGCCCAGCTCCGTCACGGCGTTTTTCAAGCCGATGGAACGTCCCGCCTCATAATGGAGATATTGGGAGGCGAAGGGTTGGATATTTATATACTGATCGGTCAAAGCGTCATGATCCAGATGGTAATACAGGATATTGCGGAATAAAGATTTGATATCGTCAGGCCCCCAAGTACATAAAACGGAATCCTCTTTTCCAATGAACTTCAAAAACTGGTCATAGGCTTCGGAAAATGTGCCCTTATCCGCCAGATCGCTTTCCTTTATACCGGTGATCCGTTCCACGAAAGGATGAATGCGAGGATAGATGGTTGGTTTAATCATTGCGTTAAATTCCCCAACGGGCATAAAATTCTCATCCAGTTTAACAGCGCCGATCTGAATGATCTCAAAAGGGCATTCCGCCACCGGTTCTGTTTTTTTCCCTGTCTTAAAAGGAAAGGACTGGTTAAATTCCAAATCTAATATAATATACTGCATCAGAAGCCTCCTTCTGGGATACGGTTTTTTCAAAATTGATTCTTGCCTTAGTCATTATATCACGGTTATGTCCAATCAGAAAGCGAAATTTGCTTGTATATCGAAAAAGCCAATGGTAAAATCAAATAAGAAGTTGATTTTATGGGAGGTGTTTTTGTGGAACATATCTTTACGCCGGAAGAAAAGGAGAGAGAAATACAGAAAATTTATCTGGAAGAGGACGAGCTTCTGATGGAAGGAGAATCTCTCCGGGGCGAAAAAGGTCATTATATTTTGCAGGGGACGGCCACCATTGAAGGGGAACGCTATCACGATTTTGAAATAGAATTCCAGCTGGAGGAGGAACCTGCTTCGGAAGAACCGGAAGCGATTTTGAATGCGTCCTGGGACTGGTATGATTTTGTATTGTAAAAGGAGGAGTCAACTATGAAAAACTTTGGTTACTACATGCCTGTACGGGCATTCTTCGGGAAAGACTGCGTAAAAGCGCATCAGGATGTTCTGGCGCAGTTCGGAAAGAAGGCGCTGATCGTTACAGGACGCCATTCCGCCAAGGCCAACGGCGCCCAGGCTGACATTACTTCCGCCCTGGAGGCGGTAGGATGCAGCTGGGTTTTGTTTGACCAGGTAGGGGAAAATCCCGATCTGGAGACCGTAGTTGCTGCCGGCAAAATGGCTCAGGAAGAAAAGGTAGATTTTGTCATCGGCATTGGCGGCGGTTCTCCTATGGACGCGGCGAAAGCTATTTCCGTTCTGGCCGCGAACCCGGGACAGCCTTCTGATATTCTTTTTACAGATCCCAAGGCGAAGGCTCTGCCGGTGGTAGAAATTCCCACCACAGCGGGCACCGGCTCTGAGGTGACACAGTACGCTATCATTACAATCCACGAAAGACGCACGAAAAACGGCATTGTGCAGCCGCTGTTTGCCTCCGCCTCTTTCCTGGACCCCAAATATATGGATGCCCTTTCCGCGAAGGTGACAAACAACACTGCCGTAGACGCCATGAGCCATCTGGTAGAAAGCTACCTGAATACAGCCGCCAGCACACTGAGTAAAAAGATGGCACTGGCCGGACTGAGCTATTGGAAGGAATGTATCCCCGCTTTGAAAGCAAGAGCCTATACACCGGAGATCCGGGAAAAACTGATGATGGCATCCGCCATCGGCGGTATGGTTATCGCACAGACCAGCACCTCTATTCCCCATGGTCTGGGATATTTCCTGACCTATGAAAAAGGAATTCCTCACGGACGCGCCAACGGTATGCTGATGCAGGCCTATCTGGAACTGTTCGACAAAGACGACGAAAACGTAAAAGCTGTTTTGGATAGCCTGGGGCTGGCATCTACTGAGGAAATGGGACAGCTGATGAAGGATGTACTGGATATTCCCGAAACATTCACGGCGGAAGATCTGGCTTATTATACCAAGCGGGCCCTGGAGACGCCCCAGAAGCTCCTGACCTTCCCTTGCTATGGATTAGGAGAGAAGGAAGTCCTGTCTGTGTACGAAAAAAGCCTGCTGTAATGCGGAGCGGTAATAAGAAAGGAGGCAGGCCATGACACCATTGATGAAAATACAGCCCTTTATCCAGGCATATGTACAGGCCATTGCCTCCATCCTGGAATCCGATGTAACGGTGGTGGACAACGAACTGATCCGTGTAGCCGGCACAGGGGATTATCTGGCGGAAATCGGCAGTACCGTTTCCCACGGCAATTTCTTTCAGAAGGTACTTTCCACAGGGGAATATGGCATCATCCGGGATGTGGCGGAAGACCCCAACTGTGTGGGCTGTGAAAAAAGGAGTTACTGCCGGGAACTGGCAAATCTGGCTTATCCCATCTTTCAGGAGCAGACTGTTGTCGGCGTGATCTCCATTATCGCTTTTCAGGAGGAGCAGCGGGAGAATCTGCTGAAAAATACGGCAAAGCTGGAGGAATTTTTAAAGTACATGAGTGTGCTTTTGGAAAGCAAGCTTTATACCGATCAGGCCAAGAGCCGTCTGGAGGAACAGCTGAAAGTAGTGCATACGGCGGAAAAAGCCTGGTCCTTCGTAGGCAAAAGCCCCAAAATGCAGGAGGCCCTGCGCATCGGCAGAAAGGTTGCGAAATCAGATTCCACGGTATTTCTGCGGGGAGAGAGCGGTACGGGCAAGGAGATCATGGCGAAAATGATCCATAATCTCAGTGATCGGCATGATAAACTGATGATTTCCATCAACTGTGCCGCCATTCCGGAAAATCTGGTGGAAAGCGAGCTTTTCGGCTATGAGGAAGGCGCCTTCACGGGGGCAAAAAAGCACGGTTCCATCGGCAAGTTTGAGCTGGCGGACAAAAGCACCATCTTTCTGGATGAGATCGGAGATATGCCTCTCCATGTGCAGACGAAGCTGCTGCGGGTGCTCCAGGAAAAACAGGTGGAACGCATCGGCGGAAGAAAACCCATTCCCATCGATATCCGCGTGATCTGCGCCACTAATAAAAACATTGAGCAGATGGTAGCGGAAGGTACCTTTCGGGAGGATCTGTATTACCGGCTGAATATCATCCCCATCGAGCTGCCGCCTCTGCGGATGCGCAAGGAGGACCTGCCGCCGCTGATCGACTACTACATTGCTTACTACAATCAAAAGCTGGGGAAAAATATTACAGGTGTATCCCCGCAGGCGCTGCAGACGCTGATGAGCTACGACTGGCCGGGAAATGTGCGGGAACTGAAAAATATCGTGGAATATCTGGCCAACATTGTGGAAGATTCCATAGTAGAGCTTTCGGATCTGCCGGACCATATCGTTCTGCGTTCCGGCGAGGGATTTTCCAACTGGTCCCTGGAGGAGATTCTGGGGGATTACGAGAAAAAAGTTCTTTCCAGTTTGATTAAGCCGTCGGCAACTTTAGAAGAAAAGAACGCTTTGGCGGAAACTCTGCAAATCAGCCGGGCAACCCTGTACCGGAAACTGAAAAAATACAGCCTTCTGTGATTCTCAAAAATAAGAATGCTTTTCAAAAATGAGAAATTTATTTTTTAACAATCTTTGAAAGAACAAAGGACGTATTTTTTCCGAAAAACAGATGTTTTTTGGCAATAGAATGAAAAAAAGTGAATACACTTCAATTTTTTTCAGAAATCGAGGGGATTCCACAAAAATATTTCTCAAATTTGAAAAATAAATTGATAAAAAACAGCCTTTTTGGGCTGTTTTTTGTTTGGCACGATATTTGCTCTATATATGGGCAACAGGATTGTAAAGAAAACAAGGAGGAATGTTTTTATGGATATCAAAAAAGCGTTAGAAGCAATCAAAGGCGAAATGCAGCCCAGCATGGGTTGTACAGAACCCGTAGCCATCGGTCTGACTGTTTCCAGAGCATGTGAACTGCTGGAGAAGCCCGCAACACATCTGGATATGGTCATCAGCTCCAATATTTTTAAGAACGCTTACAGCGTACAGATCCCCAATACCGGCACAAACGGCATCGAGCTGTCCTGCGTACTGGGCTGCCTGCTGAGCAAACCCGGCAACACCATGGAGATTTTTGCCGACATCAAGCCGGAGCATGTGACAAAAGGCGAAGAACTGGTAGAACAGGGCTTTGTATCCGTTAAGGTACTGAAGAGCAGCCAGTTCTATATTGAATGCGTTGCAACAAATGACACAGAAAAAGCCCATGTTATCACAGAAGATGCTCACGATAACATGGTATTCGCGGAAAAAGACGGCGTAGTCAGACTGGACAAGCGTGTCAAAGTAGAGGCTGCGGAAGCACACGGTGATTTCGATATCACACAGTATACCTTCGCAGATTTCCTGAAAGCCGCTAATGAAGTGGATGTAAAAGATCTGGACTTCATCAAGGAAGGCATTGAAATGAATCTGAAAATTGCTGCCATTGGTCTGGAAAAGAAATATGCCATCGGCGTAGGCCCCTGTCTGAAGAAAATGGTGGAAGCGGGAAAACTTTCCGATGACATGGTAACAGATGTAAAACTGACCACAGCGGCTGCCTGCGACTTCCGTATGAGCGGCGGCAACGGCTCTGTTATGACATATCTGGGCAGCGGCAACCAGGGTCTGGAAACCATGCTGCCTGCCGCAGTAGCAGCAAA
>CALWKZ010000002.1 GCA_944381385.1 uncultured Anaerotignum sp. | reverse complement strand
GGAAAATCCGGAGCGGTCCATCAGATTGAACAGCAGGCTGAAGATCACCCCATAGGACAGAGATTTGATGATGGCGCTTTTCAGGCTCATGCTCTCTCCTCCTTATGGACGTGGGCATAGATCCTCTGGATCAGGATATCCAGCGCCACCACATTCTGCCCGCCTTCCAGCACGATAATATCCGCCGAACGCTTGCTGGGCTCCACAAACTGTTCATGCATAGGCTTTACGGTGTTCAGATACTGGCTGACAACAGAATCCAGGCTCCGCCCCCGCTCCTTTACGTCCCGCAGAATACGCCGCAGGATGCGAACGTCCGCGTCCGTGTCCACAAATACCTTGATATCCATCAAATCCCGCAGTTCCTGATTCTCAAAAATCAGGATACCCTCCACCAGGATGACCTTAGTGGGCCGTATCTCCACGAACCGGTCGGAACGGTTATGGACCGTAAAGTCATACACCGGGCACTGCACCGCTTCTCCCTGCCGCAGACACTTGATATGCTCGATCATCAGATCCGTATCAAAGGCGTCGGGATGGTCATAGTTCAGCAGGCACCGCTCCTCATAGGTCATCTCGTCATGCCGCTTGTAATAATTGTCGTGGTATACCACCGTTACATCCTCGCCGAAGCGTTCCTTGATCCGGTTGGTCAGTGTGGTTTTGCCGCTGCCTGTGCCGCCGGCGATGCCGATGATCATAATTTCTTCCATAGCCTACCCCTTCTTTCTAGGATTCCTTTGTTCCCAGTATAATGCGGATATCCGCGCCTGCCGGCACTTCCTCCGGCGCTACCTCGATCTTCGCGTCCGTAAAATAGGAAACCAGATCCTCACCGACGCCTTCGCTCTTTACCTGTATCCGGGTCTGCGCAGACTGTGTTCCCGTGTAATTGGTGGGCTCCGTCAGCGTATAGCCGTCTGCCTCCAGGGTTTCCGTGAACCGTCCCGCCAGGCCGGCCACATTGCCGCCGTTGCAGACCTCAATGATCAAAGACTTGCTGTCCGTGCTCCCATCCGTACCGGCGTTTGTCTGATAGAAGATCTGATCCACCAGTTCCGCCGTCCCCGCCGCGTCATGAACGAAATAGGAAACGCCGCCGATGTACTGGCCCGCGCCGGGAATGGTCTGCATGGTGATCTTGTTCAGGTCGATTTTTTCAATATAATTTACATATTTCAAAGCGTCTGTCAGGGAAATGTCTGTTTCCACATCCTTATACAGCACATCGATATAATCGGGCAGATTTTTCAGGATGGTCTCGCTGCTGAGGACTTTCTGGGCCAGCGCCTTCAAAAACAGCTGCTGCACCTCGATACGTCCCTCGTCACCAGTAGGATATTTCCGGTAACGCACCAGCTGCTCCGCCTCGTCGCCGTCCAGCGTCTGCAAGCCCGCATCCAGATGGATATACAGATCCTGGGCAGGGTCCTCATAATCCATGTCCTGCGGCACATCCACCTCTACGCCGCCCACAGCGTCCACGATCTTCCGGAAGGCATCCAGGTCGATCTTGATGTAATGGTCGACGCTGATGCCCAGTAAATCCTCGATTTGCAGTACCGTGTTCTCGCAGGCCATATCCCCCGCGCTGTAGGAATGGATAGCGTTCAGCTTCGTCACCTGATTATATACATGTCCTCCCGCCTGGTAGTTCTGCACCACCTCATCGCATACGGATACTCTGGTATCTCTTGGCAGGGACACCAGATCCATGCTCTCCTGAGCGCTGTCATAATGGATCACAAACATAACGTCCGTTCTGGCGCCGTCTTTGTCCGTACCGAATACGGCCACATTCATTTTTACGTTCCGCTTCAAAAGAGCGTCCAGAAAATTCATGTCGGAAGCATTGGAAATATCCACCGTCCCGAAGGGGCTTTCCCCCGTGATTTTATAATAGGCAAAGGCCGCGCCTCCGGACAGCACCAGAAAGGCCGCCACAATGGAAATCACGATCTTGAAAAACATCTTAACGGGATGGAACTGCTTTTTCTTCTTTCTGGGCCGGTAGTCCTCATATCCCTCATAATTATCATAATATTCTTCTCTATGACTTCGTTTCGTTCTTCTGCTCATGCTCTCACCCGTTCGTTGATTCTGTTGATTCTGTTGTATTTGTCAGGGAATCGACCTCTGTTTCATCCGCCGCCGGTTCAATATCATAGATCCGGTAGTCGATCAGCTCCTTGGTAGCCTCCTCGTCGATATCGAAATAGGAACCGCCTTCGCCGGGCACCGTATCCGTTGTTACCGCAGCCGGGTCAATTTGGGTTATATACTTGGCGTACTGCAATGCCTCAGACAAAGGCATATTGGTCTCCGTCTTTTCCAGACCGATACGGATCAGGCTGTCCAGATTGTCCAGGATGGACTTGGAGCTGCACACCTGCTCGATAAAGGCTTTCATAAAGGCCTGCTGTACTTCGATACGCTTCAGGTCGCCCTGGGCGTAGCCAGAACGGTAACGTACCAGCATTTCCGCCTGTTCGCCGTTAAGCACCTGCTCGCCGGGATACAGGTCGATATACAGTCCCTGGACCGGATCAGAGTAATACAGCCGTTCTTCCACATTAAAGGTTACGCCGCCCACAGCGTCCACGATCTCCCGGAAGGCGTCCAGATCCACCTTCACATAATAGTCGATATCAATGCCCAGAAGATCCTCCAGCATCGCCACGGAAAAAGCGCACCGATTGCCCTCGCCGGCGTAGGCATGGACCTCCGTCAGCTTGCACTGGCCGTATACCCCTGTCTTATCGGGCACATATTTTCCGTTTTCCTCCAGATAGGAGATCATCTCGTCCGTCATGGTGACTCTGGTATCTCTCGGCACGGAGATCAGATGCAGTTCCTTGGTCTTGACATGGAAGCTGGCAATGATATTCACGTCCGTTCGGAAACCATCCTCGTCGGTACCAAAGACCGCGATATTTAAGATTTCATCCTCCACCTCGGAAGATTCCGCCGCCGTCGCCACAAAATCCGGTTTTTCCGCTTTCTGCTGCCACAGATCCAGCTTCGTATACACCTTTGCCGCCGCAAACGCCACCGCCAGAATCAGCACCAGCCCAATGCACAGCAGGATCTCTCCCCGCCGTCTGCGCCGCCGCATTTCCATCTGTTTGATCCGATTGCGCTGCATCCTGGTGCCCAATCTGCGCTGCTGGGCGTACCGTTCCTGCTCCACCTGCTCCTGCCAGCTATGCTCCTGCTGCCGGCGCCGCATTTTTTCCGCGTATCTCTGTTCCCGCTCATAGTCGGGATATACCTGCGTCCTTCTTCTATGACGCTGGTCTACTCTGTTTTCTTTCATGGGTATTTCTCCTAAAAATCTACTTGTTGTATTTCCCCGAAAAATGGCATAATCAATTTATTATAGCAAATCTGTTATTTTATGACAATAAAAAATGCCTTTTTTCCGGCTTTCATCTAAAAAAAGCAGTATATCCGGCTAAAAAGCCAGGGAGACTGCGGCCGCTGTTATAAGAATCACCTCCTTGCCCTTCCGGCGGAGAGTCCTCTTTTTCCGGCCACTTTCCCCTTTCTTAAAAATGCTCTGTTTTTTCTAACTTTCCCCCGACTTTCTTTACTTTTCCCCTGATTTCCATTATAATACCGAATCAGAAAATACCACTTTTCCATAAAAAACCATATAAAGGAGGGTCCCTTATGAACCAAAACCAATCCGACCCAACGGAAAGGACTCGTCTCTCCCTACGATTAGACAGCCCGAAAAAAACATGGATCTTTCTCCTGTGCGGCGCCGTTGTCGCCATGGGGCTGATCTTTCTGATTTCTTCCACAAGGCATCTTCATGTAGCCTACTACCTGCTGCAAAGTCCCACACTGATTCTGTGGAACCTGCTGCCCCTTCTGGCCATGATCCTGCTGCTGTATTTTCTAACGGGACGGGCAGTCTTTTCCGTTCTGCTGGTTAATCTGGTCTGGGTGCTTCTGGCCGTTTCCGACAAAATCAAAATCTCCATGCGGCAGGAGCCCCTGCTGCCTACGGACCTGACGCTGGTACAGGAGGTCCTTGCCATATTAAAGACCTTTCCTGCCAGCCAAATCTTTCTGATCCTATTGGGAATAGTTCTGGGGCTGGCTGTTCTGGTGTTTGCCTTCCTGCGCTCCGCCAATCCCAGACCGTCCCTGAAAACACGTCTCATCGGCGTCTGTGTTCTCCTGGCGGCAGGCTTTGGCCTGAACACAGCGGTCTATGCCGATACCGGGCTTTATGACGGCTATCCCGTCATCGATAACCCTTATTTCCAGGTCAACCAGTATAATTCCAGGGGTCTGGTCTATTCCTTTTTCCATCAGGCCAATATCGCCCGCATCCATGCCCCGGAGGGGTACAGCGCCTCGGTCTATGACGCCCTGGAGGAAGAAACAGCCTCCACGGACATATCCAAAATGCCCCATATCATCATGATTATGGGTGAAGCCTACTCCGACCTGAGCGAAAATAGCCATATCAGCTTTGAAGGCTATACAGATCCTATGGAAAACTTCCGTGCATTGTGCCAGAAGGAAAATGCCGTCAGCGGCCATATCGTCGCAGCCAATTTTGGCGGCGGCACCTCCAACACGGAGTACGACGCCCTGACGGGTCTTTCCACCCGATTTTTGGATACGGCACTGCCCTCCTATAATTTCATCCGCCATGAGATAGACGCTCTGCCCTATCGTCTGGCCCAGGCAGGCTACGATACCCTTTCCATCCATCCCGGCTACGCCTGGTTCTACAACCGCCAGAACGTATACCCGGATCTGGGCTTTGAGGAATGCCTGTTTTTAGAGGATTCCTTCGATCTGGCCACCCAGGGCTTAGGCGGATATGTCAACGAGGAGGCCACCATGGATATGATCCTCAAAACCTTCGAGGAGCACCTGGATGAAAGCGACGCGCCTCTGTTCTCCTTTACGGTAACCATCCAGAACCATGGCCCCTACGAAGGAAAATACGGGAACTTGGCGCAAAATTTCTCCACAGATGTGGAACTGACCGAAACGGAAACCGACCTTCTGACCCAGTATTTCTACGGCATGACCGACGCCGATGAGCAGATCGGCCGTCTGGTGGAATACGCGGAATCTTCGGAGGAACCCATCGTTCTGGTTTACTTCGGCGACCATTTGCCGGGATTCTCCAACGGCACCGCTTTCTTCGATCTGCTGGATTATCCCATTGATACCAACGGCACGCCGGAAGAGCAGACGGCCATCTATGAAACCCCTTTTGTGATCTGGGCCAACGACAGCTCCAACGAGCTCTGCGGCTTCTCCGAAAATATAAAATCGGCGGCACTGCCGGAAAACCATATCATCAGCGCCAACTATCTGGGCGCACTGACAGCGGAGCTGATCGGCGCCGAGGACCTGTCCCCGCTGATCTCCTTCGACAACCAGCTGCGGAAAGAGCTTCCCGTCCTGTCGGATATGTACAGTGTAGACGCTGACGGGAACTATCTCTCAGAGCTTTCCGCCGAGCAGCAGGAAAAGCTGGAGCTGTTTATCGGCTGGCAGTATTATAAGCTCTTTGACCAACTCCTTCCCGCCTCTTGATTTCAAATCCTTCCAGGCATGAGACCATCGCATCCGATCGTCTCATGCCTTTTTTCTGCATATTTTTCTAAACCCCCATCTTGCAGTCCGCCCCCCCTGCTTTCCTTTCCCGACATATTTTTTCCCACAAAGAAACTTTTTCTTTCGCTTTTCCCGTAATTCCGGCCTTCTCTTTTTCCGGCCTCTCCAGTCTTTCTGTTTTTCGCTTCAAATTTGTCTGACAATTTCCATTTTCTTCCATTTAAAACCGCATATTTTTGTTTTTATTCCTTATATTTCCATTTTTGTCATAAATTTTTTGTAAATATTTTACTTTTCATATACAAATTTATATTCGTTTCAAAAGGGGTATTATATCTATTTTTATTGATTTATCAATCTTTTCACAAATTAGATATGCATTTAACACAAAAAAGTACAATAATTTTTATGTTTTCTATTGAAATTATGGCATAAATACGATAAAATACAGTTGTGTGGAAATTGTTTCCTGATACAAGGAGAACAGTTTCAGTAAAATAAACATAAGGAGGGAGGGAAATACCCGGCACAGCCCGTTCCGCGGCAGAACGGCCCCGGCTCGTGTCAAAAGGGCACCCGCGGAACAAAACGCAGAACTCATACTTTTTATAAAATTTCGTACAAGGAGGAAATACTATGACTGCTTCGACTGAAAACCGTGGACAATTTGGGTCCAAGATAGGCTTCATCCTCTCCGCAGCCGGCTCCGCAGTTGGCTTGGGCAATATCTGGAAATTCCCCGGCAAAGCATACAGCTGCGGCGGCGGCGCTTTCCTGGTAATCTACATCCTGATGGTTGTATTCATCGGTACTACCGTAATGCTGGGCGAATTCGTTCTGGGTCGTAAAACACAGAAAAACGCCATCGGCGCTATCCGTGAACTGAATTCCAAATTCGCCTGGGTCGGCGGCTTAGGCGTCCTGACCGGCTTCATCATCCTCTGCTACTACTGTCAGGTAGGCGGCTGGACCATGAAATATATCGTCGGATATATCATCGAGTCCTCCACCATTTACGCCGATCCCATGGGCTACTTCCTGAACATGCTGGGCGCAAACGGCTTCCCTCTGCAGGGCGCCATCATTTTCCCTCTGATCTTCCTGTTCCTGACGGCATTTATCATCAGCCGCGGTGTTGCGGAGGGTATTGAAAAAATGAGCAAGATCCTCATGCCTCTGCTGTTCATCCTGCTGATCGGTCTGATGATCCGCTCCTGCACACTGCCCGGCGCGGACGCAGGCGTAATGTACATGCTGCACTTCGATCCTTCTACTATCGACGCAAACGCGTTCCTGGTAGCACTGGGCCAGGCGTTCTTCTCCCTGTCCCTTGGTATGGGCGTTATGATTACATACGCTTCCTACCTGAGCAAAGACGATAACCTGATCACCAACACAGGCATCATCTGTTTCCTGGATACCTGCGTAGCTCTGTTCGCAGGCTTCATGATCATCCCCGCCGTATTCGCAACCGGCATCGACCCTGGTATGGGCGGCGGCTTCGCATTCGCTACACTGGCCGGCGTATTCATGTCTATCCCCGGCGGCACGATCTTTGGTATTTTGTTCTACTTCCTGCTGTTCTTCGCGGCGGTAACCTCTTCCACCTCCATTTTGGAAGGTACGGTTGCCTTCCTGGTAGAAGAAAAAGGTATGGAACGTAAGAAAACCGTTGTTATGGTCAGCGTGGTGCTGTTCATCATCGGTGTATTCTACACACTGTCTCAGGCATACATGGATCTGAAGGGTATCTGGATCAGCCGCGAAGGCATCTCCTACCCGATCTTCGGCGACTTTATGGAATACCTGACCGACCGTCTGCTGCTGCCTCTGGGCGCGCTGACCACCACTGTATTCGCAGGCTGGATCTGGGGCACAGACAACGCCATCAAGGAAGCAACTTCCGACGGCAAATACAAATTCGCACTGGCTCCTCTGTGGGCATTCCTGCTGAGAATCGTAGCGCCTATCGCGATCATCATCATCATTATCGCGGGTATGTTTCTGGGTATGTCCATTTCCTAATCGGATACTATTTCAAAAGATCTCCTTCGGGAGATCTTTTTTATCCGCGTCCTTCCATGAATTTCTTCATAGTAAACTTTTTGTACAATAGCACCCTTTTTCTTATGTACTTATTTTTGTACAATTTTTCCACTTTTCCGCGTTTTTTTCTGTCCAATCTATTATTTTCTTCCAGTTTTTTCCATTTTCCCCTTTTTCCAAAAAAATTTTGACAATCAAGCCCTTGATTTTTCGCCATTTATTTACATTTTCGCCACTTCTTAACAAAATCTTTATGGATTTCTTTATAAAAATTTTATAAAGTAATGGTAGGGAAAAGAAATTTTCTCGTCTCAGTAACCATTTTTTAAATTAAAGTTCGACTCTTATCAGACAATCATTTCAAAAAAGGAGGATAGGAAAAAGCGTGACCCTGCAAAAGCGAAATCATATAAAAGTATAAAAGCAAAACCTGTTATATTACTTTTCTGCTTATTCTGGTAAACTTCGTCGTGCTTTGATGTGTCGGGAAGCAATGTGCCCGCTCCAACTTTCCGGCGTAACAAAAAGCGGGTATCTTTTTCAAAAAGGAGGAATACTATGTCAACTACAGTTGAAAATCGTGGCCAATTTGGTTCCAAAATAGGTTTTATCCTCTCTGCTGCCGGTTCTGCGGTTGGTCTGGGTAATATCTGGAA
>CALWKZ010000001.1 GCA_944381385.1 uncultured Anaerotignum sp. | reverse complement strand
TTCTCTTCCAAACATCTTATTATAATTATATAAATCATAGCTTTACTGCTTTGATTCTAAAAATAATATAGCCGTAGCATACGCACAAGGTTCTTCTTCCTCATACCTCTGGAAGAAGAATATCGCCTCAAAACAGATGACAAACCTCCTCTTCACATTTCAATATTCAAATGCTTTATTTTGTCATAATTTGCGAAACATTTTCTCAAAAACGAGGTGTTTTTTTTCTTCTGTCGAAACTTGTCACTATTTTGGGCAACAAAAAAACAGTATAAAAATTCCCTTTTATACTGTTTTCCTATCTGTTTTCGTAATCATTTTACTTACACATCTGTCAAAATCAAGGAATTTAAGTGCCTCAAAATCAGCATAGAAAACCTCTGGAAGTCTTGATTTTACTGGGTTTTAAGCCCATGTCATACTTTATTCCTCCTCCAGCTTCAGCACGCTCATAAACGCCTGCTGCGGCACCTCTACGCTGCCGATCTGGCGCATCCGCTTCTTGCCTTCCTTCTGTTTTTCCAGCAGCTTTTTCTTACGTGTGATATCGCCGCCGTAGCATTTCGCCAATACGTCCTTCCGCAGGGCGGAGATGGTCTCCCGGGCAATGATTTTGCTGCCGATGGCCGCCTGGATAGGGATCTCGAACAAATGTCTGGGGATCTCCTTTTTCAGCTTTTCACACATCTTTCTGCCCCGCTCCACGGCAGACGCCTTATGAACAATAAAGGAAAGTGCATCCACAGGCTCCTTATTCACCAGGATATCCAGCTTCACCAGCTCGCTTTCCTTATACCCGATCAGGCTGTAATCAAAAGAGGCATAGCCCCGGCTTCTGGATTTCAGCACATCAAAGAAATCGTAAATGATCTCGTTCAAAGGCATTTCATAGGTCAGCATGGCCCTGCTCTCGTCCAGATATTCCATGCTGATATAATCCCCCCGCCGCTGCTGGCACAGTTCCATGATGGGGCCGATATAATCCTTGGGCAGCATGATCTCCGCCTTTACGATAGGCTCCTCCATTTTCAGAATACGCGCCGGGTCCGGCATATTGCTGGGATTGGACAGATCGAACTGGGTGCCGTCTGTCAGATATACTTTATAAATTACACTGGGCGCCGTGGTGACCAGATCCAGATTATACTCTCTTTCCAGACGTTCCTGGATGATTTCCAGATGCAGCAGGCCCAAAAAGCCGCAGCGGAACCCAAAGCCCAAAGCGACGGAAGTCTCCGGTTCAAAGAACAGGGAAGCGTCATTGAGCTGCAATTTTTCCAAAGCGTCCCGCAGATCGGGATATTTCGCCCCATCCGCCGGGAAAATGCCGCAGTATACCATAGGGTTGACCTTTTTATAGCCGGGCAGGGCTTCTGCCGTGGGATTGGCGGCGTCTGTGACCGTATCCCCCACCCGGGTATCGGATACATTCTTGATACTTGCGGTAAAATAGCCTACCATACCGGCCCGCAGCTCGTCCGCAGGCAGGAAACGTCCGGGGCCGAACACACCTACCTCCACTACATCAAACTCCTTGCCGGTAGCCATCATTTTCACCTTAGAGCCTTTTTTGATCACACCGTCAAAAATACGCATCAAAACGATAACGCCCCGGTACTGGTCATATACGCTGTCAAAAACCAGCGCCTTCAAAGGCGCGTCCAAATCGCCGGAGGGCGCGGGAATATCCGTAATGATCCGCTCCAGCACCTCCTCGATATTGATGCCGTTTTTGGCGGAAATCTCCGGCGCGTCCTCGGCGGGGATGCCGATGATATCCTCTATTTCCTGTTTCGCCCAGGCGGGGTTGGCGCTGGGCAGGTCGATTTTATTGATAACGGGCAGTATTTCCAGATTGTTGTCCAAAGCCAGATACACATTGGCCAGGGTCTGGGCCTCAATGCCCTGGGCCGCGTCCACAATGAGGATAGCCCCCTCGCAGGCAGCCAAAGAACGGGATACCTCATAGTTAAAGTCGACGTGTCCCGGTGTATCGATCAGATTAAACTCGTATTCCTCGCCGTTCTGCGCCTGATAGATCAAGCGCACTGCCTGGGATTTGATGGTAATGCCTCTTTCCCGTTCCAGATCCATGTTGTCCAGCACCTGCTCCTGCATTTCCCGTTCCGTAAGCAGTCCCGTTTTCTGGATCAGCCGGTCAGCTAATGTAGATTTTCCGTGGTCGATATGGGCCACGATACAAAAATTTCGGATATGGCTCTGTCTATCTTCAGACATCCTTTTCCCTCCAGTTCTATTTCTTCATAATATTACGATTATAGCATAATCCGCGGGGACAAGTCAAAAAAAAGTGAATCCCCCGCGCTTTGCGAAAAACCGGCCCGCCCCGCAAAAAAATACGGCTGGAATCCCTGTGTCACAAGGATTTCCAGCCATATGTCCTTCTTTATAAAAGCCCGCTTCCCTTACGGCTCTTTTCCAATGCCATAAACTCCTTATTTTACTGCGTTCTCGCAGAAATTCATCAGCATCGTGGCCGCCTCGGCTCTGGTGGTCCGTCCCTGAGGGGCCAGTGTGCCGTCGTCCATGCCGCTGATGATACCGGCATCCACCGCCCAGATCAAAGCCGCCTCCGCGTAGGAAGACGCCTTGCCGAAATCGCTGTATGTTCTGGCTGTTCCGCTCAATACGGTGGTGTCATAGCCGTAGAAATTAGCGAAGCGGTACAGGATAGCAGCAAATTCCTCTCTGGTAACAGGCTGGCCCACGCCATAGCTGCCATCGTCATAACCGGCTACAATATTATTTTCCGCCGCCCAAAGGATGGCCTCTGTGTACCACTGGCCGGAGGATACATCCGCAAATGCCGTTACTGTATCACTTGCCGGGCGTTCCGCCAGATTGTAGAGGATGACCGCCAGCATTTCCCGGTTCAAAGGCGTATTAGGGGAGAAAGTACCGTCGCCCATGCCGCTCATGAGATTATTATCCACAGCGTAGGATACGGCTTGATAGAACCAGTCGCTTTCCCGTACATCCGTGAAAGAGACTGCCGTTTCTTCCGGTTCTGCCGTTTCCTCCTGCTCTTCTTCCTCAATTTCTTCCTTGATTTCTTCTTCTACTTCTTCCTCTATTTTCTCCCATTTCGCGTAAATCTTAGCGCTTTCCGTCAAAGTGATGGTATCAATGGGCTTTGTCAACTCCTCGTCAGCATACCATCCCACAAATTGATACCCGTTCCGGGTGGGAACGTACTGATCCAGATCGATAGGAATATTCCCCTCTTCCACGGTAGTGCTCATGGAATCTCCGCCATTGGCGTCGAAATTCAGATTATACTCCACATAAGAAGAAGATTTTTTCTGTACCGTCACAGTACAGGTTGCCGTCGCGCCGCTGCCATCCTTGGCTGCTGCTGTGATCACGGCAGTGCCCTTGCCCACAGCTTTTACGTTCCCCGCTTGGTCTACGGTGGCAACGCTTTCATTGCTGCTGCTCCAAACCACGGTTTTGTTATAGGCATAGTTCGGCAAGGCCACAGCCTCGATCTGGCGGGTAGCTCCTATCTTCAGCGCCAGGTTGGTCTCGCTCAGTTGGATAGCATCCACCCCTCGATTTATGATCAATGTGCCAAAACCAGACCCCACGCCGCTGCCATCTGTGGCCTTGGCACTAACCTGGATAATCGTTTGTGTGGTGGGATCCGTACCCGTCACATAGATGGTTATGGAGCCGATGCCTTGGTCGGAAACAGGCGTCACCTTTTCCACCTTTGAGATGTCCGGACGGTCCGTCCAGGCCTCCACGCTTTTATCGTTTGCGTTTGTCGGCCCAACTTCGTAATAGATTGTCAGGTAACCGGGGTGGGTTTCCGTTATGGTTGCTTCCGCCGTGCTAGGGTTCACCCCGTTCCTGTCCGCCCCAACGTATGTCACCAGCTGGACAACCTCCACTTTACAGGAGGCGAACACGTTGCTGCCGTCGGTGGCCGTGGCCGTGATGGTGGTTTCCCCAGGAGCCACACCGGTCACCACGCCGTTATCGACAGTGGCAATG